>JAKAQW010000086.1 GCA_021819525.1 Actinomycetes bacterium
GCTGGTCATCGCCATGGTGATCCTCCTCGCTCGGGTGTCAGCCTCGGGGCGTACCCCGGTGACGGCATCGATGTAGGTATCGCTGTGCAGCGTAGGGTGCCCTCGCAGGGTAGGGCGCGAAGGTAGGTCTCAGCCGTCGAGGTCAGGTGGCGAGCTCAGGTGAGTTGGCGAGCTCAGGTGAGTTGGTGAGGTCAGGTGAGCTGGTGAGGTCAGCTGGTGAGGTCAAGTGGTGAGCTCAGCTGGTGATCTCAGCTGGTGAGGCAAGGGGTACGCGCCATGACAGGACGGTGCCGCCGTGAGGGTGGGCGGCGAGGGTGAACGATCCACGAAGAGCCTGCGCGCGCTGTGCCATGTTCGGCAGCCCCCGGCCTCCTGCGCTGTGGGGATGCTCGGATTGCGGCCCGATGCCGTTGTCGTGGACCTCGAGATGGACTTCGACGCCGACTGACACGGTGACGTGCACTTCAGTGGCCCGGGCGTGGTGGACCACATTGGCCAGGGCCTCGCGCAGCGTGGCGAGGAGCTCACTGCCGACCTCGCTGGACACGAGGCGGTCTACTGGTCCGGCAAAACGCACATCGGGGTCGAAACCGAGGCTGCGGCTGGCCTGTGCACACACCTCGAGGATCCGTGCTCGAAGCCCGGTGGCAGAGGCAGCCGGTGTGGCCAGGGCGAAGATCGTGGTGCGGATCTGGCGGATGGCGTCGTCGATGTCGGCGACCGCCTCGCTTATGCGGTCGCGTACTTCGGTGACTTCGGTCATCGGCAGCACCCCCTGGAGCAGCAGCCCGACACCGAAGAGCCGTTGGATGACGGTGTCGTGCAGATCGCGGGCGATCCGCTCGCGATCGGCGGCCAATGTCAGCTCCCTGACCCGTGCGTGGAGCCGAGCCTTCTCCACGGCGATGCTTGCCGCCGAGGCCAAGGTCTGCACCAGCGCCTCGTCGATGTCGGTGAAGGGCTTGCCGTCGAGCTTCTCGGTGAGGTAGAGGTTGCCGCACGCCTCGCCACCACGCACCACCAGGGGCACTCCCAGAAAACTCTGCATACGGGGATGACCAGGTGGGAACCCCACCGAGTCCTGATGGGCGCTCGAGTCGGTGAGGCGCAGCGGTTTGGGGTCGACGACGAGGCGTCCGAGCAGCCCGGCTCCTTCCGGCGGTCGGCCGATGCGGGCCACCGATTCGTCATCGATCCCGACGTGGACGAACCGCTCCAGCGTGGTCCCGGACTCGTCGAGCACCCCGAGCGCGCCGTAGCGGGCATCGGTCAAGTCGCACGCGGTTGCGACGATGCGGCGCAGCACTCCTTCGAGGTCGAGCCCAGACCCCACCACCAGCACGGCATCGAGCAGAGCGTGGAGCCGGTCGGGGTCGCGGATGCTGCGATGCGGCACAGCAGCATCCTCGCACACGAAGAGGAGTCGTGGCACTGGGCCTGAAGCAGTACGGTGAGGTGCCTGCGCTATGACGCGGCCGACGTCGCCGACCTCGTGGTTCCAACCGGGGTGTGGGTCGAAGAAGGGTGGGTGGCCGCCACTCCCTGGTCGCTGATCCGCCACCGACCGTCGGTGCAGACGACCGCCACGGGCACCTCGGTGAGCTCCCCGTTGTGGGCCAAGGTCACTGTTACCACGGGCCCGGTCGGCTCCGACGAGACCACTCGCCAGCCGGTGCCTGCCGGCAGCGGTGGCAGCCGATGGTGGGTGACCAGTGCACCGAACGTCGGGGTCGCCCACTGGGACGTCGGCGCGTGCTTCGCCTCGTCGAGCGCGGCGCCTGCAGCGCCACTGCAGGCTCGGGGGCGGATCCCCCGTGGCAGGCACCACCGCGCGCGTATCGGGCAAGGCCTGTACCCGAGTACCCGAGAGTGGTGTCCGGTCAGGTTCGATCGGCGAACTCGTGGAACGCTTCGATGGCTCGCGGTCCCCACACCGTTGCGGGTCCACCGTTCATCATGATGGTGACGCCGATCATCTCGGCGACCTCCTGGGCGGTAGCACGCCGACGAGCTGCGCCACGGGCGTGCGCGGCGATGCAGCCGTCACACTCCCGGGTGATCGCCACAGCCAGCGCGATCAGCTCCTTCACTTTGGCTGACAGCTCGCCGTCTGCCAAGGCAGCCCGGTGGATGGCGCTGTAGCCGGCCATCACGTCCGGGATGGTGGCTCGCAGCTCGGCATACGGCTCGCGCAGCTGGTCGGTGACGTCGTGGAAGTGGGGCACGGGCTCCTCCATCAGATCGCCTCGAGGGGACTGGCGGCTTCAGCCGTCCGGGAAGTCACGGCAGTTCTGGCCTGCCCGGCGTCGATCGACACGGGCAGGTAGTGCACAGCTGAGCTAGCCGACATGCTCCGGGCGCTGCCGCCGGTTCTGGAGCTGGAGGAGTAGTGCTTGCTCGGCAGGACCGAGGCGACGCTGTGCCCGAGAGTGGCCCGGACGTGGCTGGTCGAGACGCTGGCTGAGCACCGTGAGGTTCTGCTCGGCCCGATCCACCCGTTCCTGGAGCTCGTCCCGCTGCTCGGAGAGCTGGCGAGCCTCGGCCCGCGCTTTGGCCAGTGCCTGCTCGAGCTCGGTGACCTGCGTCTCGAGCTTCGAGACCCGGCGCCGCATCCACCCGGCCGCCTGGTTCGCGTTCGGATCGGTGAGGAGCTTCGTCACCTGGGCCAACAGTGCGGCGGCCACCTCGTCGGCATCCACCGGTCCCGCCGCCAGCGCGCCGGCCGGGGTGCCGGCCACTGTCGTGTCGCGCAGGGCCTCGCTGGTCATCGCGGTCTCGGTGGCGGTCGGGGCTGCGGTCCTCGAAGCTCGCGGTGCACGTCCGTGGTGGCGCGCGGCGACACCACTCAGTGCCCGGCCGCTGCTGTCCGAGCCCGGAGCCGAAGCCTGGACGTCGGATGTCGACCCCGTGGCCTCGACCGTCGCCGGCTCCTGAGCGGCGGCGATGGCGAAGGTCCGCTTGCCTCGGACTTCGCGAACGACGTGACCCGATCGGGCCAAAGCCGCGATGAGCTGGGTGAACGCCATCGGCGATGCCGACTCGGCGACCGCTGCTTTCAGCACCGCGGTGGCGTGACCAGCTGGATCGGTGACCGGGCCGTGGGTCCGGAGATAGGCCATCACCGTCTCCCGGTTGCGCGATGTTGCCATGCGAGTGCCTCTCTACTTGTGAGCGTGCGAACGACCGCTGTGCACACTATAGCGGTTATGCCTACCCACAAGACCACTTGGCTAATCGTCTTCCTTCGCCGTGTGACCAGCCGCTCGGCAAGGCCGGGATCCGAGAGGATCGCTGGGCACCGCACCACGGTGGCGACGAGGTCCTCGAGCGGGCGAGGCGCACCGGGGAGACGGAGTGATCCGACTCGCGTGACGAAGCGCTGGAGAAGCTCTCGAGAAGCGCAAGGGTGCTCGAGACCGGTCGTTGTCGGGTCGTGGAGAGCTGCTGGAAGGGGGGCCGGTGAACGGGCGCCATCGCGAGGTCGAACGGACCATGCGGGACTACTGGGATGCGAAGGCCCGGGAGAACGCGATGTTCTACATCCACAGTGAACTGGACTATGCGCACAGTGATCCCGAAGCGTTCTGGCGCTCCGGAGAGGAGAACCTCGAGCGCACGCTCGGCTTGTTCGACGACCACGTGCTCCCCGGCGACGACGTGGTAGAGATCGGCTGCGGCATGGGCCGGATGACCCGGCCCCTCGCGCTGCGAGCCGGGAAGGTGATCGGAGTCGACGTGTCCGAGGAGATGGTGCGGCGTGCTCGGGAGGCGCTCGCCGACCTTACGAACGTGACGCTCTTCGTCGGCAGCGGCATCGACCTCGCCGGCATTCCCGACGCCAGCGCAGACGTCGTCTACTCCTTCATCGTCTTCCAGCACATCCCCGACCCGGCCATCACCTGTCGCTACGTGCGCGACATCGGCCGGGTGCTGCGTCCAGGCGGCTGGACGCTGTTCCAGGTGAGCGACTTTCCGGCCATCCACCGAGCCGAGTCGCATCCGGGCCAGCACGCCTGGCGCAACCGTCTCGCCCAGATCCGTGGCCGCCGCCCCCGTGGGTGCTTGTCTTCGCCGTGGCTCGGATCGGCGGTGGCACGCCGAGATCTGCTGCGCGCGCTGGCCGCTGGGGGGTTGGTGCTCGACGGCACGGTGGGCGACGCCACCCAGTACTGCTTCGTACGCGCCCACCGACCCGGCGGGAATCGTTCGACGAGCTGATCGGATCCCGCGTGCGAGCACGCCGAGCAGCCATGTGGCCAACGGGCGCTCGGCAGGGGACCGGCGGACGCCAGCGGGAAGGTCGACCGGTAGGGTGAACGACACCGCAGGTCCGACTCCTCACGAAAGACGCTCGCCTCGTGCCACCTCCGCCTCCTTCCCCACCTGACCCGGGTTCGATCGGAGCTGCGACGGCGGAGGGCTCGCACGGAGAGCTGGTGCGTGGAGCAGGATCCGCGGCCACCCTCGGCCCGCCTCGAGCGCATCTCGGCTCCCTCATGGACGAGCTGGTGGCGGTGGTGGGCTCTGCCCATGTGCTGCGGGACCCCGATGTGCTCGCGAGCTATACCACGGACTGGACCGGTCGCTTTTGTGGACCGGCAGCCGCGGTGGTGCGACCGGGCACGACCCGGCAGGTTTCCGAGGTGCTCCGGGCCTGCTCGGCAGCCGGGGTGCCCGTGGTGGTCCAAGGCGGCAACACCGGGCTGGTCGGAGGGTCGGTCCCCGCGCCGCCGGCGCAGAGCGCTGGTGAGGGTCCGGTGCTGCTGAGCACCGGCCGGCTGGTGGAGATGGGTCCGGTGGACCAAGTGGCATGCCAGGTCACCGTCGGCGCCGGGGTCACCCTGCGCGCCGTGCAGGATGCAGCGCGTGGTGCCGGGCTGGCTTTCGGCGTCGACCTGGCGGCCCGGGGCTCGGCAACCGTCGGAGGCATGGTGGCGACGAACGCCGGCGGGCTACACGTCGTGCGCTACGGGGCCATGCGCCAGCAAGTCGTGGGGGCCGAAGTCGTCCTCTGCGACGGATCGGTGCTCTCGCACCTGTCGGGCCTGACGAAGGACAACACGGGCTACGACCTCTCCCAGCTGATGGTGGGCAGCGAAGGGACCTTGGGCGTGCTCACCGCCGTCCGGCTGCGCCTGGTGGCTCGCCAGCCGCGACGGGCTGTGGCGGTTCTCGGGCTCCAGTCCACTGCCGCGGCAGTCTCCCTCGTCGGCGAGCTGCGGCGTCGAGCCGACGGGCTCTGCGCAGCAGAGATCTTCTATCAAGCCGGCCTGGATCTGGTCTGCCGGAGCGGCGGGCTCGAGCCGCCGTTCTCGGCGCGTCGACCGGTGTACCTGCTGGTGGAGGCCACCGGATCCGACGGCGTGGTGGAACAGTTGGCTTCGGTGCTCGACGACGTCACCGTCGACGAAGAGGCGACTGCGGTGGCCGAAGACGACGCAGGCGCCGCTCGCCTGTGGGCCTACCGGGAACGTCACACCGAGGCCGTCTCGAGCATCGGCGTACCGCACAAGCTCGACGTGACCGTGCCGCTCGGGTCGCTGGCCGAATTCGAGCAGTCGGTACGCCGTACGGTGGCCCACTACGCTCCTGGAGCGACGCTGGTGCTCTGGGGGCACGTGGGCGACGGCAACCTGCACGTGAACGTCGTAGGTCCTCCCGCCGACGACGACACGGTAGACGGGGCGGTGCTCGAGCTGGTGGCTCGCTACGGCGGGAGCATCAGCGCCGAGCACGGCATCGGCCGGGCGAAGGTCCGTTGGCTCTCGCTCAGCCGCAGCCCGGCCGAGCTGGCCGCCATGCGCTCGGTGAAGTCGGCGCTCGATCCCGGGGGCATCTTGAACCCCGGTGTGCTGTTCGCCACCGCCACGAGCGACCGTGCGCCGGCTGGCAGTGGCGCATCTCCTGCAGGCGTGGCCCGGATCGGCGCGTCTTCGAGCAGCACTCGTGCTGCGGGAGCATTTGCTGGCGACGAGTCTCGGAGAGAGACCAGGCTCAGAGAGGGACGAGGCTCAGAGGGAGACGAGTCTCAGGGAGAGACGAGTCTCAGAGGGAAAGGTACCGCTGATGGCAAAGAGCGATGACAGAGGGACCGACACCGGGCGACGGGTGCTGTTGTTGGAGAACATCCATCGCGATGCCGTGTCGGTGCTCGAAGCGGCCGGCTTCAGCGTCGAGACCGTCGACCGCGCACTGGACGAGGCGGAGCTGTGCGAGCGGGTCGCCGGTGTCGACCTGCTCGGGATCCGGTCGCGTACCCAGGTTTCCGAAGCAGTCCTGGCCGCGGGACCGGATTTGCTGGCAGTGGGAGCGTTCTGCATCGGCACGAACCAGATCGACCTGGCAGCTGCCACCCGGCGTGGTGTGGCGGTGTTCAACGCCCCGTTCTCCAACACCCGAAGCGTCGTGGAGCTGGCCATCGCCGAGATGATCTCGATGACTCGCCGGCTGACCGACAAGAGCGTGGCGATGCACGCCGGCACATGGGACAAGTCCGCTGTCGGGAGCCACGAGATCCGAGGTCGTCGTCTCGGGATCGTGGGGTACGGCAACATCGGCAGCCAGCTCTCGGTGATCGCGGAGAACCTGGGAATGCACGTCTTGTTCTACGACACTGCCGACAAGCTCGCCTTGGGGAACGCCCGTCCTTGTGGCACCCTGCAGGAGCTGCTCGAGTCAGTCGACATCGTGACCTTGCACGTCGACGGGCGACCGACCAACCGGCAGCTGTTCGGCGAAGCCGAACTGGCGCACATGCGCCAAGGGAGCTTGTTCTTGAACTTGAGCAGGGGGTTCGTGGTCGACCATGGGGCGCTACGTGCGCACCTGGAGTCCGGGCATCTGGCGGGGGCGGCGATCGACGTGTTCCCCCAGGAGCCTGCAAGTAGCGCCGAGCCGTTCGTGTCCGAGCTGCGCGGCCTACCCAACGTCATCTTGACCCCGCACGTCGGCGGGTCGACCGAGGAAGCCCAGCAGGACATCGGCAACTTCGTGGCCGGCAAGTTGGCCGCCTACGTGCTCCACGGCTCCACGGCGCTCAGCGTGAACCTGCCCGGGCTCGACCTCGGAGAGCTGGCAGGTGGCTGCCGGCTGCTCGTGGTCCACCGCAACGTGCCCGGGGTGCTGGCCGAGATCAACTCGCTCATCGCCCGCCACGGGCTGAACGTCGAGGGCGAGCTGCTCGGCACCCGGGGCGAGGTCGGCTACGTCATCGCCGATGTGTCCTGTGACACCCCTGGCGCCCTGCTCGACGAGGTGGCCGCCCTCGACGCCACGATCCGCTTGAGGTTCATCACCCTGCCACCAGCACTGCAGCCCCGGTGACCCGGTCATGTGCCAGGTCCGCAAGGGCCTCGTCAGCCCGTGCCAAGGGATAGGCAGTGGTCGTCACCCGGATGCCGATCGCCGCTGCGCGAGCGAGGAAGGTGACGCCGTCGGCCCGGGTGTTGGCGGTCACGCTGCGCAGCTCCCGCTCGTAGAACAGGTGTCGCTGGTAGTCGAGCACAGGGATGTCACTCAGGTGGATGCCGGCCACAGCCAGCACGCCGCCGCGATCGAGCGCCTGGAGCGCCGGGGGGACCAAGGTGCCCACCGGCGCGAAGAGGATGGCTGCGTCGAGCGGTTCTGGTGGCGGATCGGCTGCGTCGCCGACACTGGTCGCGCCGAGCACCGTCGCCAGGTGCCGGGACTCCTCGGAGCGGGACAGGACGTGGACCCGCACGCCTTCGGCCAGGGCGAGCTGGGCGGTAATGTGAGCCGACGCGCCGAAACCGTACAATCCGAGGCGCCCGCCGGGCGGGCACGCCGAGCGGCGTAGCGCGCGATAGCCGATGATCCCGGCGCACAGCAGGGGGGCTACCTGCTCGTCGTCGAACGACTCGGGGAGCCGGTAGGCGAACGCCTCTTCGACGACTGCCTGCTCGGCGTAGCCGCCGTCTACGTCCCAGCCGGTGAAGCGGGGTTCGAGACAGAGGTTCTCGTGCCCCGCGGCGCAGTGCCGGCAGTGCCCGCAGCTGTGTGCCAGCCAGGCGATCCCGATACGATCACCTGGTTCGAACGCCGTGCAGCCGGGACCGACCTCGAGCACCGTGCCGACCACCTCGTGGCCGGGGACGACCCCGGGACGCCGCGGAGCCAGATCGCCTTCGGCGAGGTGCAGGTCTGTTCGGCACACGCCGCAGGTTCGCACCTGGACGCGCACCTGACCCGGCCCGACCACCGGCACGGGACGTTCCACCATCTGCAGCGGCCCGGTGTCGATGGCGCCGGGCCGCTCTACCGCCCATGCCCGCATGGTCTTCGTGCGCACGTTGTCTCCTTTGACCTTCGAACGCGTCGAGACGGACCGGAGCGCTCACCGAGGGTAGCAGCCACGATCCTCTACGAGCACAGCGGGAAGCGATCCTCGCCGGCGCCCTCGGCCTCCAGGCATCGCACCAGCAGTTCCGCTGCCGTGATGCGATCGGCGATGCTCGCAGCGCCATCCCGTCGGGAGCATGCGGGCCGAGGCCGGTCGTCGAGGCGCTGGCAGGCGACGTGCTGTCGACCACGCGACCTCGCAGTGCGGCCTGCCTCCGTCCCAGCTGCACCGTGGTGCTCGCCGGTCAGGTGCCGGTCAGTCGAGCCCGAGCAGGGCAGCACAGACCGGCCACTGCCCCCAACCCGCTTCGTGCTGGAGCTCGGTCGCGGCCTGGGTCTGGGTGGCAGGCGGTGCAGCGCTCGGGAGGCCGGAGAAGCCCAGGCTCTCCCAGGTCGACAGGGCGAACTGGTATGCCCCGTAGTAGCCGTTCCCGGTATTGGCCTGGTAGTCGTCCCCTGACTCGCACTGGCGCAAGCGAGCCAGATCCTCGGCGAACGACGCCGAGCTCGACGAGCCTCCGAGCGTGGCTACCGACACAGCCAGAGGAGCGCCTTGGGCTGCTTGGGCCGCTCGGGCTGCTCGGGCTGCTCGGGCTGCTCGGGCTGCGGCCATGGCGGCCTGGCGGGCTGCCGCGGCCTGTGCCTCTTGCGCGGCAAGAGCCGCCTGGCGGGCTTGCACCTGGGCCAGGAGCTGCTGCTCGTGGTGCACGGCTTGGTTCAGGGACTGGCGCTGGCGCACCAGCGATGCAAAGGCGTTCTGGTCGGCGAGCACCTGGTCGTGCAGGTGCGCCTGGCGTCGGGCGAGCGCTGCCCGGGCGCTGCGGTAGCTGTCTATGGCGGTCGCCATGCCTCCGTTCGACAGGCTCACGTACTCCTGGCGAGCTTCGGCTTGGGTGGACGTCCCCGAGGACAACAGGGCGACGGTGCTCGAAGAGCTGCTGTGACCCATGTACTGCGCCAGGGCTTCTGCTCGCAGCGCTGCCCTGGTGGCTGCGAGCCGGCCCGCCATCCGCGCCAAGGCAGCGCGATCGACAGCGAGCAGGCGGTCGGCCCGGGCGACAGCGGCCGATGCCGCGGCGGTGCGCACGGCGAGATCGTGGAGCTGCGCGCTGGTGCTGACCAGGGCCTCGTCGAGTGATGCTGCCTGACCAGCCAGTGTCTGGCCCTGGGAGCTGGTCGGTGCAGCGCCGGCGCTCTGGCTGGCAAGCATCGGCAAGGCTGTGGCGCCCGCAAGCACGGCGGCCGCGGCAAGCAGCCGCGGGCGAGCCAGCGGACGGATGGCGCGACGGACGGGCACAGCGCTTCCGGGGCGTCTCACAGCGGGGCCAAGGATACTCAGGTCTGCCGGCGACGCAACTCGGCGGTCCGTCCAGGCGCTCGGCGCGGGTCGTGGTCGCGCTCTGGCAGGCGGTCGACGGGCACGTCCCTGGGCAGCTCGTCCGCGTCGTGCTCCAGGCGCCGAAGGTCGGCCTCGGTGTCGACGTCGTCGGGTTCTCCGGCGCAAGGGACGTCGGTCACCCATTCGGGGTGCCGAGCCATGACAGCACGGGCCCCGGCGTCACCTGTGGTGGGCAGCTCCGGCCAGACGCTGCGATCCAGGCGCACGGGGGGGCTGCGCCGACCACGAAAGGTGGCGGTGGCTATCGGTCCTTGTGCCGCGGCGAGGGCCTGCCACGCTGATGCGGGGACCGACGGCTGGTCGCCCAAGGCGACGACCACCGCGTCGACGCCCGTGCAGGTCGCCCAGCCGATGGCGACTTGCAAGGAGCCGGCTTGACCGGCGAGCCAGTTCGGGTTCTCCAACACGGTCACCTGGTGGGGCAGGAGGTGACGGAGGTCGGCTGCGCCGGTGACCACGGCGACCGGCCCGACAGCCGACTCGAGCGCGTGGTCGACAGCCCACAGGGCCAACGGCCGCCCCCGGTACGGCGCCAGAAGCTTGTGAGTCGGCCCGGCGAAGCGTGAGCCACCCCCCGCCGCCAGGACCACCGCGCCGACGGTGCGCGATCGGGGGGCCGGCCGCGCCGGCTGCGCTGCGCGCGCGCCTGGCGAGAGCCCCGCCAGGCGGCCTCCAGCCGACGGCACCGGTTCAGGCGGTGGCGTGGTGGATCGGTCCGGCCAGGTCACGGAGGTGTCCGCCGGTGGTCTCCCCGGAGCGCAAGGCGATGATCTCGGCGCAGATGGCCACTGCCGTCTCTTGCGGGGTCCGGGCGCCGATGTCGAGCCCGATCGGGGCCATGATCCTGGCCAGGGAGGCGGTGTCGACGCCTGCCGCAGTGAGCCGCTGCACGCGTTCGGCGTGGGTGCGGCGAGATCCCATGGCCCCGATGTAGCCGACCGACGTGGCCAGGGCTTCGACCAGCGCCGGCACGTCGAACTTGTGGTCGTGGGTCAGGACGCAGAGCGCGTCACGAGGCCCGAGGCGGTCGGCTCGGGCTCGGATGTAGCGGTCGGGCCACTCGGCCACCACCTCGTCGGCTCGGGGAAAGCGACGCGGCGTCGCGAAGACGGGACGCGCGTCGCACACGGTCACCTGGTAGCCCAGCACCTTCGCGACGTCCACGAGGGCTGCGGTGAAGTCGACCGCGCCGATGACGACCATCTGCGGAGGCGGGGCGAAGACGTCGAAGAAGACGGTGAGGTCGTCGCGCCGCGCCTCGCCGCACGGCCCGTAATGGCGTAACGCGCCCCGGCCGCTGTGCAGGACCCCGACGGCGTCGCGCCCGACCACGGCATCGAGGTCCGGGTCTCCGAGGCTGCCGGCTGGCGCCTCGCCGGTGGCCAGCACCATGGAGGCACCCAATGCGGTGCTCGGACGGACCCGGTCGGGGTCTCCGGACGCATCGATCCCCGCCACGTCGACCACGGTGGCCACGACCGTCGGGGCCCGGTCACGCAGCGCCCGGCGGAGCACCTCGAAGACCTCGAGGTTCACGGTGCCAGTGGCTCCACGAACACTCGCACCGTCCCGCCACAGGTGAGCCCTACGGCGAAGGCGGTGTCGTCTGAGTAGCCGAAGGTGCACATTCGAGGCCGGCCGCTTGCCAGGACGGCGAGTGCTTCGCTGACCACGGCCCCCTCGACACAGCCCCCGGACACCGAGCCAGCCACCTCCCCGTCCTCGCTCACAGCCATGGCAGCGCCTGCGTCTCGCGGTCCGGAGCCTTCGACGCCGACCACGCGGGCCAGGGCGACCCGCCGTCCAGCTGCCCGCCATCGGTCGATGTCGTCGAGCAGATCTTCCATAGCCCCTCCGTCCTGGCTGTACGCCTCGGTCGACCAGCAAGGCGACACCGCCTGCTCGCCATGTCGAACGGTTCGCGGTGTCGAACGGTTCCACGACCCGAGCGCGACGGGCTGCTGAGCTGGTCCTGGCGCCAATCTACCGGCCCGGCTGCGGCTCGTGGCTCGGGCCGCAGCCGGTAGCCTGGCAGGGAACTGACCGCTGGGTCGCATGTCCAGCGCTACGACGAACGGAGCATGACCATGGAGCTACGGAACGACTTCCACGTGTCTGTGCCGGTAGAGCAGGCGTGGGACGTCCTCACCGACCTGCCGAGGATCGCGCCGTGCATGCCCGGTGCCCAGCTCCAAAGCGTCGAGGGCGAGGAGTACCACGGCGTGGTGAAGGTCAAGGTCGGGCCGATCACCGCCCAGTACAAAGGGGTGGCCAGGTTCGTCGAGCGCGACCAGGAGGCTCGACGGGCAGTGATGCGGGCAGAGGGTCGCGATACCCGTGGGCAGGGTACCGCGTCGGCCACGGTGACTGCGGTGCTGGCGCCCGACGACGACGGCACCGCCGTGTCGATCGTCACGGATCTGGCCATCACCGGCAAGGTGGCACAGTTCGGTCGGGGCGTGCTTGCGGACGTGAGCGGCCGCCTGCTGGACCAGTTTGCCCAGCGCCTCGAAGCAGACGTGCTGTCGGGGGGGGACGCCGCCACGCCAGGAGCGCTCCCCGAGGAGGTCGCCGCGGAGCGTGGCGGCGCGGGTGCGACCAGGGGAGCGGAGGACGCCGAGCGGTCGGCGCGAGAGGCAGCTGGGGGGGGTGCCGGCGAGAACGGCGCGGCTCGATCGACCGGGTCGGGCACGCTCCGGTCGATGCCTGATCACCCGGTGGAGCCCGTGGATCTGTTGGCTGTGGCGGGGCCCTCGTTGCGCCGTCGCCTCGTGCCGCTCGCAGCTGCTGTGGCCGCGGCCATCGCCGTGCTCGTGTGGCGCTGGCGACGGCACTGAGCCGGTAGGGGGCCTGAGCCGGTACCGGCGCTCGAGGGAGCTCAGGCGGCCAGCCCTGCGGTGCTGCACCTGGTGCCGTTGCCGGTGGGCGGGGAGCGCCCCGCGTAGGCAGGCCGCGTGGCAGGTGCCGCGCGCCGTGCCGGGCAGCGCCCAGGCGGGCGCGAGACGACCACCGTCGGGGGCTGACGACCACCGTGCGGGGGCTATCGACGTGGCAGATGCTCTTCCGAGGCAGCTAATTCGGTCACCCACGCCGGCAGGCGGCGAGGGTGACCGTCGGGCCCGACGGCAGCGTGCCTCGTGACGGCGGTGGCGCATCGCCGATCGCCTACACGCACCACGTAGGCGATCTCGAACGCAGCTCGGCTCGCGGCACGGACCCACAGCTCGACGGCCACCTGGTCGTCGAAGACCACAGGCCGCATGTAGTGCACCTGTACGTCGACCACCGCGAAGTCGATCCCCGACGCTCGGACCCCGTCGTAGGGGTGCCCGACGGCCCGGAGCAGCTCGACCCGAGCGGCTTCCAGGTAGCCGAGGTAGGCGGCGTGGTGGATCACGCCCATGGCATCGGTCTCGGCGAACCGGGCGCGAAGCCGGTGAGTGAAGGTGGGACCTCTGGGGGCAGGCGAGGCGTCGGCGGGCATCGGCGCAGTGTGCCCCGGCACCACTCCCCGGCTCAAGCCCTGGCGCGGCGGTGCCGATACCAGACGGGCAGGCGGGGCATGAGGCGACGAAGGGAGCACCGATGACCAAGTGCCGAGGGATCCTGGTACTGCACGACGACGGCACGGCGGCAGGGTGCACGGCCCGAGCCTGCCCGGGGAACGAGCTCGCCCGACATCACGTCGTGGTGCGGTGCCATGCCTATGGCGACTGTGCGCGCTGCGAGCTGGCCTTCTTGCCGCTGGGCGCCTGAGTCGCGCTTCGGCGGCGGCGCACGTGGCTGCCTCGTAGACGAGAGCGAGCCGAGCGGCGCCGAGGACTCGTCAGTGCCAGTGCCAGTGACAGTGCCAGTGCCCAAACAATGGACAACGTGTGACGACAACCGCTCAGTGTGGTGCAGTGAACGGTCGATGTGGTGGGTATGCACACCGACCTGTCGGCCGA
>JAKAQW010000326.1 GCA_021819525.1 Actinomycetes bacterium
TTCCCAGAACCACGGTGCGCGCGGGTTCCCCGTGCCCGGTGCGTGCGGGTTCCCCGTGCCCGGTGCGTGCGATCTGGACGAAAAGACGAGGCGGCGGCGACTTGCGTCGGTGCTCGAGCGCTCCCGGTCCAGCGCGCTGTCGAGCCCGCCGGGCACCAACGGGCTGCCCAGGTGACGGCCCCGTTCGCGCCAAGCGGCCTGGAGCGCATCACTCGGATCACGACCTCGGCCGAGCTCGGCGTCCGGCATGGGGCACCAAGTGAACTGCCGTCGATCCACCACGTCCGCGAGGTGGTCCGGTGAGCGGAGGCTCGGGGCTGTCGGGGCTGGCGGGGATGGGTGGGGGGCCGGGGCGAGGTCGCCACCGCGGTCGCCACCGCCGTCACGGCTACGGCGCGACATCGATGGGCGGAGCCGCCGTCGGTCTAGCTGTACCCCTGGTCGTGGTGCTGGTCGTGTGCGCGGTGATCTTCGGCGTGGTGCAGGTCCTGAGGTCCGCTCCGGCGCCGACCGTCCGGGCCGACGAGACGGTGTTCACCGCAGCCGGTGGCCACCTCTCGCTTCCTTGGCCGACACAGGGATCCGCAGCGATCGCCGTGGCCGGCACCGGGCTGGTCGGCACCGCCGGCAGCAGCAGCACACCGCAGCCCATCGCCAGCATCACCAAGCTGATGACTGCCCTGGTGGTGATCCACGACCATCCGCTGGGCGTCGGGGAGCCGGGCCCCACCATCACCATCACCCCAGCCGACGCCGCCACCTACCAGTCCGACGTGGCGACCCAGCAGTCCGTGGTGGCGGTGACCGCCGGGGAGCACCTCACCGAGGTGCAGGCGCTCGAAGCGATGCTGGTCCCCTCGGGGAACAACATGGCCACGGCGCTGGCCATCTGGGACGCCGGTTCGGTGAGCGCCTTCGTGGCGAAGATGAACGCCCGGGCGGCTGCCATGGGCCTGACCCGCACCCACTTCGCCGGCCCGAGCGGGCTGAACCCCGCGTCGGTGAGCACGGCCCCCGATCTGATCCGGCTGGGGGAGGCAGTCATGGCCAACCCGGTACTGGCCAGCATGGTGGGCATGGCCCAGGTGACCCTGCCGGTCGCCGGCACCGTCTACAACTACGACTACAACCTGGGCCACAACGGGTTCATCGGGATCAAGACCGGCTCCGACGGCCAGGCTGGCGGCTGCTTCCTCTTCGACGCCGCCGAGCCGGTGGGTGGTACCACCGTGCACATCATCGGCGCCGTGCTCGGCCAGCAGACCCCGCCGATCATCCAGACCGCGGAGAGCGACGCCACCAGCCTGGTCCAGGCCCTCCAGCCGCACCTGGCCCAGCGCCCGCTGGTGACCAAAGGCCAGAAGGTAGCCGAGGTGACCACCGCCTGGGGTGCCAGCGCGACGGTGGTGGCAGCACAGGGGTTCACCACCATGACGTGGCCCGGCATGCAGGTGCCGACCGACGTCACCGTCGGCCATCTCCCGCCGTCGCTGCGCCGAGGCCAGCAGATCGGCACGCTGCGGCTCGACGTCGGTGGCACCACCCACGACATCCCCCTCGTGATGGGGGCCAACCTCGGCGGGCCGAGCATCGGGTACAAGCTGACCAACGTCTGACCACACCCTCCACGAGGGCTGGGGCCAGGGTGGCGGCGACAGCCCAGTGCCTCAGGAGGCTGCGGACGTTCAGCTCGCCGTTGGCCTTCGTGGCAGGCTGTCGCGAATCGGCCCGGGACGGGACAAGTCGCAGGCAAAAGGCCAGGTCACCACGAGCTCGAACCGTACTGCGCGACAGCCTGGTGGAGTGAGCATCTCCACGCGCTGTCGTTGAGCGATCTGCACGCGCTGGCGTGGGGAGGTAGAACGATCGACTGCCTGAACGATCGGCTGCCTTTTGCCGGACGCTCCGGACGACGGAAGTAGGCTCTTCGGCGTGGACACGCTGGGCATCATCCGCCAACTCGAAGGGGATCCAGCGTTGCGCGCCCAGCTCAGGGCGGTGCTCCTCGGCGACGACATGCTGGAGCTGCCCGAGCTGGTGCGCCGCCTCGCCGCCCGCCTCGAGCAGCTCGTCGACACCCAGCAGCGCATCGAGCAGCGCCTCGAACAGCTCGCCGACGCCCAGCAGCGCACCGAGCAGCGCCTCGAACAGCTCGCCGACGCCCAGCAGCGCACCGAGCAGCGCCTCGAGCAGCTCGCCGACGCCCAGCAGCGCACCGAGCAGGAGCTTGCCCAGGTCGTCATCGCACAGCAGGCCATGCTGCGCTGGCAGCAGCGGGCCGACGACCAGTTCGCCGAGTTGAAGGGCTCGGCGCTCGAGAGCCGTGTTCGCCAGGATCCCAGGCGCTTCGTGCCGCGCCGGCTCGCGACCGGTGCTCGCCTCATCGACGACGCTCGCTTGTCCGCCCTGCTCGACGCGTTGGACGAAGCCTCTGCGGCCGAGGTGGAGCGCGCCGACGCGCTCATCGAGGCCAGACTTCCCGACACGAGCGACGTGATCTTCGTCGTCGAAGCCGCGTGGACAGCACACGTCGACGACGTCGAGCGAGCGCAGAGCCGCGCCGCGACGTTGGCACGCTCGGGTGCGAGCACTCGGGCACTGGTGGTGTCGCACACCACGCCGGACGCCGTGGTGCTCGCCGCCGCCGGTCGGGCCGGCGTCGCTGTCGTCGGTGAGTCCGACGGCCTGCTCGTGCCGCGCCAGCCCTCCGCCGCCTGACATGGTGCGCCGCCTGACCCGGTACGCCGCCTCGCACCCGACGCCGCCTGACACCCCCGGCCCCGGGTGACACACCCTCGGCCGGCAC
>JAKAQW010000327.1 GCA_021819525.1 Actinomycetes bacterium
CACGGTCTTCGAGCGGGGCACGGTCCTCGTACGGGGCGCGGTGCGCTGCCCACCTCTCGGCGCCGCCCCGCCAGACGCAGGCGGTACCGGCGGTCGACCGGCGGGCGACGTCTGGCGACGCGTGCAGCGCGGTCCACCAGGCCGGTGTGCTTCTCCAGGAGGACGAGGCCCGCGCCATCGAGACGCTGGCCGGGGCAGGGCTCATAGGCGCGCTGCGCTTCGTCCCGCGCCGGACCGGATGAGACGCCTGCCGGACACCGACTGCCCCCCAGCTCACCGACTGCTCCCCAGCTCACCGACTGCTCCCCAGCTCACCGACTGCCCCCCAGCTCACCGAGCGTGCGGGTCGCCTGCGTGCTGGGGCTTCGAGCCGCTACCGGGGGCTCGGTGGCCGGCGGGCGGAGCGGGCCATGCCAGCATGAGGAGGTGCGAGTGCGACTAGGTGCTACCTCCTCGGCCGACGGTGCCCGGTACCGGGATCACCCCTTGGGGCCTCGGCTCGTCGGCCAGGGGGCGCTGCAGTGACCCACCTCCTGGTCACCAACGACTTCCCGCCAAAGATCGGAGGTATCCAGGCTTACCTGTGGGAGCTCTGGCGACGTCTCGATCCCACCAGCTACGTGGTGGTCACCGCCTCGTCACATCCTGGCGCGCCGCGGTTCGACGCCGAGGCGGCAGCGCTCGGCGTCCGGATCGAACGACTGCCGGTCAAGGTGCTGCTGCCGACGCCGGCTGTCGGCTCGGCCATAAGCCAGGTAGCGCAGCGGGTGGGGGCGTCGCTGGTCGTGCTCGACCCGGTGCTGCCTCTAGGTCTGCTCGGCCCGAAGCTGCCGTTGCCATACGGTGTCGTCCTGCACGGTGCCGAGGTGTCGGTGCCAGGCCACCTTCCCGGCGGCCGCCGGATGCTGGCCCATGTCCTGGCCCATGCGCAGCTGGCGGTATGCGCCGGAGGGTTCCCCGAGGCCGAGGCGCGGGCAGCGGCCGGGTGGCGGATGCCGCCTGCGGTGGTGGTGCCCCCCGGGGTCGACGTCGAGCGGTTCCACCCGCTCGAAGCAGCGCATCGACTAGCGGTGCGCCGCCGGCTCGCGCTGCCCGTCGTCGGGCCGCTGGTGACCAGCGTCAGCAGGCTCGTGCCCCGCAAGGGGATGGACGTGCTGATCGAGGCGGCTGCCGCGCTCGTCCCCTCGTTTCCCCAGCTGACCGTGGCCATTGGTGGCGAGGGACGAGACGCCGGTCGGTTGCGGCGGATGGCGGACCGGCTCGGGGCTCCGGTTCGGCTGCTGGGCCGGATCACCGAGGCCGACCTGCCGGACTTCTACGCCGTGGGCGACGTCTTCGTCATGGCCTGCCGGAACCGCTGGCTCGGGCTCGAGCAAGAAGGCTTCGGTATCGTGTTCTTGGAGGCAGCGGCAGCAGGGGTGCCCCAGGTGGCCGGCCGCAGCGGAGGGGCCCACGAAGCCGTGGCGCACGGCCAGACCGGTTTGGTGGTGGACGATCCTGCCAGCGGGTCGGCGGTGGCGCTCGCGATGCGCCGCTTGCTCGCCGACGCGGTGCGCCTGCGCCAGATGGGCGCCGAGGCGCGGCGGCGCGTGGAGCAGGTCGCCGACTACGACCATCTGGCGCGTAGGCTGGCCGACGCGCTGTTCGACGTGGGAGGCTGACGACAGGGCACTGACCAGCGCTGGGCAGGGGCGTTCGGCGTGCACCGGACCGGCCGGTGCACCGCCCCTCTACCGGCCTCGAGCGTCACCGGCACCGATGGAGGAGAAGACGTGGCGGAACAAGCCACCGAACGGATGGTCGTGGCAGCAGCACCAGCAGCGTGCTTCGCGGTCGTGAGCGACGTCGAGCGGTACCCGCAGTGGGCGGCGGACGTCAAAGCAGTCCGCGTCGACGAACGCGACGCGCAGGGAAGGCCGTGGCGGGTCACCTACCGGGCCGCCGCCTTCGGTCGGAGCACCAGCTACACCTTGCTCTACGACTACAGCGGCGGCCCGACCACCCTGGCGTGGAAGCAGGTCGCCGGCGACCTGACCGCCAAGCTCGACGGGTCGTACACCTTCACGCCGTCGAGCGGTGGTGGCACCGATGTGCTCTACACCCTCGAAGTGGAGCTCCGGGTCCCGCTCCCCGGGTTCATCAAACGACGGGCCCAGAGCAGGATCATGCACATCGCCCTGGCGTCGTTGAAGGACCGGGTCGAGTCGTCGATCACCGCCTGATGTCCCCGCGGGGGCCCGGCGCCGGGGTCGGTCCTCCTTCCGCAGCCGACATTGTCGACGACGAGCTGTCCACGATCGGCGTCGATGTCGGCGGGACGAAGCTGCTCGGGGTGGTGGTGACCCGGGAAGCAGCAGTCGTGGCTGAAGCCCGTCGCAGCGTGCCGCCGCCTGAGCGGTCGCCGAGCCCCTTGGCGTCGCGCAGCGGACCCCTGTACGACGCTGTGGCGGCGCTCGTCACCGACCTGGTCGACGAGGCCGGTGCCGGTGGCCGTCGGGTGGATGCCGTCGGAATCGGGCTGCCTGGCCAGGTCGACCGCCAGGGCCGCCTGCACGTCTCGCCGAACCTGGCTCGAGGCGAAGGGCTCGATCTGGTCGCCAGCATGCCGGGCGAGCTGGGAATGCCGGTGGCGGTGGAGAACGACGCCACGTGTGCCGCTCTGGGCGAAAAGCGGCTCGGTGCGGCGCGCCATGCCGAGGACGCCGTGGTGGTCACCGTCGGTACCGGCATCGGTGTCGGGCTGATCGTGTCCGGTGAAGTCGTCCGTGGGGCGGCGGGCTACGCCGGTGAAGCGGGGCACA
>JAKAQW010000087.1 GCA_021819525.1 Actinomycetes bacterium
GGTTGACCGCCAATCCTGTGGCCGGCCTGCCCAGCGCCTTCGACAGCCGCATCGAACGGTTCCTGGCGCTCCAAGAGCAATTCGAAGCGGCTGTCGGTCACGTCGACGTGTCGAGCGCCGGAGTGGCCCGCTACTACCGTCACCACCAGGCTGCCTACCGTGAAGCGTGCCTCTCGGTGGTGGTGGCTGGCTCCCAGGCGGCCGCACAGGGAATCCGGACCTCGGTGTCCCACGGGGAGAGCTTCGCCTCCGCAGCGCTCGGCCCCGGAGCCGATACCCAGGTGACCCCCAGCGGTGGCCAGCTGCCCTGTGAGCTGCAGTCCGCTCTGTCCAGCACCTTCGGCGGCACCGACGCTGCCATCATCGCCAAGGCGGCGCCCGGCGCTCTGCTGGCTCCCATGGCGCTGGCTGATCCGAGCACGGGGACCACCTACTGGCTGGTGGTGAAGCTGAGGTCGGCATCCGAGGCGCCGCTGTCGTCGGTGGCGGCGAGCATCCGCCAGCAGCTGCTGTCGTCGACGGCTGGTGCGGCCCAAAAGGCGTTGGGGCAGCTGGTGCGTGACACCCCGGTGACTGTCAACCCCCGCTACGGCACCTGGAAGGGCCGGGTCGGCCTGCAGCCGCCGACCCCGCCGCCCAGCGCCACCGTCCTCGACCCGGCAGCGAACCAGGCTGCCGCGGTGCTCGGGATGCCGGTGCCCGTCTTGACCACCTGATACCGAGGCCCGTAGGAACCCGCCGGGATCGCCTGGCCGCAGCGGCGTCCGTTGTGGCTCCAGGTCGATCTCGGCTCGGGTTCGCCCGAGACTGCCCCAACCTTGCAAGGCTGTACTTGTTTGCGCAGGTCACAGTGGTTCAGGTGGCGGGAGCACATGACGACGCGTAGTCAGGGGAGACGCACGTTGGCCCAGGTAGACGCCGGTATTGGTCCATCCGAGGCAGAACTTCGGATCAGCGCTGCTCCAAGAGCTCCGAGAGACGCCCGCCTCGTGCGGCCCACCGTCGTGGTGGTGGGCCTCGGGCCCGCCGGCGCAGAGCTGCTGCCACACCGGTCGGTAAGAGCCATGGGCGGTGCCCGGCAGTGTTTCTTGCGTACCACCCGGCATCCGGCGGCCGAGGCGGCGCTGCAGATGCTCGGCGCCGGGGCGAACGTCACGTCGTTCGACGACCTCTACGACGAAGCCGCCACCTTCGACGACGTCTACGACGCGATCGTGGAGCGCCTGGCTGGCGCTGCCCGTGGCGCTCTCGCCGACGTCGTAGGCGCCGTTCCCGCCGCCGCTGCAGCGGACGAGACCGGTGGCTACGTCTGCTACGCCGTGCCGGGCTCACCGCTTGTCGCCGAACGGACGGTGGTGTCGCTGCGGGCCCGTGCAGATCTCGATGTCGAGGTGGTCCCTGCCCTGTCCTTCTTGGACCTGGTCTGGGAGCGCCTGGGTGTCGACCCTGTGGCCTCCTCGGTGCGGATCGTCGACGCAGCAAGCTTCGTCGTCGACGCCGCGGGTCAGCCGGGACCGTTCGTGGTGGCCCAGTGCCACGACCGCTTCGTGCTGTCGCAGGTGAAGCTGGCCGTGGACGAATGGTCCGGGTCGGCCGGCGTCGACCCTCCGGATGCCGTGGTGCTGTACCACCTGGGCCTGCCTGACGAGCAGGTGCTGGCGGTGAGCTGGCACGAGATCGACCAGGTGGTCGGTCCGGACCATCTGACGGCACTGTGGGTGCCGCCTTGGTCGAGCACGGTAGCCGTGGAGTCGGCTCGGATGGAGGAGCTGGTCCGCGTGTTGCGTGAGCGGTGCCCGTGGGACCGGCGCCAGACCCATGCCTCACTGGCACCGAACCTGCTGGAGGAGACCTACGAGGTCCTGGAGGCGATCACCGAGCTCGATGCCGAGCCTGACGGGGCTGACGCCGATGCGGTCGGGGTCGTGGCCGAGCCTGACGGGGCTGACGCCGATGCGGTCGGGGTCGGGGTCGATGCCGAGCCTGACGGGGCTGACGCCGATGCGGTCGGGGTCGTGGCCGAGCCGGGGGGAGCCGTCGACCACCTGCTCGAAGAGCTTGGTGACGTCGCGTTCCAGGTGTACTTCCACGCCCGCCTGGCTGCCGAGTCGGGCTGGTTCACCATGGCGGACGTGCTGCGAGCCGTCCATGACAAGCTGGTCGAACGCCATCCGCACGTCTTCGGTGACCTCACCGTCGCATCAGCCGACGAGGTCGCTGCGCGCTGGGAGCTCTCCAAGCAACGCGAGAAGCGGCGCGCCAGCATCTTCGACGGCATTCCTACGGCCCTCCCCGCCCTGGCGATGGCAGCCAAAGTTCAGCGTAGGGCAGAGGCACTTCGAGCAGCCGGCGCTCGAAGCGCTCCGGAGCTGGCTGCCACGGTCGCAGCGCTGGCTTCTTCGGCAGCCGGCTTTCGTCTCCCCGACCCCCACGGCGGCCACCCGAGCCCGGTGGGCTCCGACCCCCACAGGGGCCACCCGAGCCCGGTGGGCTCCGACCCCCACGGCGGCCAGCCGAGCCCGGTGGGCTCTGGACCGTCGGCGGAGCAACTGGTGGGCTCCGGACCGTCGGCGGAGCAACTGGTGGGCCGATTGCTGTTCGCCGCGGTGGACCTGGCCCGGCTGCTGGAGGTCGACGCCGAGACGGCACTTCGGATCACGGTCGACGAGTTCCGCCGCCAGGTGGACCGGGGCCGCTAGCGTTAGGTGCCGCGCAGCCGGCTCGCGCCGGACGGATCCTGTGACGAGGGTGGCAGGGGTCCGAGCAGCCGGCAACGCGGCGAGCGGCAGCGAAGACAGGACGAGGACGATGCACACCATCAAGCAGGTACGGGGCCGCCAGGTCTTCGACTCACGGGGGAACCCGACTGTCGAAGCAGAAGTGACCTCCACCTCGGGTGCGGTCGGACGTGCCATCGTGCCCGCGGGGGCGTCGACCGGGCAGTTCGAGGCGACGGAGCGCCGCGACGGCGGTGACCGCTACGGCGGCAAGGGGGTCCTCGGCGCGCTGGACAGCGTGAACGGCGAGATCGCCCGGGCGGTCCTCGGGCGTCGGGTCGACGACCAGCGGGGGTTGGACATGGCGCTCGTCGACCTCGACGGCACCCCGACCAAGGCTCGCTTGGGCGCCAACGCCGTGCTGGCGGTGTCCCTGGCCGTGGCCCGCGTCGGCGCGGCGGACTGCGCGCAGCCGCTCTACCGCTACCTGGGCGGCGTCGACGCCCATGTGCTGCCGGTGCCGATGATGAACGTCTTGAACGGTGGTGTCCACGCCGACAACACCGTCGACTTCCAGGAGTTCATGGTGGTGCCGCTGGGCGCGGCGTCGTTCGGCGAGGCGTTGTGCTGGGGTGTCGAGACCTACCACGCGTTGGCCGGCGTGCTTCGCGCCCGTGGTCTTTCCACCGCGGTGGGTGACGAGGGCGGCTTCGCACCGAACCTGGCCCACAACGAGGACGCGGTGCGCATCTTGGTCGAGGCCATCGAGGCGGCGGGCCGCACGCCTGGAGACGAGGTCGCTGTCGCTCTCGACCCGGCGACCAGCGAGCTGTGGCGCGACGGGATGTACCACCTCGCAGGTGAGGGCCGCAAGGTACCGGCAGCCGAGCTGACCGCCTACTGGGTGGAGCTGTGCGAGCGGTACCCGATCGTCTCCATCGAAGACGGTATGGCGGAGGAGGACTGGGACGGCTGGGCCCAGCTGACGGCAGCGCTCGGCTCCCAGGTGCAGCTGGTCGGTGACGACATCTTCGTCACGAACGCCGAACGGCTCGAGCGAGGCATGGCAGCCGGCGTGGCCAACTCGGTGCTGGTGAAGGTCAACCAGATCGGGACCCTCACCGAGACGTTGGCCACCATGGACGTCGCTCGACGTGGCGGCTACGGGTGCGTGATCTCGCACCGCTCGGGCGAGACGGAGGACACCGTCATCGCCGATCTGGCCGTGGGCAGTGGTTGCGGCCAGATCAAGACCGGTGCCCCGGCGCGTTCGGACCGCGTGGCCAAGTACAACCAGCTCCTGCGGATCGAGGAGGAGCTGGGATCGAGCGCCCGGTACTTGGGTCGCGCGTCGCTGGCTCAGAGCGGCGGCCGATGAGCACCGCGGCCGGCCGGGTCACGGGGACTACCGGGTCGCGCCGGTTGCCGGGTGCCGCGCGAGCGAAGGAGGCGCCCCGGGCGATGAGCCGGATGGCGCGGCGCGAGGCCGTGGCCCGGCGCCGGGCGCGTATGGCCTTGATCGGCGCCTGTGTGTTCGCCGTGGTGGTCCTGGCCACCAGCTTGCCGCTTCGGACGTGGTTGGACCAGCGGGCAGCCGTGGCGGCCACCGCTGCTACTGTGCGGCGTCTGGCCCACGACAACCAGGAGCTCGCCGCCCAGGCAGCCACCCTGGCGAAGCCGGCGACCATCCGGGCCTTGGCCCATCGGCAGTTCGGCTACATCGAGCCCGGGCAGAAGGCCTACATCGTGGTGCCTGCCGGTCGCTCGGGCTCCGCCACGAGTCACAGCGAGGCAGGCCAGTCGCCGCTGTCGCAGCCGGTGGCCGCGCCTGGATCGCCCTCCTCGGCCGAAGCGGTGGGCATCGGGTCGGTGTCGGGGGCCAGCTCGACCGGCGTCGCCGGTGCTTCGGCGCGCGCCGGATCCTCGCGGCGGGTCTCGAAGCGCCGGGGCAGCCCCGGCTTCTGGACGCGCGTCGCGCACAGCCTCGAGTTCTGGGGTTAGGATGCCGTCCTCGGACGGCCCTCGCCCGGCGAGGTCGTGCGTGCTGGCACCGAGCACGATCGCCGGCCCAGCTGGCAGAGCAGACCCTGGCAGCGCAACCGCCGGCTCTGCGGCCGCTAGCGCCGGCCCAGCTGGCAGAGCAGACCCTGGTAGCGCCACTGCCGGCTCCGCGGCCGCTAGCGCGGGCCCGGCGACCGGCACCGGAGACCGTTCGACCGGGACGGGTCACCACCGAGCACGAAGTGATGCTGCGGACTTGCCGACCGGCGCTGTCGAGGGTGACCGCTTCGCGGTGGCCCGGCTGCTCGGACGGGAGCCGGCCGGCTGCTTTCGTGTCGTGATCCGCCGCCGCGACGGCACGCCGGCGGTGATCGAGAACGAGCCGTGGCTGGCCGACGGCACCCCCATGCCCACCAGGTATTGGCTGGTGGATCCCGAGCTCCGGGCGGCGGTCAGCCGCCTGGAGTCCACCGGCGGGGTTCGTCGAGCCGCGGCCGCTGTGCCGGCGGCGGCCGTCGACGGTGCGCACGCTCGCTACGCAGTTGAACGTCTGCGGATCGTCCAGCGCTACCTCTCGAGCGCCCCGGCGCCCCGGCCGTGGCCCAGTGGCGGGGTGGGTGGCACCCGCCGAGGCGTGAAGTGCCTCCACGCGCACCTGGCGTGGACCCTGGCCGGTGGAGAGGATCCTGTCGGCGCCTGGGTGGCTGCCGAGCTCGCGCTCGACCGGGGTGCCTTCGTGGGATTCCCGCGACATGACGAGCCGGCGACATGACCGGAGCACCGGTCGCCGCCGTGGACTGCGGCACGAACTCCACCCGGCTCATCGTGGTGGACCCCTCGGGCACGGTGCTCGAGCGGATCATGGAGGTGACGCGCCTGGGGCAGCAGGTCGACGCCACCCGCCGGCTCGATCACGCGGCGGTGGAGCGGACGGTCGCGGTCCTTCGCCGTTACCGCCAGGTGATGGAGCGCCACCAGGTGGGCCGTCTGCGGGTGGTGGCCACCTCGGCGGTACGTGACGCCACCAACGCCGACACCTTCCTCGACCAGGCCGAGGCGGTGCTCGGGGCTCGTCCCGAGGTGTTGCTCGGTGCCGAAGAAGCCCGCCTGTCGTTCGCCGGCGCCACCGCGCAGCTCCCGGCGTGGTGGGCGCCGAGCGCTCCGACGTTGGTCGTGGACATCGGTGGCGGATCGACGGAGGTAGCCGTAGGCTCGGCGCCCGTCAGAGGTCCGACACCCCTCGTGGGCCGGGCATCGGCCGCGGGGGCGGCCGATGCCGGCTTGCCCACCTCCCGTGCCGCTGTGGCCGGGATGCCCACCTCCCGTGCCGCTGTGGCCGGCTTGCCCACCTCCCGTGCCGGATCCGGGGCCGGCGCGGGCGTGGGGAGCCACCTGGAGACGCGCCCGCTGGCTGCGGTGTCGGTCGACGTCGGCTGTGTCCGGGTCACCGAGCGGCTCCTCGTGAGCGATCCACCGTCGATCGCCCAGCTGTACCGTGCTCGCCAGGAAGTGCACCGTGCGCTGGCCGAGACCTGCGGTGGCCTGCCGTCGCCGTCGGACGACGGGTGGATGGTCGGCTTGGCCGGCACGGTGGCCACCGTGGCTATGTTGGTGCACGGCGTGCGACGCTACGAGCGGCGGTTGGTGCACCACAGCGTGGTCACTGCCGACCAGGTAGAGGAGTGGCTCCACCGGCTGGCAGGTGAGCCTGCGGCGCAGCGCCGTGCAGAGACGGGCATGGTCGAAGGCCGCCACGACGTCATCGTCGCAGGTGTGCTCGTCCTGGCCGAGGTGATGGCGTACTTCGGTCGGACCCGTTGCCTTGTGTCCGAAGACGACATCCTCGACGGGTTGGCCGCGTCGCTGCGCCAGCAGTGACGGCCCGCAGCTGTCGTCCGGGCGCCCGGGGTGCAGGGTCCTCGGACCGTCCTGCACGCGGCCGTCTCGCGCCGTGCCTGGTGCGGCCCGGTCACTGCCTCCAGCGCGCCGCGGCTCCAGTGGGAGCCCTGCACGCGGCCGTCTCGCCGAGGTTGCTGCGACCGGTCCGACGTGGCGGGGACATGGCCCGATGTGCCTAGCATCGGGGGATGTCGCCGATCGCAGACCGACTGCTCATGGGTCCCGGCCCGTCGAACCCCTACCCTGAGGTGGCAACGGCGCTGGCAGCGCCGGTCATCGGTCATCTGGATCCGGAGTTCCTGGGCGTCTTGGACGACACCTGTGATCGCCTGCGTACGGCGTTCGCCACAGCGAACGCCTTGACGCTGCCTCTCAGTGGCACTGGCTCGGCGGGGATGGAAGCTGCCTTCGTCAACCTGGTCCGGCCCGGTGACCCGGTCGTCGTGGGGGTGAACGGGCTCTTCGGCGAGCGCATGGCCGAGACGGCGGCCCGGGTCGGGGCGCAAGTAGTGCGGGTGGAGGCTCCGTGGGGGCAGCCCCTCGATCCCGGGCAGCTGCTCGAGGCGCACCGATCGCCGGCTCTCATCGCTCTGGTCCACGCCGAGACGTCTACTGGTGTCGCCAACGACGTCGCTTCGGTGGCCGCCGGCCGGGGTGACGCGTTGCTGGTGGTCGACACGGTGACGTCGCTCGGGGGCATGGCCGTGGAAGTGGACGGCTGGGGGGCCGATATCGCCTACAGCTGCTCGCAGAAGTGCTTGGGCGCGCCGCCAGGTCTGGCCCCGATCACGGTGTCGGAGCGGGCCAGGGCTCGTCTGGTCGAGCGGCCGTCGTCGTGGTACCTCGACTTGAGCCTGATCGCCGGCTACGTCGAAGCCGGCGCGGGGCGGGCGTACCACCACACGGCGCCGGTGACGATGGTGGGGGCGTTGCACGGCGCGCTGGGTGCGCTCATGGAGGAAGGCGTGGCGGCGTCGTGCGAGCGGCACCGCCGCTGCGGAACGCTGCTGCAAGACGGCCTGGTCGACTTGGGTCTCGAGCTCTTCGCCCCCGAGGCCCACCGGTTGGCCCAACTGACCACGGTGGTCGTGCCTCGCGACATCCCAGGCGGCAGGAGCGAAGCCGACGTCCGCATGCAGCTGCTCACCGAGTACGACATAGAGATCGGTGGCGGTGCCGGGCAGCTGGCTGGCCAGGTGTGGAGGATCGGGTGCATGGGGCACACCGCCCGGCCCGCGAATGTCATGGCCTTGCTCGGAGCGCTGGGCGAGGTGCTCGGACGATGATCGGTCGGACCGATCGGTCGCCGGCACCGCAGCTGTTCGGCCGTCGGGTCCGGTTGCGCATCCTCCAAGAGCACGACTACAGCGCCTGGTCGGAGATCCGGTGTCGGTGCCGCGACTGGCTGGTGCCGTGGGAGCCGCGCCCGGCGGGCGCCCCGCCGGCACCAGAGGACCGAGCGAGCTTCGCCGCACGGTGCGCGGCCCGAGATCGGGAGCGCCAGCTCGGGAGTGGCTTCGGCTTCGGGATCTTCGTCGAGGGTCGCCTGGTCGGAGAGATCACCTTGTCGTCCATCCAGCGGGGCCCGTTCCAGAACGGCTTCATCGGCTACTGGATCGACCAGGCGGTGGCCGGGCGTGGGCTCGCACCCGAGGCGGTGGTCGCGGTCTTGCACTTCGCCTTCGACGACCTGCGGCTGCACCGGGTGGAGATCGCGATCGTGCCGCGCAATTCGGCGAGCAGGCGCGTGGTGGACAAGCTGGCCCTGCGAGCCGAGGGGGTGGCGCAACGGTTCTTGGAGATCGACGGGGTGTGGGAGGACCATGTCCGCTACGCGGTGACAGCCGAGGAGTGGGCGGTGCGCGGAGCCGAGCTGTGCCAGACCTGGCTGGGCGGCGACGTCGCCGCATACCGCTGAGCCGTCGTGGCCACGCCTCTGCTCGAGCGGCGAGCGGTGGTGGCCGAGGAGCAGCTGTAGGCGAACCTCACGACGGGGAGCGCCGGCCAGTGCCGTCTACAGGGTGCACGACGGCTGACGAGTGGCGGAAGAACTGCTCGACGTCCTGGTCGAAGGTGTACGCCGGCGGCGCCGATCCGACGGCGCGGCGGAGGCGGAGAGCCTGCACGAAGCTGTCGATGGCCCCGGCGGTGGTGTGTGTGAGCCGGAAGCCCGTCTCTTTGAGCCGGGTGGTGTCCACCCCCCGCCCGAAGCGCAGCAGGTCACCCATCTCGGGGGGGAAGTCGACGAGCCCGAGGCGGGCGAGTGGTGCTGCGGCCAAGGCGGTGCCCACAGGAGGAAGGGGCAGCGACACGGCGCCAGCCAGCGCGATCACCTCGTGCCAGGGGATCTTGCCGTCGCCGGCCACGTTGTAGGTGCCGCGCACCCGGTGGCGGATGACGTGCTCGAGGCAGCGAATGACGTCGTCCTCTTCGACGAACTGCAGCAGCGGGTCGAACCCGGCGATGGTCGGAGCGAGGCGCCGGGCCAGGTTTGCGCTTATGGGGGTGACGATGTCGGTCCCCAGCACGTTGGCGAACCGAAGGATCGACACCAAGGTCGCAGGGTTGTCCTCGGCGAAGTCGTGGACCAGGCTCTCCACTTCGAGCAGTGACCGCTCGACCCGGGTCCGTGGAGGGAAAGAGCGCCGGTGCTCCTCACGGAACCAGAAGGGATCGTGCGACGAGGCCCCGTAGACCAAGGTGGAGGACTTCACCACCACGTGGCGCACCGAGGAACCGGCCTGGCCTGCTGCCGCGAGCAGGTTCATGGTGCCGATGACGTTGATCTCGTGCAGGGTGCGCCCGGAGACCTGGGTCGAGTCCACGATCAAGAAGGTGTGGATGACGGTGTCGACCTGGGTGGCCTTTACGATCCGCGAGAGGATCGAGTAGGTGGGATCCGCGCGCACGTACTCGGTGCGCTCGAGCGTGACGCTCGGCTCCCGGCGCCCCATGCCGAGGACCATGTCGACCTCGGGGTCGTTCTCGAGCGCCTGGGCGGTGCGCCCACCCCAGAAGGTGTCGAGCCCGGTGATGAGGATGCGCCGGCTCACCGGGCTCAACCGAACCAGACGCTGCGTCGCTCGCGCAACATGTCGTACAACGTCTCCTGGAGGCGCTGTCGGATGCTCTCTGCCTCGTCCATCACCCGGCTCTTGGAGTAGCGCTCCTGTCCGGGGGGAACGTCGAAGTGGACCGGTTCGAGCACCCGCAGACGGAACTTGGCAGGGAAGTACGTGACCACCCCGAGGGGGCCGAGCACCAGCATGTTCGCGGTGATCGGCAGGTAGGGCAGGCGCAGGGCTCTCGCCAGCGACGGCAGGCGGGTGACGATGGGCATGGACTCCTCAGCCCCGACGACCGCGATCGGGACGACCGGCACCCCGGCGCGCATGGCGATCTCCACGAAGCCACCCCGGCCGAAACGCCGCAGGCGGTACCGGTCGGTGTAGGTCTTCGATGGGCCCTTGGTGCCTTCGGGGAAGACCAGGGAGAGCTGGCCTTGGTCTCTGAGAAGCCGCAAAGCGTTATCCGGGTGGGCGGTCACGCCGCCGGCCCGAGCCCACAGCGTTCCCACCCAGGGCACCGTTCGAAAGAAGAAGTCGGCCATCCCGTAGACGGGGCGGCCCAGCTCTTCTTCGATACCGTGCATGATGACAGGCGCGTCGGAGGGGATGGCTCCTGCATGGTTGGCCACCAGCAGGGCGCCGCCGGTACGAGGGACGTGCTCGAGGCCCTCCCACTCGGCTCGGAACCAGTAGCGGTACATCGGTGTGTACAGCGCCCGGGCCACCTGGCGCACGCGTTCGGAGCGACCCCACCCGTCTACGTCGGTGCGCCGCTCGCCGTCGACCGTGTCGTCCACAGGTAGCGACGGCAGCGGGACGAGCGCAGCTCGGGCACTGTCCTGCGATGTAGGACCGCTGCTCACGACCTCAATGGTACTGCCAACCGTGCAGAACGTCCGAGCGCAGCAACTGGGTGCCGGAGCGACCATAGGATGCGACAGCTGGGTGCCGCGCACGGTGCCGAAGTCCACCCGGCTGCACCGGGGTGCGGGAGCGACCATAGGATGCGACAGCGGCGCCCGTGGTGCCGTCACCCGGCGCTCTCCGGGGGTGTAGCCCAATCGGCAGAGGCAGGGCGCTTAAACCGCCCCCAGTGAGGGTTCGAGTCCCTTCACCCCCACCGATCGGGACGGTGCGCGAACCGCATCGTCTTGGTGATGGTCCCCGCCCAGCGGCACACGAAAGGTCGGGTGGATGGCGTCGCGGCTGTCCACCCGGATCTCGTGGATCAGGGCTTGCAGCAGAGCCTTCACCTGGCCTGGTGATCCCTTCGCGACCGCCTCGGCCACCTGCTGGCGGAGCACGGCCAGCTCCTCTGGCGCAGGTGCGATGAGCTCGGCGTCCTCCATCTCCTCTGCCAGCTGCTCTCGGCGGGCTCGAAGGGCCGTTGCCTGGGCGCCTAGAGCCTTCACCCGCTCGCCGCAGATCGTCTCGGGCATGGACCCGGTCTCGAAGGCCCGGAGGTAGCGGTCGATGCCGGCATCGACCCTGGCCAGCTCGGCGTCGAGGGCACGCAGCTCGCCTTGGTGGCGGTCCTGCCCTAGACGAGCCCGTCTTTGGGCTTCCTCCACCGCTGTGGTGAACAGCTCGACATGGTCGTAGGCGGCAAGCAGCGATCCGAGCACCGCGTCGTCCAGGGCCTCTGCCGGCAGCCGGTCGGCCGAGCAGGTCTTCGTGCCGTAGCGCTGGCGCCCGCCGCAGGTGTAGTACCGGTAGGTGGCACTGCGCCCGGTGGCAGCGGTGCCGGTGAAGCGGCTCCCACAGGCCCCACAGACCACCAGGCCGGTGAGCAGGTACTCCGAGGAGTTGGTGGCTCGCTTGGAGGTGTCCTCACCGCGTTCGTAGAGGATGGCCTGGGCGGCATCGAAGAGGCCCGCTTCTACGAGTGGGGGATGGCTGGACTCGCTCCAGGTGCCCCGGAAGTGGACCTGGCCGAGATAGGTGCGGTTGCGAAGCACGGTGAGCACCGACTTGTAGGACCACGCCTTGCCCGACCGGGTGACAAGCCCCGCATCGGTTAGCCAGTTGGCGATCGCATGGGAGCCGAGGCGCTTGTTCGCGTAGAGATCGTAGATGACCGGGACCAGGGGGGATTCGGCTTCGTCTGGCTCCAGGCGTCCCTCTCCTTTGACGGCCCGGTAGCCGAAGGGCTCATGTCCCCCGCACCAGCCGCCCAGGGCAGCCTTCCGCTCCATGCCGGCGATCACCCGGTCGATGATCGTCGAGCGCTCGAACTCGGCGAACACACCGAGCATCTGGACCATCATCCGCCCAGCTGGTGCCGTGGTGTCAAAGGGCTCGGTGGCAGAGCGGAACCCGACGCCTGCACTGTCCAGGGTTTCCAGCACTTCGGCCAGGCCGCGCACGCTGCGTGACAGCCGGTCCACTCGGTAGACGAGGAGGAGATCGAAGCGCCGCGCCACAGCGGCTCTGAGCGCGCCCTTTAGCCCAGGGCGTTCGAGCTTGGCCCCGGAGATCTGATCGGTGAAGGTGCCGACCAACTCCCAGTCCTCCTGGCTGGCTATATAGGAGCCGAGGCGTTCGGACTGGGCACCGAGGGAGTAGGGCTGGTTCACCTCGTCGGTCGAGATCCGGGTGTAGGTGGCGATCCTCATGTGGTGCTCCTCGTGGCGAGCTTCGTTGACGGCTCCGCCGATGGTGCTGTTCAGGGTTCCGCGTCGATCGTCTTGGATATGACGGAAGTGGCCTCCTCCCCAGTGTGGTCGATGGCTGTGACACGCGTCGACCCGGTGGCCTTCGCGATGAGCAGCGGCACCAACAGCTCGGCCAGTGCCTCGACGGCGTGGCGTTCCTGATCACCTGTCAGCTCCACGAAGGTCGTCGGGCAGAGATAGATGGCGGTGCTCTGTGGTGACGACGAGGGCCGAACGGGACGGGGAGCTTCCCTCGGGCGCCTGGAGCCCGGAGGATACGAGCCTGGCCGAGCGCCTCTGTCTCGACGCGTAGGGTCGCTTGCCGTCATGGGGATCGCTCCCAGTCGGCCGGATCCGCACCTGCTCGAGCACTCGAGGCCGGGCCGATCCGTTCCAGGCACCGTGCTTCTTCGAGACACCGTGCGTCACGGGCCTCCAGACGCGATCGTGCCCTGGCTCTTTGGCCGATTGAAGCGAGCCACGCGTCACCTCGGGTCTTCCATCCGCTGCCCACCCACTCCCAGGTGCTGATCGTGACGGTCTTCGACGGGTCACCTGCTCGGTTTGCCTGGCGAGTGATGCGCCACGCCTGTCGTTCTGCTCGCAGGTAAGCGAAGGTCACCGAGTAGCGCCGGGACTTGGTGAGCCAGTGGCCGCCGAAGCCGAGGCTGTGCGCCCAGGGCCGCAGCCGGGGGAGCTCAGGCCGCGCACCGAGCCTCCAGGCGGTCTCCGCCAGGCGCCGGAGATGCCCGCTCACCGCTCGGCTATCGAGGTCCCCGAGCCCACGAAGGCGCCGGTCGAGCGCACCGGCAGCATCGGTGGACTTGGTGGCGTACTTGGCCACGTAGTTGGCCACCGCCCGGGCGCCGGCCGCAGGCGACTTCTCACCATCACGTCCCTGGTCGTTACTTGCGGCAGCGAGCTCTGCTCGGCTGGTGATGGCCCGCACGTCGATCTGGGTGCCCCAGCGGACCAGGCCCGAAAAGCCGGCTGGGAAGGACACGGCCGCCTTCGCCGCGGCGAGTCGAACAGCGCCAGCCAGGGTGGCGGCGTCGACTTCGAGCGTGGGGGCATCGCCGTCGGCGGGATCGAGGCGGATGACGGCGTGGAGATGGATGGTGCCCCTGCTCTGGTACTCGGCCACCTTGGCGAAGGACACCCGAAGACGCCTCGGAAGCTCGCGCGTCGAGACCCCGAGCAGCCGGGCGAGTGCTCGCTTGATCGCGATGGTGGTCTGGTGCCACAGGGCTGAGCACGAGGCGT
>JAKAQW010000088.1 GCA_021819525.1 Actinomycetes bacterium
GCGGTGGCGGTGCCGGCGGTGGCATCCGAGGCGGTGGGGGTGCCGGATCCGTCTCGAGCCCGACGCGTCGCACGGGTCCACCCGGTGCACCGAAGAGATTGGGCGCCGAGCGCGGTCGGCCCGGTGGTGGCGAGGCGCAGGCGCGACGGGGGCCGTCATCGCAGCCACGCCCAGCGGCGTCGTCGGATCGAGGTGGGAGAGATCGAGAGGAGCCGCGCCGGCGACGCCCGGCGGGGCCCACGGCCGAGAGCGCCCCGTCGGGTGGCGAGCGCTTCGGCGGCGATCCACGACAGGGTCACGATGGCCGGCCGTGGGGGAGCGTGGCTCGCAAGGGCAGCCGGGTCGTGACCGAGGACGTCGCCGCGCGCCGGCCGGACCGGGCGGTCGCGGGAGATCCTCATGGATCCTCGCAGCCGCGGAGGCCTGCCCGGGAGATCTGGGTGCTCGACGAGCCGGGTGCCGATGAAGAGCCAGGGGGCTGGCACGCAGGCCGGGCAGGCCGGCCAGTCGAGGTCGGTCGGGACGGCGCCTCTCGCCGAGACATCGCCGAGCGCCGGGCCGGCCGGGGCAGGCCTCGCGCCGGCGGTGTGCGCCCGGCGAGCAGAGATCACGCAGGCGATGGGGACCGTGGACCGAGCCGGGCTGAACTGCCGGCCGAGGTGGTCGAGGAGCTGGCGGGCGCCGCCGGGCGCGAACGCGGTGAGCGGTTTGCGGACCAGCTCGCCACAGCGGTCCGGTCGTACCAGCGCGACCGGTACGAGGAAACGTTCCGGGTCACCCGTGACCTGGTCGCCCGGGTGCCTGAGTCCCTGGCCGCCGTGGAGCTGCACGGGCTGGCCTGCTACCGGATGGGCCGTTGGCAGCTGGCTATCCGACATCTGACGGCCGTCGCCGAACGTGACGGCGTCGAGGGCGCGCAGCTCCCGGTGCTGATGGACTGCCACCGCGCGCTCGGGCACCATCATCGGGTGGCCGAGCTGTGGGAAGAGCTGCGATCACGCTCACCGGACGCGGACGTCTTGGTGGAGGGGCGGTTGGTCTTCGCCGCGGATCTGGCCGACCGGGGGCAGCTGACCGACGCCATCTCCGTGCTGGTGAGAGCAGGTGCTGCCCGGGCGCTGCGACGGCCTGCGGGCCGCCATCTCCGGCAGTGGTACGTGCTGGCCGACCTCTACGAGCGTGCCGGCGATGTTCCTCGGGCCCGAGACCTCTTCGAGATGGTGGTGGCGCACGATCCCGAGTTGGCCGACTCCGAAGCCCGGTTGGCTGCTCTGGGTCCCTTGCGCCAGGCGATGCCCGACCGCGGCGGGCAGCGGGCGACGACCACGCTCGGGGAGCTGGCCGGGTCGTCCGCGACGCGACGCCGCAGCCGCTGATGGCGCGTGGCGTGGACCACGGCCTGGTCGACCTGCGTAGTGACACCGTCACCCGCCCCACCGACGCCATGCGATCGGCCATGGCGGCGGCCGAGGTCGGCGACGACGGGTACGGCGAGGACCCCACCGTCGTGCGGCTCCAAGAGCGCTTCGCCGACCGGGTGGGCAAGCAGGCGGCGCTGTTCGTCCCGACCGGGACCATGGCGAACCAGATCGCCCTGCGGCTTTTCACCCGTCCCGGCGGCATGGTGCTCGCCGGCCGGCACCAGCATGTCGTCGCCTTCGAGCACGGTGCGGCCGGGGCAAACGCCGGCGTCCACCTGCACACGGTGGACGACGAGGCGGGCGTGGTGCGGGCGGGAGATGTCTGCTGGGCTCGAGCCGCGGCGCAGCATCACTGGCCCGAACTGCAGCTGGTATGCGTGGAGAACACCCACATGGCGGCTGGCGGCACCGTCTGGCCGGTGGGCGCGCTCGAGGCGCTGGCCGAGGCAGCGGGCGACGTGCCGATCCACATGGACGGCGCTCGGCTGTTCAACGCCGAGGTGGCCAGCGGGGTGCCTGCTCGAGAGCTGGCCGCCCCGGCCGCCACGGTCATGACGTGCATGTCGAAAGGTCTGTGCGCGCCGATCGGATCGTTGCTGGCGGGTGCGGACGACGTGATCGATGCCGCCCGCGGCGAACGGCAACGCCTCGGTGGCGCCATGCGTCAAGCGGGCGTCGTGGCTGCCGCCGGGCTGGTCGCCTTGGAGCAGATGATCGATCGCCTGGTCGAGGACCACCACCGGGCGCGGCGGGTCGCGGAAGCAGTCGCGCAGCGCTGGCCGGACGCCGGTGTCGTTCCCGAGTCGGTGCAGACGAACATGGTCGTCTTCGCTCACCGCCAGGTGCCTCTGCTCTTGGCGCACCTGCGAACAGCGGGCGTGCTGGCCGGGACGATCGCTCCGGGAGTGGTGCGCCTGGTCACCCACCACGACGTGGACGATGCCGGCATCGATCGGGTGCTCGTGGCGCTGCGCAGCGCCCCCTGACCGACGCAGGTAGGGCCCGGTTGGGGCGGGGGGTCGGGTCGACTGCGCACGGGATCCGGCACGCTACACTAAGAGGTGGCACGTGCGGCTCCCGCGTGACACGACCGCCACTGCTCGGGGGCGGCACACCGGCCTCGTCGACAACCTGGGAGCTGCCGTGTCCGTCGTGATCCCCCGCCACACCCAAGAGCTCGATCGCGTCGTGGTGCGCTTCGCCGGTGACTCCGGCGACGGCATCCAGCTCACGGGCACCCAGTTCACCTCGGTCAGCTCGGTGTTCGGCAACGACACCGCCACCCTGCCGGACTTCCCCGCAGAGATCCGGGCACCGGCCGGCACGTTAGCCGGGGTCTCCGCCTTCCAGGTGCAGATATCGGACCACGACATCCTGACACCCGGGGACGTGCCCAACGCCTTGGTGGCCATGAACCCGGCCGCGCTGAGAGCGAACCTGGAGCTGATGATGCCGGGCGGTACCATCATCGTGAACGGGGACGCCTTCGACGAACGGGCGTTGGAGAAAGCCGGCTACCAGAGCAACCCGTTGGCCGACGGCAGCCTGGCCGCCTTCACGGTCTACGAAGTCCCGATGACGTCGCTCACCATGGAGGTCGGCAAGGAGGTCGGGGTGAAGCCCCGTGACGCCGAGCGGTCGAAGAATTTCTTCGCCCTCGGGCTGGTGAGCTGGCTCTACAGCCGGCCGGTGGAGCCGACCATCGAATGGATCGACCGGCGCTTCGCCGGCCGTCCCCAGATCGGCGAGGTGAACACGAAGGCATTTCGCGCCGGGTACAACTTCGGCGAGACAGCCGAGCTCTTCGAGTCGAATTACCAGGTTCGCCCCGCTGCCGCCGCGCCGGGGACCTATACCAACGTCACTGGGAACACCGCGCTGGCCTGGGGGCTGATCGCTGCGGCTCAGCTGGCGAAGCTACCGCTGTTCCTCGGTTCGTACCCGATCACCCCTGCCTCGGACATTCTCCACGAGCTGTCCAAGCAGAAGCACTTCGGGGTCCGGACCATGCAAGCCGAAGACGAGATCGCCGGGATCGGCGCGGCTATCGGCGCCGCTTTCGGCGGGGCGTTGGGCGTCACCACCACCAGCGGGCCGGGCCTCGACTTGAAGTCGGAGTCGATCGGGCTGGCGGTCGCGCTGGAGCTGCCGTTGGTGATCGTGGACGTCCAGCGCGGCGGTCCGTCCACCGGTCTGCCGACCAAGACCGAGCAGTCCGATCTCCTGCACGCGCTGTACGGTCGCCACGGGGAGTCGCCGGTCCCGGTCGTGGCGGCCAGCACTCCGTCGCACTGCTTCGACGCGGCCATCGAGGCGGTGCGCATCGCCGTCACGTACCGGACCCCGGTCATCTTGCTCTCCGACGGCTACCTGGCGAACGGGACCGAGCCATGGCGGCTGCCCGACATCGAGAGCTTGCCGGAGATCCCGGTGGTCTTCGCCACCGAGCCGAACCACACCGACCCAGACGGCAGAGCCGTCTTCTGGCCATACGAACGCGATCTACAGACCGGGGCTCGGCCGTGGGCCGTCCCCGGCACCCCGGGCCTCGAGCACCGGATCGGCGGGCTCGAGAAAGCGCATGGCTCGGGGAGCGTCTCGTACGACGGCGCCAACCACGAGCGCATGGTGCGCGAGCGGGCCGACAAGGTGGCCGGTGTAGCCGCAAGCATCGCACCGGTCAAAGTCGACGACCCCGACGGGCTCGGCGGAGCCGAGCTGCTCGTGCTCGGGTGGGGATCGACCTTCGGAGCCATCGCCGCCGGTGTACGCCGGGCACGTGCACGGGGCCTGCGGGTGGCGCACGCGCATCTGGTGCACCTGAACCCGTTCCCGGAGAACTTGGCCGCCGTGCTCCGTGCGTACCAGAGCGTGCTCGTGCCCGAGACGAACCTGGGGCAGCTGGTGCGTCTGGTGCGGGCCGAGTACCTGGTCGACGCCCGAGGGCTCGCGAAGCTCCAGGGCTTGCCGTTCCGTGCGGCGGAGATCGAGTCGGCCATCGTGGCTGCTATGGCCAGTCACAGCGGACCGTCGGCCGGGGCTATGTTCGCCAGCACCACTCCATCCGCTCCAGCCGTACCGCCGAACCCCGCCGTGCCGCCGAACGCGAGCACGCCGTCGAGCACCGCCGTACCACCGAGCACTGCCGTGCCGCCGAACGCGAGCACGCCGTCGAGCACCAGAGGAGCATCGAATCGATGACCGACGTCGCCGTCCCCACGACGCGTAAGGACTGGACCTCTGACCAGGAAGTGCGGTGGTGCCCGGGCTGTGGGGACTACTCCATCCTCGCAGCGGTGCAGATGCTCATGCCCGAGCTCGGCGTACGGCGCGAGAACACCGTCTTCGTCTCGGGCATCGGCTGCGCCGCCCGCTTCCCCTACTACATGAACACCTACGGCGTGCACTGCATCCACGGTCGGGCGCCGGCAATCGCCACTGGGCTGGCGGTCAGTCGCCCCGACCTCGACGTGTGGGTCGTGACCGGCGACGGCGACGCCCTGTCGATCGGGGGGAACCATCTGATCCACGCCCTCCGGCGCAACGTGAACCTCACCATCTTGCTGTTCAACAACCAGATCTACGGTCTCACCAAGGGGCAGTACTCGCCCACCTCCGAGCAGGGCAAGGTGACCAAGTCGACCCCGTTCGGCTCGCTCGACACGCCGTTCGACCCCATCAGCGTGGCGCTCGGCGCCGAAGCCAGCTTCGCGGCCCGCACGCACGACATGGACCGCAAGCACATGCAGGAGGTGTTCCGTCGGGCCCACGCGCACCGGGGCACCTCTTTCGTCGAGATCTACCAGAACTGCAACGTGTTCAACGACGGCGCCTTCGAGCAGGTCACCGGTCGGGACCACCGGGCAGAGATGCTCATCCCGCTGGAGCACGGCCAGCCCATCCGCTTCGGTGCAGAGGGTCAGCACGGCGTGGTGATGGACAGCGACGGGAGCCTGCGCCTGGTGGAAGTGGCCGATGTCGGGGAGGAGAACCTCCTGGTCCACGACGAGCATCGAGCTGAGCCTGCTCTGGCCTTCGCGCTGTCCCGTCTGGCGCGCGGGCCTCACGAGCCGACTCCCATTGGCGTGTTCCGTGACGTGGACCGCCCCGAGTACGGCGAGGCCATGGGGCGCCAGATCGTCGAGGCCCGGCAGCGCCGGGGGTCGGGCGACCTCGCCGAGCTGCTGGCTTCAGGGGGCACCTGGACCGTCGGTTGACCGGGCTGTCCATGGGCCCTCGGCTCGCTCCCGTCTCGCTCGCGGCCAAGTGTCCTGCAGCGGATCTCACGCTGGCGTAAACTTCGTCGCGTGATCGTCGACCAGAGCCAACGGCCTACGAACGCCTTGCGCATCGGCGAGGCGGCAGAGCAGGCGGGCGTGTCCTGCCGTACCTTGCGCTACTACGAGGAGCTGGGCCTGCTCGTGCCGTCCCAGCACTCCGCCGGCGGCGCCCGCCGGTACGACGAGGCCGACCTGGCCCGCCTGGTCCGCATCCGGGAGCTGCAGGAGCTACTCGGCTTCGACCTCGGCGAGATCGGCGAGATCCTACGCGGGGAGGACCAGCTGGCTGATATCCGCAGCCACTACCGAGACGCCACCGTCGACGAGCGCCGCGCCATGTTGCACAGCGCAGTGGTCATCAACGACCGGCTGCGAGATCTGGTGAAGGCCAAGCAGGACCGCCTTTCAGGGATGATGCGCCAGCTCGAAGAGAAGGCCCGGCGCTACCGAGAGCTGAACGCCGAGCTCGGCGGCTGAGCACTGAGCGGCAAGCTGGGCACATGCCGGCTGCGCATCTGCGCCGTCGCACCCCAAGAGGTCACCGCCTGGCTGGGCTCAGAGCAGCTGGCCTCCGAGGGTCGGTCACGGCGGTGAGACGGTGGCTGGGGGCGATGGCGCATTCGCCACCGGCGCGGCAGCCAGATCCTCGACAGATCGTAGTCGGGTCAGTGTCGTTGCAGCGACCGCCAGCATGAGGGCAGCGGTGGCGAACGAGGCGCCCAGAGCACTCACCCCGCCCCATCCCCACCGCTGGTAGATCGAGGTGGACAGAGCGGATCCTGCTGCTCCGCCGATGAAGTAGCACACCATGTACACCGAGGTGACCCGACTGCGAGCCTCGGGGCGGATCCGGTAGATGGCGCCTTGGTTCGTGATGTGCAACCCCTGGGCGCCGATGTCGAGGACCACCACGCCGACGAGGAAGGGCACCACCGAGCGTTCTCCCAGCCACAGCAGCGGCCAGGAGATGCAGAGGGCGAGAGCCGTGATCACCGTGGTGGACCGCATCTTTCCCAGATCCGAGCGCCGGCCGGCCACCGAAGCGGTGAGCGCACCGGCTGCACCGGCCAGCCCGAAGAGGCCGATGATGCCAGGGCCGTAGTGGTAGCGAGCGCTCAACAGGTAGGCCATGGAGGTCCACAAGACGCTGAACGTGGCGAAGCCGAGCAGCCCGAAGCAGGAGCGCAGGCGGATGAGCGGCTCTTGCACGAGCAACCGCGCCGTGGATCGCAAGGCGCTCGGATAGCGGAGGTGTCGGTGCTCGCGCCACGTCGGCAGCGCGACGTGCAACACGACGGCCTGCAGCACCATCATCCCGGCCGAGAAGAGATAGACCGTTCGCCAGGTGCCGGCTTGGGCCAGGGCGCCGGCGAGCGTTCGAGCCAGCAGGATGCCGACGAGCAGGCCGCTCATCACCGTTCCCACCACCTGGCCCCGCTTGTGTGGCAAGGCCAGCGAGGCGGCGAAGGGCACCAGGATCTGGGCGAGGGTCGTGGTGACGCCGACGACTCCCGCCGCGAGCAGGACCCAGGTGCCTGATCCCGACAGGGCGAAGCCGACCAGGGCGGCCGCAGTGGCCAGGCTGAGCCCGACGACGAGGCGGCGACGTTCGAGGATGTCACCCAAGGGGAGCACGAGCAGCAGACCGGCGGCGTACCCGAGCTGGGCGACGGTCACGATGAGCCCGGCAGCGCCAGCTGACATGTGCAGGTCGCGCCCGATGACCGGCAGCAGTGGCTGGGCGAAGTAGTCGTTCGCGACGGTTAGCCCGGTGGCGACAGCCATCACCAGCACGAGGGACTGGCGAAGTGGGCGCTGTGGGCGGTCGGCGGTCATGGTCGTGCGCGCGCTGGGCTCGAGGTGGTGATCGGGGCAGGCGGGCAGATCGGCTCGCCGTCGGCACCGGTAAAGCACCTGGTGGGGTCTGCGTCACTGTACCGGGAGCCCAGCATGGGCCAGGCCCTCTCGGGCACCTCCAGCGCGGAGGTGGCACCGTAGTATCAAGTGATGACCGACGCCCGTGGTCTCGCAGATGGCGGCTCCGACGCCCGTGGTCTCGCAGATGGCGGCTCCGACGCGGCCGACGGTGACCTGGACCGCTTGCTCACCGTGGCGAACGTGGTGACCTCGCTCCGCCTGGCGTGCATCCCGGTCTTCGTCTGGCTGGTGTTCGGAGCCCACCAGCAGACGCTGGCCGCGGTGGTGCTCGGCGCGCTGGGTGCCACCGACTGGGTGGACGGCACGGTGGCTCGCCGCTTCGGCCAGGTCTCGACACTGGGCAAGGTGCTCGATCCGGTCGCGGACCGGCTGCTCGTGGCGACAGCGGTGATCAGCGTGGTGGTGGTGGGCGCCGTGCCGGTCTGGTTCGCCGCCGCCACCGTGGCCCGTGAGGCACTCGTGTCGGCGGCGGTGCTGGTGCTGGCGTCGCTCGGTGCGCGCCGGATCGACGTCTCGTGGGTCGGCAAGGCCGGGACCTTCGCCCTCATGTCGGCCTACCCGGCGTTCCTGCTGGCCCACGGACCGGCTCCGTGGCAGCTCGACGTCCGTGACGCCGCCTGGGTGGTAGGCCTCATCGGATTGGTGCTGGCCTGGCTGGCAGCGGCCACCTACCTGCCGGTGGCCCGGCAGGCGCTCGCCGACGGGCGCGGCGCTCGGGAGCGGTAGCGGCGGCTTTGCGTGCACTACTGTTGGCCTCATGTCGTCAGTGCTGCCCAGGCACGCGTTCACTGTCCATGAGTGGGAGGAGATGGGACGCCTCGGGCTCTTCGACGAAGACGCCCGCGTGGAGCTGATCGACGGGGAGATCGTGGACATGACGCCGATCGGAGCGAGGCACCAGGACTGCGTGAACCGGCTTGCCGAGCAGTTTTGGAGCAGAGCTGGCGACATGGTCGTCGTGCAAGTACAGGGCCCGGTGCGCCTGAGCGAGCACTCCGAGCCCCAGCCCGACCTCGCCGTTCTCAGACGCCGGCCCGAGGGCTACGCGGCTGCGCTCCCCGGACCAGCTGCGGTGCTGCTCGTGGTCGAGGTGGCGGACACGACCCTCGAGCGTGATCTCGCCAAGGCGGCTGTCTACGCTGCGTCGGGCATCCGCGAGTGCTGGATCGTCGACCTCCAAGGTGACCAGGTGATCGCCTCGAGCGAACCAGGCCCCGAGGGGTACAGGGCACAGCGCTTCGTCCGGGGGGACGAGACGCTCGAGCCCACGGTGCTCACCGGCTTCGCGATGCGAGCAGCCGAGGTGCTCGGAGGCCGACCGTAGCGGTCCCGAGGTCACGCCGCTCCCAGGGTGCTCGGTGGCCTCGACGGGTAAGGTCGCAGGTGATGCGGATGATGCGGATGAACGAGCCGACGCTCGAGCTGCCGGGCGACCGCTGCCAGCACCCTGCGCTGTGCCGCCGGCACCGGCCCGAACTCTCCGACGGCGGCTGCCGGCGACGTCCACCGGTGAGACCGTGCGCCGCCGATCCCCGGCACCGGGGAGGCGACCGGTCGTGAAAGCCGTCATCATGGCCGGCGGCGAGGGCACCCGACTGCGCCCCCTCACCGTCAGCCAGCCCAAGCCCATGCTCCCGATGGCGAACCGACCGATGATGGAGCACGTGGTGGCCCTCTTGCGCCGCCACGGCTTCGAGGAGATCGTGGTGACGGTGGCCTTCATGGCGAGCACCATCCGCAGCTACTTCGGGGACGGCTCGGAATTCGGGGTCCAGATTCGCTACGCCACCGAGCAGACCCCCCTCGGCACAGCCGGGTCGGTGGCGAACGCTCGCGAGCTGCTCGACGAGCCGTTCGTGGTGATCTCCGGCGACGTGCTCACCGACATCGACGTCGGTGCGGTCGTCGAGCACCACCGCCGACAGGGCGTCTTGGCCACCTTGGCGTTGAAGGCGGTCGAAGACCCCCTGGAGTTCGGCATCGTCATCACCCGTCCCGACGGCACCATCGAGCGGTTCCTGGAGAAGCCCAGCTGGGGTCAGGTGTTCAGTGACACCATCAACACGGGGATCTACGTGCTGGAGCCGGAGATCTTCGACTTCATCGAGATGGGCCGCTCAGTGGACTTCTCCGGCGAGGTGTTCCCGGCGGTGCTCGCGGCAGGCCGGTCGCTGTCGGGCTACGTGGCCGACGGCTACTGGGAGGACGTGGGTACCTTGGAGGCCTACCTGCGCGCCCACCACGACATCCTCGACGGCAAGGTGGAGGTGGAGCACCAGGGGTTCGAGCTGCGCCCCGGGGTGTGGTTGGGGAAGGGAGCCACGGTGGACCCGACCGCCACCCTGCGCGCCCCGGTCATCATCGGTGACAACGTGACAGTAGGGGCCGCTGCCGATCTCGGCCCCTACTGCGTGGTGGGGCCGAACGTCCGGGTCGGCGAGAACGTGTCCATGGAGCGAAGCGTGGTCCACGACGGGACCTACCTCGGACCGGGGGTGCGCTTGGACGGCTGTGTGGTGGGCCGGGCGTGCGACCTGCGCCAGGGCGCGCATCTCGAGGACGGAGTGGTGCTCGGCGACGAGACCTTCATCGGGGCCTCGGCCATGTTGAAAGCCGGGGTGAAGGTCTACCCGTTCAAGACGGTGGAGATGGGGGCCATGGTGAACACCTCCATCGTCTGGGAGTCGCGTGGTGCTCGGAACCTGTTCGGCCGGCTGGGGGTCACCGGCTTGGCCAACGTCGACATCAGCCCGGAGCTGGTCATGCGCCTGTCCATGGCCTGGGCCAGCACCCTCGACAAAGGCGCCACCGTCACCGCCTCACGCGACACGAGCCGTGTGGCGCGGGTGCTCAAGCGGGCCGTCATGGTCGGCTGCAACGCCACCGGGGTGAACGTGGAGGACCTGGAGGCGGCGACGCTGCCGGTCACCCGGTTCCACGTCCGCTCGAGCTCCAGCCTCGGGGGGATCAGCGTCCGGCTCGCCGGAGACGACACCGAGTCGGTGGTCATCCGCTTCTTCGACGCGGACGGCATCGACATCGCCGAGACGACGCAGAAGAAGATCGAGCGGCTCTACGCCCGTGAGGAGTTCCGAAGGACCTTCGCCTCCGACATCGGCGAGATCGGCTTTCCCGCCCGCTCGCTCGAGTACTACACCGCCGCCCTGATCGACTCGGTCGACGTGGCCCGGGTGGCTCGCTGCAGCTTCAAGCTGGTCCTCGACTACTCCTACGGCACGGCCAGCTTCGTCATGCCGAGCGTCTTGGCCAAGCTGGGCGCCGACGTGCTGGCGGTGAACCCCTACGCAGCCACGGCCCGGTCGATGGGGCGGGACCGCGCGGCGAGCGCCGAGGGGGTGGCCGACTTGGTGCGCTCCTCGGGAGCAGACCTCGGCGCGGTGATCGATGCCGGCGGCGAGCAGCTCACCCTGGTCGACGACGAAGGGCGGGTGTTGAGCGACGACGAAGCCCTGCTGCTGCTGGTGGACATGGTGAGCGCCCGGCGACCCGGCGCACGGGTGGCGCTACCCGTGGCGGCGCCGATGGCAGCCGAGCGCATGTGCGCCGGCAACGGCGGGACCGTCCTGTGGACCAAGCTTTCGGTGAACGGCCTCATGGAGGTGGCCAGCCGTCGGGACATGGACTTCGCGGCCAACCAGCTCGGAGGGTACATCTTCCCGAAGTTCCTGCCGGCGTTCGATGCCGTGGCCGCCCTGGTCCACCTGCTCGACCTGCTGGCTCAGCAAGACGACGGTCCCCACCGGCTGTCGCGGTGGTCCTCGCGCCTGCCGGCCGTCCATATCGCCCACGAGGAGGTGGTCACCCCGTGGGAGCAAAAGGGCGCTGTCATGCGAGCCTTGGTCGAGCGGGTGGGCGATCGCGACGTCCTGCTGGTGGACGGGGTGAAGGTGGCGGACGCCACCGGATGGACCCTGGTCGTGCCCGATCCCGAGGAGCCCGTGACCCACGTCTGGGCAGAAGCCGCCAGCGAGGCGGCGGCCCGGGCCCGAGCCGAGGAGCAGGCGGCACGCGTTCGCCAGCTCATGGTCTGACCTCGGCCGTGGACCAGACGGCCGTGTTCCGCTAGGGTTCAGCGCCGTGGACCTGCCTGAGCAGCTGCGCTATACGACTGACCACGAATGGGTGTCGGTGACCGGCGACCGGATCCGGGTCGGGATCACCGACTACGCGCAGGACGCGCTCGGTGACGTCGTGTACGTGGACCTGCCGGCGGTGGGGACCGTGGTCGCCGCCGGTGAGGTCCTGGGCGAAGTCGAGTCGACCAAGTCGGTCTCGGAGATCTACGCCCCGGTGTCGGGCACCGTGCTCTCGGTGAACGAGACGGTCACTGCAGCCCCCGAGCAGCTCAACAGCGACCCCTATGGCGCTGGCTGGCTCTGTGAGCTCGCGCCGACGGACCCCTCCGCGCCGGAGGCGCTGCTCGACGCCGATGCCTACCGGCGCCTGGTCGGTGGCTGACCCGGAGGGCGCCGGGCATCCGGCGAACGGCTAGCGTGGTCGGCGTGGCGTTCTGCAACAACTGCGGGCACCGCAATCCGCCGGGCTCCAATTTCTGCTCCTCGTGCGGGGCGGTGCTGGAGGGCACCGGCCCTGAGACGACGGTCACCTTCGTGGCCGTGGAAGGGTCGGGGGAGGTGGGCGACGAGGCGATGGCGGTGTCGTTGCCCGATCCGGCAGACACGGGCCTGCTCGTCGTGAAGCACGGGTCCAATGCCGGTGCCCGGTTCGTCCTCGACGCGCCGGTCGTAGGAGTAGGGCGCCATCCCGAGAGCACCATCTTCCTCGACGACGTCACCGTCTCGCGGCGCCACGCCGAGTTCGAACGCGACGAGGACGGCTACGTCGTGCGCGATGTCGGGTCGTTGAACGGCACCTACGTGAACCACGAGCGCATCGAGCGCCAACGCTTGACCAGCGGTGACGAGGTCCAGATCGGCAAGTTCAAGTTGGTGTTCCTGGCTGCCAGCGACGCATGACGACGCCGGTGGCCGTCGGGCAGGGGAGGTGTCGGAGGTGAGCGCTCGGAGCTACCTGTCCATCGGCGATGTCCTCGGCCTGCTCCAAGCGGAGTTCCCCGACGTGACCATCTCGAAGATCCGCTTCTTGGAGAGCCAGGGGCTGGTCAATCCGGAGCGGACCCCTTCGGGGTACCGGAAGTTCTACGACGACGACGTGGAGCGCCTGCGATGGGTGCTTCGCCAGCAGCGTGAGCACTTCCTGCCCCTCAAGGTCATAAAAGGACGCCTCGACGCCGGTCGCGGCGGCTACGTCGAACCAGGCACGCTCGACCTGGGCTACGGCGAAGCAGACCCTGTCGAGCCCGGCGAGCCCGGCCTGGCTGGCTCCGACGGGTGCCACGGTGGACCCGGCGACGACGATCGCTCTGACGGGTCGCTCGAGAGCTCGACGGACCTCGACGCTTCGAGCGGACCCTCGAGCCCTCGTAGCACGACACCCTCTGGCTCTGTTGCGCCAGGAGGCGCGCAGGAGGAGCCGCGCACGTCGGTGTCCGGCCCGTGGGTGGTGGCCGGTCTCTCTCCCACCCCGGTGCCGGCCACCCGCCGCAGCGGCGCTGGCACCGGTGCGCCCGGGCAGAGCCCTCTCGTTCCGGTCGACAGGCGCGCGGCGGCGCCGGAGCACGATGCACAGCGCCGGGGGGCACCTGCGAGCACGCCCGGTGCTCGAACCCCTGGCGCGGTGCTCGGGGGCAGCGTCCCCGGCGCGGGTCGCCCGGGGCCGTCGGGAGGATCGGAGAGGTCAGGTGCCTCCGGAGGCTCGAGGGCGCCGGGGGTCGCATACGCCGGCGGTCGACCGGCCAGTGCCCTGAGCCCGCCGGGCGCGGTGCAGTCGGGGGGCGCGGTGCAGTCGGGGGGCGCGGTGCAGTCGGGGGGCGCGGTGCAGTCCTCGGGCGCGGTGCAGTCGGGGGAGGCTGGGAC
>JAKAQW010000328.1 GCA_021819525.1 Actinomycetes bacterium
CCGGTGGGGCGGAGTGGGGCGGTGCCTTCGGTGGCGGCCATCGACCGGCCGCAGAGCGGTGGGGCGGTGCCACCCGGGGAGGCCGTAGACAGGCCGCAGACCGGTGGGGAGGAGTGGGGCGGCGCCCGGGATTGGATGTCGTCGATCAGCCGGCAGCGAGCTGGGCGACAACGGCATCGAGCCACTCGGGCTGGTCGCAGTGCGGCGGCCACATTCCCAGCTCAGCGAGGCCCGCGGCCCTGGGTCGGGCCGCTTCGACATACCGGGCGGCGTGCACCAGGTCGAGCAGCCCGGTGCGGCAGAGGTGGTGCACGATGGTGTCGGGATCCCAGTGCCGCACGGCCAGCATCTGGATGCGAGCCCCTGGCCTCGAGCGGTGCTGGCTCAGTCCCATCACCTTGCGCACCGGATCACCCACCACCACCTCTCCGGGGCCGACGCCGGCGAAGCACACCGACGCGGCGAGCAGACCACCTCGGCTCGGGCCCCGGTGCACGTCGAGCCCGTCGAGGCCAGCTTCGCCGAGAGCCCGGGCCCATGCTTCGCCGATCCAGCGCACCCCGGTGATCACGTCGTCTTCCCAGCGGACGTCGGTGCGTGGCAGCCACAGGTCGATCCACAGCTGCGCTCCAGGCGCCACGAGCACGGCACCGCCTCCCCCCCGCCGACGCAGGAGCCCCGGCGCCAGCCCGCCTGACGCTCCCGGCGCGCCTGACGACGGTGCCAGCGCGCCGCTCGACTGCGCCAGCGTGCCTCTCGGCGCCGGAGCCGACGCAGCCCTGGCACGGCCCTGGGTGCTGCCGAGCACGAGCGCTGCGGGCCCTTGCACCGTCGCGACCCGGATCCGCCGTGCCAGCATGTGCCTGGGGTCGGGCCATGGGCCCAGCAGCTGGGCCACTTCGCCGGCGACGTGCTCGACTGCCAGTGGGTCGGGATCTGTGCCCACTGCTTCAGGCAGTGAGTGGCTCGACGCCGAGGTACGGCGCCCAGTCCTCGCGGCTGCCGCCACTCACCGCCAGCAACCACAGTCGGTGACGAGGGGCAGCGGGCGCTTCGCGCAGCGACAGTCCAGCCTCGTGGGGCAAACGGGCCTCTTTGTGGGTATTGCACCGCCGGCAACAAGCCACCACATTGTCCCAACTGTGCTCGCCACCCCGGCTGCGAGGGATGACATGGTCGATGCTCTCGGCGGGCCCACCGCAGTACTGGCAGCGGTAGCCGTCGCGGGCGAACACGGTCCGACGGTTCACAGCCACAGCGCGGTCGTGGGAGACCCGGACATAGCGCGAGAGGCGCACCACCGACGGTTCGGGTACGGCCACGAAGGACGAGTGGAACACTCGACCGGTACTGTGCACCAGCTCCGCCTTGCAGCCGATCACCAGCAACAAAGCCCGGCGGCTCGAAACAATGCCCAGCGGCTCGAAGGTGGCGTTGAGCACCAGGGCTCGGCTCGCTCCAGCCCCAGCGGACCCAGCCCGTTGCATCGGCGCACAGCCTACCGTGCACCGTGCAAGGGGCGGGAGCCGGCGCCCTCTGGCGGTGGTCCGGTCAGCTGCTCCGACCGCTGGAGCCAGCCCCCGCTGGGGGCACAGCCCGCCCACCGGGGCCCGCGGCATGAGAAGAGCACCGGCCCGCCGGGACACCGGGGCGTCCGGCTCAACGCCGAGACCAGCGTCGCATCTGCCCCAGCCAGGTCACGAACGCCACGATGTCCTCCCGGTCGGGAACGACCTGGGGATCGCCGTAAGCCAGCTCGCTACGCATGGCCCACCAACACCGATCGGGGCGGGGGAAGAACGGCGAGTGCCGCCACCAGCCAGGGCCAGCGAAGCGGCGAGCCGCCAGCACGGCGGTCGGCCAGCGGCGCGGGTGCCACATCAGCGACGCCACCAGCTGGAAGACTATGGTGGAGGTGCGCGCGGTGTCGACGCGGTTCACGGTGGCGACCGTAGTCCGCGCCAGGCAACGGCAGCCGCCCCGACGAGCGGGGCGTCGGACCCGAGCCCAACGGGCACGATCCGGGCGCAGGCGCTGAACGCCAGGCGGGCCCGGGCTGCCAGCTCCCTGCGGGCCGCGCCGAAGAACTCCTCGCCGAAGCCCAGGGCCACCGAGCCCCCGACGACTGCCAGCGGGAGGTCGAGCAGGTTCGCCACGTCGGCGACAGCGCGGCCCACCAGGCGCCCGGTGCGCCGGCGGGTCACGATGTCTGCGTCGGCCGGGTGGCGGCCGGTGACTGCGGCGATCGACAGCCCCGACGCCTCGGCTTCCAGGCAGCCCCGCCCACCGCACGCACAGCGCCGGCCGCCGGGCACCACCACGACGTGACCGATGTGCCCCGCGTTGCCAGCCCGTCCGTCGAGCAGCCGCCCGTCGAGCACGATGCCACCGCCCACGCCGGTGGAGACCACCATGGCGAGGAAGTTGTCGGCGCCCGCGGCGGCGCCGCACCACCGTTCGGCCAGAGCCAACGCCTTGGCATCGTTGTCGAGCGTGGTGGGCAGACCCGTGTGCTGGGCGAGCCGGCTGCGCAGGGGGAACGACCGCCACGCGGGGATGTTCAGCGGAGAGATCGAGTCAGGGCCGTCCATGGGACCGCCGCAGCCGGCTCCGCAGACCGAGGGAGCGAGGCCCTGCTCGGCGCCGCTGCGCAGCACGTCGTCGGCCAGCGCGCCGAGCGCGTCGAACACGACCTCGGGGTCCTCTGTCAGTGGCGTGGGCACTTGGCGGCGCCCCAGGACGCGTCCGCTGCCGTCGACCAGCCCGGCGGCCAGCTTCGTA
>JAKAQW010000329.1 GCA_021819525.1 Actinomycetes bacterium
ATCCGGGTTGGCGCTGCTAGCGTTCGCCAGGCCCCGCGTTCGGGGCTGCGGCCCCCATCGTCTAGCGGCCCAGGACGCCGCCCTTTCAAGGCGGTAGCACGGGTTCGAATCCCGTTGGGGGCACCCGGCGCCAGGTGCACCCAGCGCCTGGCCAGCCACTTCGGCAGGCAGTGCGTTCCAGGGCGCGCGTGCCCTGGAGGTAGCAGCGGTACGAGGTTGGCATTGTCGCCTATAGTGATGGTTCGCCTTTCGTGGGTCCTCCGTCTCCCCGCATTCTGTGCGCCTGAGTGGCGGGCGCTCGGGAGGCGCAGCCCCATCAGGGACCTGTGGTGCAGCTAGGAGTGCACGCCGGCCTGTCAAGCCGGAGGTCGCGGGTTCAAATCCCGTCAGGTCCGCGCCGCGCCGTCGGGACCACCCCGGGGGTCCTGTTCGGCGACGGGTAGCCTGTCGCCTGCGGTCGGGTAGCTCAGTTGGCAGAGCGCGCGCCTGAAAAGCGCGAGGTCACCGGATCGACGCCGGTCCCGACCACCGCAGAGGTCCTGGTCAGGGGGTGTGACGCTCTCCCCCGTTCCGTCCCGTCTGGACCTCTCCGTCGTGCCCACTACGTGCCCAAACGGATCCCGAGGACCGACGCGGTGGCGGCGCTCGAGCAGCTACCCGACCCCGAAGAGGCCGACGCCGGCGCCGTGGTGACCGGCACCCTCCCTGCCAGCGCGACTGGGGGACGTGAGGCAGTCGGGACGTTGTCCCGGGAAGCACCACAAGACCCGTCTTGCAATCTGTACAGATTCCTGTATAGTTAGGCCATGAACCTGCCCACTGCCCCCACCCGGGTCCTCTCGGTGACCGAAGCCTCCGCGCGGGGCGTGGCTGGGCTGCTCAAGGACAGCGAGCACGGTACCGACACCGTCGTGGAGCGTCACGGCCGCCCCGTCGCTGCGGTGGTGAGCATCGAGCACTTCAGCGATCTCCGCGAGCTGGAGCAGGACCTCCGTTCGGCAGCACTGGTGCTCAGCCGGGCCGCCACCGATAGTGGGCATCGGACGGACCTCGATGACGTCATCGCCACCTTCGGGTTCAGCCGGGAAGAGCTACAGCAGGAGCGACTTGACGACGCTGCTGCCGCCCGCGGGTGAACGACGTCGAACCGGCTGCGTACATCCGGCTGACCGACCCGGCGATCGAGGATCTTCACCGGCTCGCCACCCGCAACCCGCAAGCGCTCAGGTGGGCGTTGAAGAAGATGCTCCTGCTCGAGGAGAATCCCAATGCCGGGGAACCGCTCCTCGGGGGGCTGATCGGTTGGCGCAAGCTGACTGTCGGCGACCGTGACTGGCGCGTCGTCTGGCGGTCGACGACCGACTCGGACTCGACTCCGACCATCGAGGTCGCCGAAGTCTGGGCGGTGGGAGCCCGCTCCGACAGCGAGGTCTACGAAGAGATGACGGCCAGGGTGGCCGCCATGCCGAAGAACCGCCGGACGGTTGCCCTCGCCGAGGTAATCGAGCGGTTTGGCAAGCTCCGCACTGGGCTCACGCCGACCAGCCCGCCGGCGAACGAGGAGCTCCCGAGCTGGCTCGTCGACCAACTCGTGCACACCGCCGGACTGCGCCACGAGGTCGTTCAGGCCATGACCCTAAAAGAGGCCGTCGATGCGTGGACGGTGTGGACGTCCAAACCTCGCTGAACCGGGACAGCGGACCCGGGTAGTGGCCCATGTCGAGGTCTGATTGGACCTTCAGGCCAGTGCTGGTGGATGACCAGTGGAGGGAGCCCCCACGGGATCACCGGGAAGGCCCATCTCAGCTCAAGCAACGTTGCCCCCGCGGGCGCGCGGGTGTGCTCGGCCCTGCCGGGTACCGAGTGGATGTCCAGACGACCTTGGCGAACGTCCTGGTGGCCCCGCTGCGTGAGGACGGGCTCCGCCGTGTGGGGCTCACCTCCGGGTCGAGCTGGTCGACCGGGCCAGGCCGCCCAAGGAGGTAGCCCTGCGCCTGGTCGATCCCCAGCTTGGAGACGAGCTCGAGCTGGTCCTCGGTCTCGACCCCCTGTGCGACGAGGACTGCCCCGATCTCGCCGGCGAGCGCCACGATCGCGGTCGCCAGGCTCCGCCGCACCGGGTCCGAGTCGATCCCGCCGACGAGGGTCCGGTCGAGCTTGACGATGTCGGGTGCGAGCTCGACGATCCGGGAGAGCCCTCGGTACCCCCGGCCTGCGTCGTTCACGGCCACCTGGACACCGCTGCGGCGAAGCGCCGTGAGAGCCCGCCAGGCACGGCTCAGGTCCTCGGTCCCCACCTCCGCGCCGACCTCGAGGACGACACGCGAGGGATCCACGTCGCCGAGCACCGAGACGAGCTCGGCCGCTCGATCAGCGCTGGGCTCACGTTGATCGCGAGCCGGCACTGGCGCGGCAGGCGATCGAGGTCCCGCAGCGCCGCTGTCGCCGTCGCCAGCTCGAGCTCGGCTCCGAGGCCGACGCGCCACGCGTCACGGAACCACCTCTCGGGTGCACGAGACGGCCTCGACGTGAACCGGCTGAGCGCCTCGGACGCGACCACCGCGCCCGTTCGCAGCCCGACGATGGCTTGGTGGACGATGGTGAACGAGCCGTCTCTCAGCACCGCCTTGACCGGCAGCGAGTGCCACTCGCCGGCGACGTCGTCGACCTGGGCGACCGCCGTGAGCACGGCTCCGATGAACGACGCCAGCCCGGCCAGCGTCGCGACATCCCGATCACTGAACGCGAAGGGCTTCGCGCTCG
>JAKAQW010000089.1 GCA_021819525.1 Actinomycetes bacterium
CCGCACGACGAGCGCCGGCCACCGCACGACCGGCCACCGCACGACCGGCCACCGCACGACCGGCCTCGAACCCCGCACGACCGGCCACCGCACGACCGGCCTCGAACCCCGCACGACAAGCGCCGGACCCCGCACGACGAGCGCCGGACATCGGAGGACCCCATGACCCTCACCCACGGACCCCAGCTCCAGCCCGATCCCCCGTACCGAGCGCCGGCCTACCGATCCAGCGAGCGCCGGGCGCCGTCCGCGCCGCTCGTGCCGCTGCCGCTCGGTCCGACCGAGCGCGCCGGACCACTCTTCGGCCACCAGACCATCACACCTGCAGACGCCGACCTCACCCGCCAGCACCCCGGCGAGCCGCTCGGTGAGCGGATCAACGTCTCGGGCCGCCTCCTCGACGACCGGGGTCGGGGCATCGCCGGCCAGCTGATCGAGATATGGCAGGCGAACGCGGCGGGCCGCTACACCCACCCCGTCGACCAGCATCGCGCCCCCCTCGACCCGAACTTCACCGGCGCCGGCCGCTGCCTCACCGGCCCCGACGGCTCCTACCGGTTCGTGACCATCAAGCCTGGCGCCTATCCCTGGCGCAACCACCCCAACGCCTGGCGTCCCGCCCACATCCACTTCTCGGTGTTCGGTCGGATGTTCACCGAACGGCTCGTCACCCAGATGTACTTCCCCGGCGACCCGCTCATCGAGCACGACGCCATCGCCACCTCGATCACCGATCCCGCTGCGTTGGCCCGGCTGGTGGCGAGCTTCGACTGGGAGACCACCGAGGAGGAGTGGGCGCTCGGCTACCGCTTCGACGTGGTCGTCGGCGGGCACCTGGCCACCCCGGTGGAGGGCCCGGCATGAGCGCGCCGTCGATCCCGCTGCCCTCTCCGTCGCAGACGGTCGGCCCGTACCTCTCCATCGGCATGGCGTGGCTCAACTGCCCTGACCTGGTCGACACCGGCCGACCTGACGCCATCACCGTGACGGGCCGGGTGCTCGACGCCGATGGCCTCCCGGTGCCCGACGCTGTGCTGGAGCTGTGGCAGGCCGACCAGTCGGGGCGGTTCCCCACCGCCGGAGCTGACCCCGACACGTCCCCGCCAGGGTGGTCCGGCTGGGGCCGGTGCCCGACAGACGCCGATGGCGGCTATCACTTCACGACGGTGGTGCCGGGACCGGTCGACGACCGCCAGGCGCCCCACGCCGACTTGTCGGTGTTCATGCGGGGCTTGCTGCAGCGCCTCGTCACCCGGATCTACTTTCCCCCGCGGGCTGGCGTAGCGGGCGCCGACCGGTGGCTCCCGCCGAGCGACGACCCCGTCGTCGCCGGCGTCCCCGCGGAGCGGACCGGCACGCTGGTCGCCCGGCCTTCTGCCGACGGGTACCGGTTCGACGTGCACCTCGGCGGCGACGCCGAGACCGTGTTCTTCGCCTGGTGACCGTGAGCGCCGGCGAGCTCTTCGACCCGCTGGTCACCACGCCCGAGCTGCAGGCGGCCACCGGCGCGGGCGCCTGGGTCGGCGCCATGCTCCGGGCCGAGGCGGCACTGGCCCGGGCCGAGGCCGACGTCGGCGTCGTGCCCGGCGACGTGGCGGAGACCATCGCCACCGTCTGCGCCGCTGTCACCATCGATCCTGCCACGCTGGGACGAGCCGGTGCTTCTGACGCCAACCCTGTGGTGCCGCTGGTGAACCAGCTACGCGAGCTCCTGCCCGACGAGGCAGCCTCGTGGGTGCACTGGGGAGCCACGAGCCAGGACATCCTCGACACGGCAGCCATGCTGGTGGCCCGCGACGCGCTGGGCATCGTCGAGGCCGATCTGGGAGGGCTCGCCGCCGGCTGTGCCGCACTGGCCGACGAGCACCGCCACACCTTGATGGCCGGGCGCACGCTCTTGCGCCACGCGCTGCCCATCACCTTCGGCCTGAAGGCCGCTGGGTGGCTCGAGGGGATCCGGATGGCCGCCGGCACGCTGCGCCACGCCTCGGACCAGCTGGCAGCCCAGCTCGGCGGGGCAGCAGGCACGCTGGCCTCGCTGGGCTCTGACGGGCCGGCTGTATCGAGCCGGTACGCCGAGCTGCTGGGCCTGGCCGAACCGGTGCTGCCCTGGCACAGTGCCCGGCAGCGTGTCGCGGCGCTGGCCGCGGCAGTGGCCGTGGTCGCCGGCAGCGCCGCCAAGATCGCCGTCGACGTGTCGCTGTTGATGCAAGACGAGGTAGGTGAGGCGTTCGAGCCCGGCGGCAGCTCGTCGGCCATGCCCCACAAGCGGAACCCGGCGAGGTGCGTGGGGGTGTCGGCCGCCTGGCGCCGGGCGAGCGCCCTGGTGCCGGTCGTGCTGGGCTCGCTGAGCGGCGAGCACGAGCGTGGGGTAGGCGCCTGGCAGGCAGAGTGGGGGGCTTTGGCCGACCTGTTGGCCACCGGAGGTGGCGCCGTGGCCGGTGCTCGCTCGCTCGTCGACGAGCTGCAGGTGGTGCCGACCGCAATGGCCGCCAACCTGGCTGGCGACGGAGCCATGCTGGCCGAAGCCGTCACCGTGGCCTTGGCCGACCGGTTGGGCCGCCGCCAGGCCGCCGAGCGGACCGCGGCTGCTGCCCGACGGCTGGCCACTCGCCAGCAACCCGCGAGCAGCACCCAGGATGCCGGCGGCACCGGCACCGGCACCGGCACCGAAAGCCGGCAGAGCGTCTGCAACGGCAGCGACGCCAGAGCCTTTGCGAAGGAGCTGGCCGCCGACCCCGTCGTGGCCGCCGTAGCCGGGATCGAGGAGCTCGAGCGCCTGACCGACCCAGCCAGCTATCTCGGCGCGACGGCGACGTGGATCGAGCGGGCCCTCGCCGCCTTCCGGACAGACCCCCTCGCCGCCGCCCCGTCGAGCGCCGGCGAGCACACCACTGTCGCCCAGCCGACCACTGCCACCCAGCCGTTCCGACCGATAGCCGCCAGGCAGCCGGCCAGCATCCACCACGACCCGGCACCTCCCGACGAAAGGGACCGAACCCCGTGACATTGCCCACCTTCGACGTGTCGGGCCCACCCGAGGCTCCGGTGCTGGTGCTGTCCAACTCCCTGGGGACCACCCGGTCACTGTGGGATCGGCAGATGCCACAGCTGCGCCAGCATTTCCGCGTGGTGCGCTACGAGCACCGTGGGCACGGGGGTGCCCCCACCCCGTTTCCGGGCCCGTACCAGCTGGCCGATCTCGGTGGCGACGTGGTGGAGATCCTGGACCACCTCGCCGTGGACCGGGCTTCGCTCTGCGGCTTGTCGCTCGGCGGCATGGTGGCTCTCTGGGTGGCAGCCAACCGGCCCGAGCGGGTCGACCGGCTGGTGCTGGCCTGCACTGCCACCCATCTCCCACCGCCGGACGCCTGGCGGGCCCGGGCGCAAAGCGTCCGAGCGGAGGGCGCAGCGTCGCTCGGCGAGGCGCTGCTCGGCCGCTGGTTCACCGCCGGCTTCCTCGGGCGCCGTCCCGACGTCGCCGGCGAAGTCCGAGCCATGCTGACCGAGGTGGACGCCGAAGGCTATGCCGGGTGCTGCGAAGCCATCGCCGAGGCCGACCAGCGTGGGCGCGGCACCGACGTCGGCGCCCCCACCCTGGTGATAGCCGGGGCAGCCGACCCGGTAGCTACGCCGGCCATGGCGCTGGCACTGGCCGCGGAGATCGACGGGGCCGCACTGACCGTGCTGCCGGGAGCAGCCCACCTGGCCAACGTGGAGCAGCCCGACCGGTTCACCGCCGCTGTCGTCGACCATCTGATCGGCACCCCTGCCGAGCGGGGACGAGCGGTGCGCCGGATGGTCCTCGGCGAGGCCCATGTGGCACGCTCCGAGGCCGATCCCGACCCCATGGCCGCCGACTTCGCCGACGTCGTCACCCGCACTGCCTGGGGCGAGGTGTGGACGCGCCCGGCGCTCGACCGGGCCACCCGGTCGTGTGTGACCCTGGCCATATTGGTGGTGCTCGGCCGCCTGCACGAGCTGCCCCTCCACGTCCGCGGCGCCAGGAACAACGGCCTGCGCGAGGACCAGATCCTCGAAGTCGTGTTGCACAGCGCGGTGTACGGCGGTGTCCCGGCGGCCAATGCGGCGCTGGCGGTGGTCCGCCAGGTCCTGGCCGAGGAGCACGGCACCCCGGGCGACACCAGCGGCACCCCGGGCGACACCAGCGGCACCCCGGGCGAAATCAGCGACCGGTGGGCTGGTGCTGGGGGAGCCGGCCTTGGCTGACGCCGTCAGCGTCGCCGCCGCTCCCGAACCCGCTCCACGCCAGCCAGGCACCGCCCCTGGCCGCGTGTCGGTTCGTGACGACGACCGGGTTGCGGGCACCGAAGTCGGCGAAGGCTCGGGGCCGCCCCGAAGCGACTTCGTCCGGTCGCTCGACCGTGGCCTTGCCGTCATCCGGGCGTTCGGCCCTGAGCACCAGCTGCTGACCCTTTCGGACGTGGCCCGGCGCACCGGTTTGACCCGGGCGGCGAGCCGGCGCTTCCTGCTCACCTTGGCGGAGCTGGGCTACGTCCACTTCGACGGCCGCTACTTCGGCCTCCGGCCACGGGTGCTGGAGCTGGGCTACGCGTACCTGTCCACGCTGGGGCTCCCCGAAGTCGCTGCCCCCCACATGGAGGAGCTGGTGGCAAGCGTGCACGAGTCGTCGTCGATAGCCGTCCTCGACGACGACGACATCGTCTACGTGGTGCGGGTCCCCACCAAGCGGATCATGACGGTGGCCATCGCCGTCGGCACGCGGTTCCCTGCCTATGCCACCTCCATGGGCCGGGTGCTGCTGGCCGGCCTGCCCCCCGACGCGCTCGAGCAGTACCTGCAGGAAGTGGTGATCGAGCCGCTCACCTCGTACACCGTTGCCGATGCAGGCACCTTGCGGTCGGTGCTCGAAGAGGTGGCCACAGCCGGCTACGCGCTAGTGGACCAGGAGCTCGAGGAGGGACTGCGGTCGCTGTCCGTGCCGATCGTCGACGCGACCGGGAGCGCGGCAGCTGCCATCAACGTGTCGGTCCATGCCACCCGGGCTGACCCCGACACCCTGCGCGCCGAGATCCTCCCGCAACTGCTGGCCTGCGCGGCAAAGATCAGTGCCGACCTCCGAGCCCAAGGGGTCTCGGTGTCGCTGCTCGGCGCCCGCCGAAGGCCACCGGCTGAACCTGGTCGACCGGAGCACTGACCGGGCGGTCGGCAGCCCAGCGCTTCCCTGCGTACGGCGCCGCAGCCCAGGTCGAGCTTGCCCGAGAGCCAGCCACGGCCAGCACCGGGAGCTCGTGCCAATTGGCTGGTCTCGGGCTCCGCTCCAAGTGGATATCGGTCGACTACCAGGACTACGGCCCGCCACGTCCCCTCGCGCCACCCGGCGACGCGCTCGACGGGGCTGGTCGGGACTCGGCGCTCGGCGGCGGGCTCCCCGTCACCGGTCCCCGCTGGGCAGAGCTGAGGAGCCCACCCCCGCTGCTCGAGCTGCTCGAACCGCTCGAGCTGCTCGAACCGCTGGAGCTGCTCGAGCTCCCCGAGCTGGTCGGCGCGCAGGTGAGCACCACCGCCGTGCCCGACGGATCACTGGTGCCAGCCGACGGGCTCTGGCTGTCGACGATCGCCGTGGGCACGGAGCACGAGGCACCGGGTTGAGGTGAGTAGCCGTCGGCGGTGAGCGTCTTCTCCGCCTGGCTTGCGGTGTCGCCGACGACGTCGGGCACGTCGGGCCCGGTCGACACCACCGGCACCACCGTGGTCCCCGGCGGCTCGGGCGTGCCGCTCGCCGGCTGGGTGGCCACCACGTCGCCGGCAGCCACCGTGTAGCTGGCCTGCTGCTGCACGTTCGAGCTGCAGGAGAAGCCGTCGTGGCCCAGCAGGCTGCAGGCCGCAGCCAGGCTCTGCCCCGAGACGTTCGGGATGGGCACGTCGGCCGGAGTGGTAGGAGGCGGCGCGCTGTAGAGGTCGACCGTGGTGCCTTTGGTCACCGAGCTGCCACCGACAGGGCTCTGCTTGCACACCACGTTCACCTGGGTGCAGGTCGACTGGTACTGCACGCTCGGCACCAACCCGGCGGCGCGCAGGTTCGCCTTGGCCACCGACAGCGACTGGTTCTCCTCGTCGGGGACCGACACCTTGTTCGACGGCGGCGCCGCCGACCGGGTGAACAGCAGCACCGTGGTGCCCTTCGCCACGGAACGGCTGGCACCGGGGGTGGTGCTGGTCACCACGGCTGACGCCGAGGCACCGCGGGCATCGACCCTCAACCCGTCGCGCTCGAGGGTCGTGGTGGCTTGACGCACCGTGTCGCCGGCGACCGGCGGCACGGCCACGGAGTGGGCGGCGGTGCTCTGCCACCACCCGAGCGTCCGGCCCAAGAAGAAGACCACCACCCCCAGCGCCACCAGAAGGACCAACAGGAGGGCCACCCACCAGCCGGTGTGGCTGGCGTCGTCGTCGTCGACCGGGGGGCCCGGGACCACCGGCAGCGACTGGGTGCCGCTGAACGCTGTCAGGGCTCGCGTCGCGTGGGAGTCCGCACCGAGGGCCCGCGTGGCGGCCGCCGCCCCTACCCCAGCCTGGACAGCCCGGCCGCTGGAGAAGCGGAGCAAGTCGCTGCGGAGCGCGTCGGCGGTCGGGTAGCGGGCGTCGGGCGACTTGGCCAGGCAGGTCAAGATGATGGCTTCGAGCGCAGGGGGAACTGCCGGGTTCACCTCGCGGGGGGTGGGCGGCGTCTCACGGACGTGCTTGGATGCAACTGCCACCGGCGACTCGGCCACGAAGGGGGGCCGGCCGGTGACCATCTCGAAGAGGACCACACCCAGCGAGTAGAGGTCGCTGCGGGCGTCGACATGGCGACCTTCGGCCTGCTCGGGGGAGAAGTAGGTGGCCGTGCCCATGACAGCACCGGTCTGGGTCAGGCTCTCCTCGGTGTTGATAGCCCGGGCGATGCCGAAGTCGGTGACTTTCACCGCTCCTTCGTCGGTGATGAGGACGTTGCCCGGCTTCACGTCGCGGTGGATGACGCCGTGGCGATGGGCGTACGACAAGGCAGCAGCGACATCGGCGGCGATCTCGGCGGCCCGCTCGGGCTGGAGCGGCCCGGCACCGCGCAACATGGCCGACAGGGGATGGCCGTCGATGTACTCCATGACGATGAAGTAGGTGCTGCCGTCCTCCCCCCAGTCGAACACCGGCACGATGTTCGAGCTCGACAGGTTCGCCGCGGCCTGCGCCTCGCGCCGGAACCGCTCGACGAACGAGCGGTCCACCGACAGCTCGGGGAAGAGGATCTTCAACGCTACCGGCCGGTCGAGCAGACGGTCCTGGGCACGGTAGACCTCGGCCATACCGCCCCGAGCCACGAGATGGCGCAGTTCGTACCGACCCGAGAGCACCCGTGGCGAGTCGTTCACCTCCATGACCGATCAGAGCCTAGGCCCGTGGGCTGGTCGGCACGCGTCATGCATCGGATCCTCCTCCGTCGCCACGGGGCTCACTGCCCGAGTGCCGCGGTGATCATGGCCTTCACGACCGGGCCGGCCGAGCCGGCTCCGGTGTCTTGACCGGGTTGGTCTGGTACCACCACGGCGACGGCGATCTTCGGATTGCTGACCGGGGCGATGGCGATCATCCAGTTGGTGGTCAGGGACGCGTGGGGTCCGACCTGGGCAGTACCGGTCTTCACCCCGACGTCGTCGGCAGGGTTGAAGTGGTCGAAGTAAGCGGTGCCGTTCGGCTGGGTGACCACCAGGTGCATGAGCTTGCCGATCGCCGTGGCCGTCGCCGGCGAGTCCGGCGTCTTCCACACACTGGGCGTGTAACGCTGGACGAGGTTCCCCTGGGAGTCGCGGATGGTCTCTAGGACATGGGGGGTCATGATCCGGCCGTGGTCGGCGATGGCCGAGGCCACCATGGCCATCTGCAAGGGGCTGGCGGCCGTGTCTTTCTGCCCGATCGCAGCGAACGACAAGAAGATCAACGCATGCTGGTAAAAGCTGGGGGGCTTGAACACCGACACGTCGTAGGGCGAGTGCGGCAAGTCGATCGGGGGTTGCTGGTTGAAGCCGAATGCGGTGGCCTCGTCGTACATGTACTGCGGCCCGATGTCCTGGGCGAGCAGCGAGTACCCGGTGTCGCACGAAGGCGGGAGGAGCTGGGCGATGTCCCCGCCGCAGTCCTCCTTGGCGTAGTTGCACAGGTATGTCGTCTGGCCCTGGATCGAGCCGGGGGGCAGGCAGGTGTAAGCCGGGTAGGACTTGTGCACGTACTGCGGGGTGTGCTGGTAGGCGGCCGAGGTGGTGACGATCTTGAAGGTGGAGCCCGGAGCAAAGGTGTCGTCCAGAGCGGTGTTCAGCATCGGCGGGAAGTTCGGCCCACCGGGGTTGCCGGCGATCCCAGCGGCGTACGCCTTCTGCTCCGTGGCGACGTCCACCGAGGCCAGCTGGTTCGGGTCGTAGGTGGGATAGGAGTACATGGCTTCGACGGCACCGGTCGCCGGATCCAGGGCTACGACCGCTCCTGGCGTGGAGCCCAGCGCGGCGGCTGCTGCCTGCTGGAGCTTGGGCTCGATGGTCAGCGTCACGGTGTCGGTCTCCGTGCGGGTGGTGAACAGGTCGCCGAGCGTCGTGACCGGGGCGTTGTGAGCCGTGAGGTACTTGGTGAAGGTGGCTTCGGCGCCGGCCATGCCGTAGATGGGGGAGTCGTACCCCACCACATCCGCGTACAACCCTCCTCGGGGATAGGTTCGCTCGTACTTGTAACCGAAGCTGTTGGGCGGAGCTGGCACCGACTGGGCCAGCACAGTGCCGTTGGCGGCCTCGATGATCCCCCGCGGGTCCTGGGTGACCGCGTCGGTGGTGCGAGGGTTGCCCGGCGCGTTGGCGTAGGTGCTGGCCTGCAGGACCTGGATGTGGTTCAGCTGGACGAACAGGGCGCCGAAGAGGACCATCATCGCCACGCCCACCCACCGAATTCGCTTCGCCATCAACTCGACCTCTCGTAGCTCGCAGCGGCCCGGGCGCTCCGGCTGCACACCGGGGACGTGGGATCCACGGCACACTTCTCTACCCGGAGGTTGACCACGAACTGCTCGGCGGCCTGGCGGCTGGGCTCCTGCACCCCGCTGCGCAGCTCCGGCACCCGGTAGACCAGCAGCTCGCTCGCGGTGAGCGAGCTGGTCCCTACGACATGGGGACGGAACCCGAGGAAGCCGCCGGGGCGACCCTGGTAGACCACTACCCGGTCGTGCCGTAGCCCCACATAGTAGGCGTCTTCGGCGTAGAACCGCAGCACGGCCCACGCCCCTGCCGCTACGGCCGCCACCAGGACCACGAAGACCACTACCCGCACGGTGAGCCGCCGCGCTCGCCGCTTCGGCGGCACCGCAGGCGCACGACCAGCGACCCTCGGCCTGCCCATGACATCGGAGATGGCGCCGGTGACATGGCGGGCCATGATGGGATCCGATCTCTCACCTTCGGGTGCGGACCCGGCGCCAGCAGCGGCCGGCTCGGCGCCAGCAGCGCTGTGGCCCGTGGCTTCCCTGGTGGCCCTGGGGCGAGCAGAGGGCGCGCCAACCTCCGTCCCCTCGGCGCCCCTGTCGACGCCGGATGGGTCTTCGCCGGACGGCGCAGCCGTGGGGGATCCCGCTGGCACCAGCACCGTCGCGCTCGCCGGTGGCGGCTCGGAGCCGGAGAGGGTCTGGGCCCGACGCTCGGCGCCGTGCGCTTGGCTCGGGGCAGGCCCTCGACGCGGGTCGGTGCCAGCTGACTGGTCTGGTGTCGACGTGGACGCTCGTCGAGCACCTGTACCGTCGCTCTCCAGCGCTCCGGCACCAGCCGCTGCGGCGCTCACCGCCAGCGCGACCGGCTCTCGATGCTCGTCTCCACCCGGACCGGGATCGGCCACCACCACATCGACCACCACCACCGTGATGTTGTCGCTCCCGCCGTGCTCATTGGCCAGGCGGACCAGCGCGTCGGCCGCTTTGCGGGGTTCACGCACCCGGCGGAGCACCTCCGCGATCTGGTCGTCGCCGACTTCGTTGGTCAGCCCGTCCGAACAGAGCACGAAGCGCTCCCCAGGGCCCGGCGACAGCTCCCAAGCGTCCACCTCCACCTCGGGACCGATCCCCAGAGCCCGGGTGAGGATGTGGCGCTGGGGATGGACCGCTGCTTCCGCTTCCGACAGCTCGCCACGCGCGACGAGCTCTTCGGCCACCGAGTGGTCTCGGGTCATCTGGCGCAGGTCCCCCGCTGCGAACCGGTACGCCCGCGAGTCCCCGACGTTCACCACCACCAGCCGGTCCCCGGCACCCGTCGGGACCAGCGCCGCTGCGGTGATGGTGGTGCCCATCCCCCGGACCTGTGGGTCCTCGAGGCTCCGCTCCCACACCGCCTGGTTGGCCCGGCGCACAGCCTCGATCAGCCCACGCTCCGACGGCTCGGCGGTGAATGCCCGCTGCAGGGCACCGATGGCCAGATCCGATGCCACCTCTCCACCGGCGTGGCCTCCCATCCCATCGGCCACGGCGAAGAGCGCCACGCTCTCGAGCAGGCGGTCCTCGTTCATCGACCGGACTCGCCCGACGTCGGACGCGGAACCCGAGCGGATGACCGTCACCGCCCGCCTCCGACGCCGAGGAGCCGACACCTGAGCCCCACCGCCTGCACCTGCGCCGTCGCCCGGGGGCCGACACCGCTGAGCAGACCCTCGACGGCGCTCGCTCGGCCCCGGGCCATCGTCCGACCTCCGGCACCGGCGATCCGGCTGGGGGTGATCACCGCTGCACCTCGAAGACCGTGCCACCCACCTGGATCAGGTCACCGCGTCCGAGCTTGACCGGGGCGACCACCCGCTGGGCGTTCACCCAGGTTCCGTTGGTCGAGCCGAGGTCCTCGACCCACAACGTGCCGTCACGCCGGTACAGCCGTGCGTGCAGGCTGGAGGTGAAGGCGTCGTCGACCCGGACCCCGCACCCCGGAGCCCGACCGAGGGTCACCTCGTCGGGCAGCTCGAACGTCTTGCCGCGGGCCTCGTCGGGCTCCAGCACCCGCAGCCGGAGCCGTCGGTCTCGCCCCCCCGGTCGGCGGCCATTCGACTCCGCTGGGACAGGAGCCGCCCGTGGCGCCGGCGCCGGGCGCGGAGGCCGCACCTCGACCCACACAGCCCGGATCACCCGGAGGAAGAACAGCCAGATCAGCACCACCACCAGGATCTCGAGCGCTCGCACGAGGTTCTGGTCGTCGAGCGACGTCGCCACCAGCACCGGTGCGGTCATGGGGCTTCGTAGCGGAGGACGGTCGTGCCGACGGTCACCTCGTCGCCGTCAGCCAGGACCTGCTGCTGGACGGGCACACCGTTCACTCGGGTCCCGTTGGTCGAGCCCAGATCCCGCACCGCGACCGTCGGGCCGTCGCCGACCCGGCACACCTCGGCGTGGCGACGGCTCACGTTCGGGTCACCCACGGCGATCGTGCACTCAGGCAGGCGCCCGACGATGACCGGCTCTTCGCCGATCTCGACCCGGGTCCCGTCGGCCAGGACGAGGACACCCGCCGCCACGGCGCCGGGCCCCTCCACGAAGTCCGCGTAGACATTGTACCGGCCGGCGCGGAGCCGGGGGCTCCGGCGCAGCTCCACCTCCACCGGCCCGACGAAGCTGTAGCCCTCGACGCGGGCGTGCTCGCGCCCGGCATCGGCCAGCTCTCTGGCCAGCACCTCGGAGAACCGCTCGAAGCGAAAAGCGTCGTCGTTGGACAGCTCCACCACGAACACGTTCGGAGCGATCAGGCCGTTCACCCCGACTCGTCGCAACAGATCCATCTCGCGCGTCAAGCGACGGCCGATCTCCACCGGCTGGAGATCGGACCGGAAAGCTTTGGTGAAGGCTCCCTCGACCAGGCGCTCGAGGCGCTGCTCGAACTGCTGCAGTCCCATGGTGAGTGACCAGCCTATCGGGACAGCGTCCCTGCTCAAAGGTCGGATGGCCGCGTCACACCTCGTGACGGGGTGCTCCCCGGCGTCGACTATCCTACGGGCACCGCTCGGGCGAGTGGCGGAATTGGCAGACGCGCAGGATTCAGGTTCCTGTGTCCGAAAGGACGTGGGGGTTCAAGTCCCCCCTCGCCCACGCAGACGTCGAGCTCGATGCCAGCGGGTCCGCACGCCAGGGCCAGCTCGACGCCGGCGGGTCGGCACGATCACTACCAGGGGAGCGATATGGCCACGAACGCCGAAGACGCCTTCGACGCCCTGCGCGCCGGCGAAGGGGCCGACCAGGGCGCCGGTGACTGGTTCACGGTAGATCAAGCCCTCATCGACGCCTTCGCCGACGTCACCCACGACCACCAGTTCATCCACGTCGATCCCGAGAAGGCCGCCCGGCTGTCTCCGTGGAAGACGACCATCGCCCACGGGTTCCTCACCCTGTCGATGCTGAGCCACCTCTCCACCAGCATCCCCGCCGCGCTGCCTCCCATGCCGGGGCTGCTGATGGGCGTCAATTACGGCTTCGAGCGGGTTCGGTTCGTCAACCCGGTACGGGTCGGCTCACGCATCCGAGCAGCCAGCACGCTTCGCCGCGTCGAGCTGAAGGGCCCCACGGCCGTCGACCTCACCCGGGCCATGACAGTGGAGATCGAAGGAGAGACCAAGCCGGCGCTCGTGGCCGACTGGATCACCCGGCTCGTCTTCGCCTGAGACAGCCAGGCTGCGATCGGCTGCTCTCACCGAGGTGCGCGATCGCCCCACCACCGGTCGGGGACCTCGGCACCGGACGCCCCCCGCCTCTCTCCTGGCCCGCATGGGTCTCTTCCCCCGGCACCCGCATGGGTCTCGGGCCCCGGCACCCGCATGGGTCTCTTCCCCCGGCACCCGCATGGGTCTCGGCCCCCGGCACCCGCATGGGTCTCGGCCCGTCAGCTCACCCTGGCCGACTTGGCCTTGGCTCGGCGAGCCCGGTTCCGGCGCCTCCGGGCACCAGCCCGGTCGGCCAGCAGCGAAAGGCCGATGCCGAGGAGCCAGACGTCTTTGGCAACAGCCGTGCCTTGCTGCGTCGGACGCCAGCTGCCTTCCTGGCGAAGCCCCGGAGTGCGGGCATAGAGCCTCAGCAGACCCGCCGAGAAAGCCGTCAGACCGGCAGCAGCCACTGCCGTGGGCACCACCGGCACCACCAGCGCCGTCCCCAAGGCCACCTCAGCCGACCCGAGCGCCCGGGTGAAGAACCCCGGGCCGAGGTTCCCGAACATCGGGTAGGCGCCGCTGGCCATGGCGTGCACCCTGGCAGCGGTCTCGTCGTCAGCCTGGAGCTTGCCCACGCCGGAGTTGACGATGAAGGCTCCGGTGGCAAGTCGAACCGGCATGTGACGAAGCTTCGTACGAGCCATGGCGCGTCCTTTCTCCGAGGGCAGCCGGGCACCGCCGCCCAGCGAGTTGCGCCCACCATGCCACCGCGTGCGCAGCATCGCCACACAGCCATCACCGCGACCACCACACCCCGCGCCGCGTCGCGCCGCGTCGCACCGCCGG
>JAKAQW010000090.1 GCA_021819525.1 Actinomycetes bacterium
CATGACTCAGCGTAGCGGTATCACCACACAAAGGAAAGACGGGTTCGAGAAGCGACGGACTGACCAGGGATCTCGTCCGCCTCGGGTGCTCGTGGAGTCCGCTGCTGGGGACCGATGGGCAGCGACGACCATGCCGCCGGCGCTGCGGGACCGACTCGAGCGCCGCCAGAGCGGCTCCACGGTGAGCGGCGATCCGGCTGCTCGCGCCCACCACAGCGGTGCCTCGCAGGAGCACCATTCGGAGACGGCCGGGACCTCGGGGCCGACCGCGTCAGCTGCGAGCTGCGCTCTGCAGGTCGTCGAGGGAGAGCTCGGTCGTGGCCTCACCGCCACACTGCGCGCAGTGGTCCACATGGCGCCAGGAGCGCAGCAGGCGGGTGCCCTCCGGGTTCAGCCGGACGACGAAGGACTCCGAGAGGGGGTCGATGTCCAGCCCGAAGTACGGGCGCCACCCGGTGGCCGTCTGGTGGCTCTCCGACTCCAATCCTTTGAGGATGCGGCGAAAGCGCATCCGCTCGGGATCGAAGAGCCACGTGCTGTGGCACGACTCCAAGACGAGAGGCTCCATGACGCCATCCTCCCCCTGGCGTGCGACGAACGTGCCGCGAATATATTGCGGTTGCGTTACGAACTGGTATTGCTCGAATATTGATCACCAAGACTGTCACAAAGCGCAGCACGGGGCAGTCGCGATGAACCTCTGACGGGTCACGACGGTGATCGCTATGGTCAGGAGTCAGGCCACGTGTGCTGGGCCCGGAAGGCACCGGCGATCCGAGAAATCGGTCAAGGGACAGGCATGGCCGAGCCGATGACCGAGCATGGACCGTAGTGACCTGGATCGCCTCCTGCGCCTCTTGAGCGAGCTGGACGGCTCTGACCTGCACGTGAAGGCGGGCGCACCACCTCGGGTGCGGGTGGACGGCGCGCTCCGGACGCTCAGCGACGAGCCGAGCTTCAGCGCGCAGGAGACCGAGGCCATCGCCGAGTCCATCATGTCCCCGGCGGTGCTCGAGACCTTTCGCCGTCACCACGAGGCCGACTTCGCCTACTCGGTTCCCACCTTGGGGCGGTTCCGGACCAACGCCTTTCGTCAGCGCGGCTCGGTGGCCCTGGCCATGCGCCGCGTGCGGACGAGTGCTGCCACCATCGCGGATCTCGGGCTGCCCGACGTGGTGCGCCGGTTGGCTGACGAGCAACGTGGCCTCGTCCTCGTCACCGGCCCGACCGGATCGGGCAAGACGACCACGCTGGCGGCCATGATCGACCACATCAACCACACGCGACCCTGTCACGTCATCACCATCGAGGACCCTGTCGAGTACCTCCATAGCGACGACCTGGCCGCTATCGACCAGCGGGAGGTCGGCTTCGACACCGAGAATTTCGCCACGGCGATGCGAACCGTGCTTCGCCAAGACCCCGACGTGATCCTGATCGGCGAGATGCGCGACCCCGAGACCGTCTACACCGCGTTGACCGCCGCCGAGACCGGGCACCTCGTCTTCTCGACGCTGCACACCACCACTGCCACCGAGACCATCACCCGCGTCGTCGACTTCTTCCCGCCGCACCAGCAGGCCCAGGTCCGTGTGAGCCTGGCTTCTTCGCTGCGCGGCACCATCTGCCAGCGGCTCATCCCCCGCGCGGATGGCCGGGGCCGGGTCCCGGGGTTGGAAGTCATGGTGATAAACGGGAGGATCCAGCAGGCCATCTTGGACCCGGCCCAGACATCGGACATCGACCAGATCATGGCCGAGGGCGACTACTACGGCATGCTGACGTTCGACCAGGCGCTCGTGCAACTGCTCGAGCAGCAGGTCATCGACCTGCGTGACGCCATGGCAGCCGCTTCGAACCCCCATGACCTGAAGGTCATGCTCGAGCGTCGCGGCGTGGTGCAGACCGGTCGCGCTGCGTTCGTGCCCGTCGCGTCCTGAGCGGTCTCTTCGAGGCCTGGCCATGGGGGGGCTCTTCGGGTCCCCACAAGGCCGCTTCGGGTCGTAGAGGACGCGACGGTAGCGCTCAGGGCGCGGCGGGGCGGAGGTGTGGCGGTGCCGCTCGCTGCTCGTGCGGAGAGGGCTCCGGCTATGGCCGCGATCCCGGCGACCGCGATCACCAGCCGCCGGGTTCGCCGGGTGCTGGGAGACCCGGGGGGGGTGCTCGAGATCGCCTCGGGCGCAGGTGGCGGCCGGTTGTGGCGACGCGCCGCGACCATCGCCGTGCCGGCTGCCACCACGGTCGCGCCGGCCAGGGCACCGAGCGCAGCCGTGGCGCCGAGCCAGCCGATCAGCGTGCCTACGGGGAGCAGCATCTCGACGGTGTCGACGGCACCGAGCGGCCGGTCCCTCGACGGCACCGTCGTCCCAGGTGCCTGGCGTGCCGCCCGCCCGTGGCCAATGCGTTCCCGGCGTCGAGACCAGGTCCTGGCAGCTGCCAGGACGGCCACGCCAGCCACGCCTCCGGTGACGGCACCGGCCACTTGCCCCCAGCTGCCGTCCGCGGCTGTCGCTGCCACGAGCGCCGCAGCACCGGCGGCTGTGCCCACGAGGACAACGCCCGGGGGAAGCGCTGCGTCGTCGGCCGCGGCGGCTGCCACCGCGAGGGCGGTAGCGACGAGCAGGCACAGCCCGGGGATCGACCAGCTGAGCCCCACGACGAGCGCTACGGCGCCGAAGGCGATGGCGGTCAGTGCCTCGATCACCACCACTCGTGCAGCAATGGTGGCGCCGCAGGTGTGACAGCGGCCGCGGAGCACCAGCCAGGAGAGGACCGGGACGTTCTCTCGCCATCGGAGCACGGTCTGGCACGTCGGGCAGTGGGAGGCAGGTCGGAGCAGCGAACCTCCGTGCGGCAGCCGGGAGGCCACGACGTCGAGGAACGACCCGATGGCTAACCCGAGCACCGCCACCGTCAGGAGCACGATCGGAGGCACCTGACCGCACAACGTGTGGTAAATGGCATGAGCGGCACTCTACGTGGTCTTGTTCAATGTCGGCCACCGACGTGCCGATGGTCAAGTCATGAGCAATGCCGACGTCGCCAGGGTGCTCGCGAGCGAGCACCACCTGGAGCTTGTCGACCTCGACACCTACCGGGTGGATCCGAGCGCGGCGAAGGTGCTGTCCCGTCAGCTCGCTGCCCGCTACCACGTGGTGCCCATCGGCCGGAAGTTCGGTGCCCCGGTCATCGCCATCGCCGATCCCACCGACGTGGTGGCGGTGGACACCCTGCGAGCCACCGTCGGTCGGGAGTTCATCTCGGTGGTGGCCCGCTCCGAGCAGATCGACCGCTGCATCGACCGCGTCTATGCGCCGGGTGCGCCGCTCTCGACGCCGGCCGGCCCGGTGCTCGCCCCTCCTCCAAGCGACGTGGCGCCGGGCGGCGATCGTCGCACGCCTGATCCTGTGTCGGCTGCCTTGGTCGACGCGCTCGACCTCACCGATCGCGGCGAGCGAGCACGACCGGTCGGCGCCGTGGGGGTGCCATCTCCACCAGCTGTCCCACCGCCACTACCACCACCACCCCCCCCGCCGCCGCCGCTAGCGCTGGCGGACCCTCCTCGGCTCTCTGCGCCGCCATCACCATCACCATCACCACCACCACCAGCGCCAGCGCTGGAAGACCCCCCTCGGCTCTCTGCACCACCGCCACCGCCCGCAGTCGACACCACTGCTGATCTGGTCGACGAGGTGGTCGGCGCCTTCGAGACCACCGGTGAAATGGCCTCGTTCCCCCCCCTGGCACGGGCTCTGGTGTCTGGTGGCCGCGTGTCGGCGGATGCCATGGGCAAGGCGCTGCTCGAGCAGCAGCGCACCGGGCAGAGCTTGGCCCGGACCCTGAGCAGTCTGGGCCTGGTCGGCGAAGCCGACCTCATGTGGGCGATGGCCCAGGAGATGGGATTGGAGTTCGTCGACCTCGACCTGGCCGGCGTCGACATGACCGCCGCCTACGCCCTGCCCGAGTCGACGGCGCGCTACCACGGTGTCCTGGTCATCGGCTACCGCGACGGGGTGCCGGTGGTCGCGTCCTCCAATCCCACCAACGTGCTGGCCGCCGACGACCTGCGCACCATCCTCGGGCGGCAGTTCACCACGGTGGTCGCCACGCGTAGCCAGCTGAAGACCTACATCGAGCGCTCCTACACCCAGGGCGGCAGCGCGGCGGAGATGGCCTTCACCGCGGCAGGCGAGCTGGCCCAGGACGCCGGCAGCGAGGAGATCGAGAACCTGACGGCGGCGGTCGACGACGCACCGATCGTCCGCTACGTCAACCTGCTCGTGCTCCAGGCGCTCAACGAGCGAGCCTCGGACATCCACGTAGAGCCGACTGCCGAGAACCTCCGCATCCGGTACCGCATCGACGGCGTCCTGCACGACATGTCGACCGCACCGCGCTCGATCGCCGCCGCGGTGACCACCCGGCTGAAGGTCATGGCCGACATGAACATCGCCGAGCACCGGGTGCCCCAAGACGGGCGGATCTCGCTCACGGTCGGGACCCGGGGCATCGACCTGCGGGTGGCCACCTTGCCGACCATCTACGGCGAGAAGATCGTCATGCGGGTGCTCGACAAGTCGAACGTCGTCCTCAGCTTCGAGGAGCTCGGGTTCGATCCGGACATGCTCGAGCAGTACCGCGGCATCTTCACCAAGCCCTACGGCACCATCTTGGTCACCGGACCGACCGGCTCGGGCAAGACCACCACCTTGTACGCCACCCTGGCCGCGCTGAACTCGCCGACGAAGAACATCATCACCGTCGAAGACCCTGTCGAGCTGCGGATCAAGGGCATCAACCAGGTGCAGTTGAACGTCCGGGCCGGGCTGACCTTCGCCTCGGCGTTGCGCTCGATCTTGCGCTCTGACCCCGACATCGTCCTGGTCGGCGAGATCCGCGACCGCGAGACGGCCGTGATCTCGGTAGAGGCCGCGCTCACCGGGCACCTGGTGCTCGCCACCTTGCACACCAACGACGCAGCGAGCACCCCGATGCGCCTGGTGGAGATGGGCATGGAGCCGTACCTGGTGTCGGCGGCCGCCACCGCGGTGCTGGCCCAGCGGCTGGCCCGGCGGCTGTGCGTCCACTGCCGCGAGGAGTTCGAGGTGACCGAGGCCGAGGTGGCAGCAGCCGGATGGAGCCCCGAGGAGCTGTTCGCCGGGACGCGGACCCCCACGCTGTATCGCGCCGTGGGCTGCTCGGCGTGCGCGCAAACCGGGTACCGGGGGCGCAAGGCCCTCGTCGAACTGCTGGTCGTGACCGAGGAGGTCGAGCACATGATCGTCGAAGGAGGCTCCGCCGCCGATATCCACCGCCTGGCGGTCAGCCAAGGCATGGTGACCCTGCGCCGCAGCGGCCTTCGCCGTGCGCTGGAGGGGGAGACCACCCTCGAAGAAGTGCTGCGAGTGGTGGCATGAGCCCCTCTGCCGTCGTGCGTGACGAGTTCGACCGACGCCTCGCCCAGGCACTCGTCGGCGCCGGCCTGGCCGGCGAAGGAGAGATGCGCGTTGCGCTCGACGCAGCCAGTGCCGGCGCCGGCTCCCTGGCCGCCGTGCTCATCGGCCGCGAGACGGTGGCCCGCGACGTCGTGCTCGGCACCATGAGCCAGCTGGCCCAGCTGCCCGTGGTGGACCTCGACCTCGATCCCCCGAGTGCCGAAGCGCGCCGTGCTGTGCCGAGCGACCTGGCGCTCGAGTACCATGCCGTCGGATTTCGCCTACACGGCAGCCAGCTGGCGGTGGCCTTCGGCGAGCCGCCTGCCGCCGACGACCTGCGGGTTCTGTCGGCGCTGGTGGGCTACGAGGTGGTGCCGGTGCTGGCCGACCCCCTGACGGTCGCCCGTTTCGGCGAGCCGCCCGCCTCGCCACCCCCCGCAGCCGGCGACCCTCTCGTGGCGCCAGGCGACCCTGCACGCCGATCCGGCCCGGTCGCCGTCGCGGCGGCTCGGGTCGTGACGACCCCACCAGCGGAGGATCCCACGGCCCTGGCCCTGGCGCCGGGGGTCGGTGACGGTGCGTCGGGCCTGCCCCTGCACATCGATGACCTGTTGCGCTACGCGGTGAGCGTCGGCGCCTCGGACCTGCATCTCACCACGGCGATGCCGGGCTGCATCCGGCTCCACGGCGCCATCCGGCCCATCGAAGGATGCCCCAAGCTCACCCACGAGCAGATCCGCGACATGGTCTTCGGGATCCTGCCGCAGTCCAAGCGCGAGCAGTTCGAGGCATCCAAGGAGCTCGACACCTCGCACTCCATCGCCGGGGTGGGCCGTTTCCGGGTCAACGTCTTCCTCCAGCGCGGCACGGTGGCTGCCGTGCTGCGGGCCATCCCCCACGAGATCCCGCCCTTCGACACCCTCGGCATCCCCGAAGCAGTGCGGGGTTTCGCCGAGCTCCGTCGGGGGCTCGTGCTCGTGACCGGGCCGACCGGATCGGGCAAGTCCACCACGTTGGCCGCGCTGGTCGACATCGTCAACGCGTCCAAGCCGCTGCACATCATCACCGTCGAGGATCCCATCGAATTCCTCCACACCCACAAGCGCTCCATCGTGAACCAGCGCGAGGTGGGCCAGGACACCGCCTCGTTCGCCGAGGCGCTCAAGCGGGTGCTGCGCGAGGATCCCGACGTCATCCTGGTCGGTGAGATGCGTGACCTGGAGACCATCTCCATGGCGCTCACCGCTGCGGAGACCGGGCACCTGGTCTTCGGGACGCTGCACACCCAAGACGCCCCCCAGACCATCGACCGGGTGGTCGACGTGTTCCCCACCTCCCAGCAGGAGCAGGTCCGCACCATGCTGGCCGGGTCGCTCGAAGCGGTGGTGACCCAGCAGCTGGTGGTGACCGCGGACGGCATCGGGCGCGCCGCGTGCTGCGAGGTGATGGTGTGCACCTCGGCGGTGCGCAACCTGATCCGCTCGAGCAAGACCCACCAGATCTACTCGCTCATGCAGACCGGCGCCCAGTGGGGCATGCAGACCATGGACCAGGGACTGGCCCGTCTGGTGCACGCCGGGCGGGTGAGCGAAGCGGTGGCTTTCGAGCGCTGCCGGAACGAAGCCGACCTCCGCAACCACTTGAGCGCGTAAGGGACGACCATGGCACTCACGTTCGACTACAAGGTCCGCGACCGCTCGGGCAACCTGGTCCAGGGCCAGCTCGAAGGCGACTCCACTGCCCTGGTGGCCGGCCGGCTCCGGGAGATGGGGTACCTGCCCATCTCGGTGACGCCGCGCTCGCGGCTGAAGGCGAACATGGAGATCGCCATCCCCGGGATCACCGACCGGGTGAAGCTGGCCGAGCTGGCGGTGGCCACGCGGCAGCTGGCCACCATGATCGACTCGGGCCTGTCGGTGGTGCGGGCCCTGGCCATCTTGGCCACCCAGGTGGACAACAAGGAGCTGGCCCGGGTGGTCGGCGAGGTCCGCCTCGAGGTCGAGCACGGCTCGTCCCTCTCGGCAGCGTGTGCCCGGTTCCCGAAGGTCTTCAACGAGCTCTTCGTCACCATGGTCCAAGCCGGCGAGGTGGGTGGCAGCCTCGACGCGGTGCTGCTGGATCTGGCCGCGACGATGGAGAAGCAGGCCGAGCTGAACCGGAAGATCCGCACAGCGCTCACCTACCCGGCGGTGGTGGTGAGCGTGATGGTCGTCATCTTCGTCGCCCTGCTGGTGTTCGTGGTGCCGGTGTTCGAGAAGATCTTCACCCAGCTCCACGCCACGCTGCCCGGGCCGACCCAGGTGATCATCCACCTGTCGGCCATCTTGCTCAGCTGGTGGGTGCTGGTGGTGGTCGCGGTCGTGGCGGCTGGAGTGGTGGCCCTGCGGCGCTGGATCACCACCGACGCCGGCCGGCGCCGCTGGGACCGTCTCAAGCTGCGGCCCCCGGTGTTCGGCCCGCTCATGCACAAAGTCGCCCTGGCGCGCTTCGCGAGCACGCTCGCCTCGCTGGTGCAGGCCGGCGTGCCGATCTTGGAGTCGCTCGACATCGTGAGCGACGCGACGGGCAACCAGACGGTGTCCGATGCCCTGCAAGACGCCAAAGCCGGTGTGCGCGAGGGGCGGAGCTTCGCCGACGTGCTGCGCGACCACGAGGACGTCGTGCCGTCGCTGGTGGTGCAGATGGTCGAGGTCGGCGAGCAGACCGGCGCGCTCGACGCCATGCTGCGCAAGGTCGCCCAGTTCTACGACGGCGAGGTGGCGAACACCGTCGCGAACCTCACGTCGCTGCTCGAGCCCATGCTCACGGTCTTCATGGGGGCAGGCGTCGGCGTCATGGTGATCAGCATGTACCTGCCGATGTTCGAGTACTTGAAGCACGTGAGCTCCCTCGGATGACCACGCTCTCGCGTACTTCTGGGTCGTCGGCCGTTCCGGCGGCTGCCCCGGCCCCGGCGGCTGTCGCCGAAGGGAGCGGTGCCGGCGGTGCGTCCGGGCTCGCGGGCGCACGGTCTGCGCTGCGGCTGGCTGTGAAGCGCCGGGTGGTGCCGCTGGTGGCCCTGGCCGTGTCGGTGGCCGGCGCCATGGTCTGGTCGCTGGTCTGGCAGGTCCACACCCCCGGCTGTCAACCTGGCGCATCTCACGGTGCTGGCGCCATGGTGTGCTCGTTCGCCCACCATCTCCACCCTTACGGGGTGTCCTCGTGGCGGACTCCGGGCGACATCTGGGGCACGCTGCGCTCGGCGCAGACCATCGTGTGGGGCGACTTCGGCGGTATCTACGCCGCGGGCACCAGCCTGGTCTCCTTCCCCGGCGCTGCCCTGCTGCTCGCCCCGGTGGCGCTGGTGGCAGACGCCCTGCACCTGACGGCGAGCTTTCCGTACCCCGTGCCCCACCCCACCGCCTGGCTGGTGCTCGGCCCGTACGAGGTGGCAGCCGCCTCGTTCGCGCTGTTCGGCGCCGACAGGTTGGCCGAGCGTCTGGGGGTCGGCCGGGCCAAGCGGGCGGTCCTGGTGGGGGCGGGGGCGGCGGTGCTGTTCCCGGTGGATGCCATCTGGGGCCATCCCGAGGACGCGGTGGCGATGGGGTTGCTGCTCTACGCGCTGGTGTTCGCCTTGGACCGCCGGGTCGTAGGCGCCGGCTGGCTGGCCGGCGCCGCCGTGGCTGTGCAGCCCCTGGTCCTCCTGGGCCTGCCGGTGCTGGCCGCTGTGCTCGGAGCCCGCCGGCTGGTCGGGTTCATGGTGCGCAGTGCCGTGCCGTCGGTGGCGGTGTTGGTGGTGCCGCTCATCGCCGCCCCCCGCGACACGCTGCACGCCTTGCTGGACCAGCCGAATTTCCCACTCATCGACCACGTGACCCCGTGGACGGCGCTGGCCCCGTCGCTCGGCGGTCACGGCACGGTGCTGGCGGTGGCCGCCGGGCCGGGCCGGGTGGTGGCGGTGGTGCTGGCCGCCGCGCTGGCCCCGTGGGTGGCGAAGCGACGTCGCGACCCGACGCTGGTGGTATGGGCCCTGGCCGCGGCCCTTGCGCTGCGGTGCCTCACCGAGTCGGTGATGGATCCGTTCTACCTGTGGCCGCCGCTGGCGGTGGCGGTGGTGGCCGCCGGCACGACCAGCCGAGCTCGACTGGGGGTGGTGGCCTTGGCGGCCATGGCCACCAGTGCCGGTGCCGAGCTGCACGGCGCGTGGTGGCTGTGGTGGTACGGGGTGACCGCCGGCATGGTGCTGGCCGTAGCCGTGGCCTACCCGACGAGGCGCGGGGACTTGGCAGGTGGCGGTGCACGGAGGTCCGAGGAGCGGCTGATCTGCAAGGGTTCGGCCGGCAGCGCCCAGGTTCGCTCCGGCGTCAGGACGCAGCCCCGAGCCTCAAGTTCGGGTCCCGGGATGCCGTTGGCACCTGAAGGACGAGAATTTTCTGACCTGGAGCCCGTAGCGCGGTGAGCGCCGTGGGTCCGATCCGGGGGAGCAACCCGTTGTTCCGTGCTCGTAGACGGGTCGGGAGCCAGGTGGGTGAGACCACGATCTGCTGGCGCCCAATCCCGACCGAGTCGGATGGAAGAGGAGATGTGAGATGGCACACGTCGTAGGGCTGGACATCGGTGCCAGTGCTGTGCGCGCCGTCGAGCTCGATGTCGGTCCGAGCCGGCCGGTGCTGCTGCGCTTCGGCCAGGTGGGACTCCCGCCGGGCGCGATCGTCGACGGCGAGATCCACGACCGCACCGCGGTGACCGACGCCATCAGCCGGCTGTGGCGCAACGTCGGGTTCGACACCAAGGCGGTGGTGGTCGGCTTGGCCGGCCTGCGGGCCATCACCCGCGAGATCGAGCTGCCCCACGTGCCCGACAACGAGGTCGAGGGCGCGGTGCGGTTCCAGTCCGAGGACGTCATCCCGTTCCCCGCGGACAAGACCATCCTGGCCTCCCAGGTCCTCGCCGACCACAAGGCTCCCGACGGCGCCACGGTGCGCCGGGTGCTGGTGGCGGCCGCCCACCGGGACCTGGTCGATGCCGTGGTCGACGTGGTGCAAGGCGCGGGCCTGGAGGTGGCAGGAGCCGACCTGGTCTCCTCGGCGCTGGTCCGGGCGCTGGTCGACGTCGGAGGCTCCGCCGCCGACCAGCCCGAGGCGGTGGTGTCGGTGGGAGCCGGGCTGACGGTGGTGGTCGTCCACGAACAGGGCCGGCCCCAGTTCGTCCGTACCATCGGCCTGGGTGGCAACGCCGCGACCGCTGCTGTCGCCGGTGCCCTCGACCTGCCGTATGCCGACGCAGAAGCGGTGAAGCGCCGCCTGGGCGAGCCGGTCCCCCAGGTGCACGCGGCCGAGGTGGCGGTCCAGGAGCCGCTGGCCGAGCTGGTCTCGGAGATCCGCAGCTCGGTGCAGTACTTCTCCTCGCTCCCTGACCGGGCGCCGGTAGCGAAGGTGTCGATGACCGGCGGCGGTGCGCGGCTTCGGGGCTTGGTGGAGCAGCTCCGGGCTCAGCTCGGGATCCCCGTCGAAGTGGTGTCTGCGCTGGCGCGTCTGGATGTGTCCCAGGTGGACGCCACTCCCGAGCTGCTGGCGGCAATCGACCCGGTGCTCTGTGCTCCCATCGGGCTGGCCCTGCCCGAGGCGAACCCGGCTGTCCGCAAGTTCAACCTCGTTCCCCCGGAGCTCGTCCACCGGGCCGCGGTGCGCCGGATCACCCGGAAGGTGACCCTGGCCGCGGCGGTGGTGCTGGGCCTGGCGCTGTGTGTGGGTGGGTTGCGCTTCTACCAGGTGCACGACGCCGAGCACGCGCTGGGGACGCTCGACGCGGAGATAGCCACCTTGAACGCCGAGAAGCCCGCCTACTCCGACGCTCTGGCCGTGGCCGACACCGTGCGCACGGCGGAGTCCAAGGTGCGCTCGTTGACCATCGACGTACCCGACTGGTACGCGGTGGTGGCCAACCTCGCCAGTATGAACCCCGACCAGCTGGCGGTGACCGGCTTCACCGGCACCGCCATCGCTCCCGCCACCACACGGAGCAGCTCGGGATCGCCCGGCACCACCGCGACCACCACCACCGCCACGGGTTCGACCACAGTGCCCGGGCAGATCGGCACGGTCTCTGCGACCGTTTCGGGCACCTACGCCGGCAACGTGAACTGCAACCCGTACGCCGCCTTCATCGGCGACATCGGGGCGCCGATGTTCGGGACACCACAGTCGACCGGGCCGACGTGCCCGACCACCAACGGTTCGACGGTGGTGACCTTCCAGACGACCATCCCGGTGCTCTCGCTCTCGAGCCTCGCCAAGCAGGGCTGCTACGACCCGGCTGATCCGGTGCCGGGCTGTCCACGGGCGACGGCCTCGAAGGTGCCGGCTGGCGTATCGCCGGCCAAGGCCAAGACGACACCGGTCAAGACGACACCGACCACGACTGCAGGAGCCAAGTGATGGAGCAGCTGAAGCCGTATCGCACACCCATCGCCGTGGCTGGTGCGACGGTGGTGGTGGTCCTGGCACTCATGCTGGCGTTCGTCTTGCCCGAAGGGCACAAGCTCTCCGCGCTCGACGCCCAGCGACAGACGCTGGCCCTCCAGGAGCGGGTCTTGCAGGCCGACATCGTCGCCTTGCAGCACGACAAGGCGCAGCAGGTCTCGAACTGCGGCACGCTCGGCCATGTGCTGCAGGAGGTGCCGCCGGCGCTCGACGAAGGCCAGTTCGTCCTCGACGTGGGCGCACTGGCCCAGCACTCGGGGGCGCCCAGCATCCCGAGCCTCACCTGGGGTGCGTCCACGTCGGGCGCCGGCGTCGACTCCGTGGCTGTCACCTTGACCCTGGCCGGCACCTTCGGCCAGGTGATGAGCTTCGTGAGGGGCCTGGACGGTGCCAGCTTCCCCCGGCTGTTCACCGTCAGCACCTTCACGGTCGGCGCCGCGGGGAGCGTTCCCGGCAGCGGAGCTGGGTCTTCGGGCGCGCTCACGAACCCGGTGGTGGTGGGCAAGTCGCTGCCCTCTCCGTCGGCCCCGGGCTACCAGGTGTCTCTGGCCGGCCACATCTACTACGCGCCCACGCTGCATGACGTGTGCGCCGGGCTCAAGACCGCCGCCTGACGGTCGGGTCCCGCCGAGCTCACCGTCCGCGACCGGGCTCGGTCTGGCACGGCGCCGCGTAGCATGGCCAATCCATGGAGTCCGAGATCCGCGCCACCCTCACCGATGTCGTGAGCGTACCGGCGGGCTCCACCGGTTTGGCCCAAGCGCTCCTGGCCCGTTTCGGACCCCTAGGCGGGGTCGAGCTCGATGTGCCCGCCCGCACCGACGAACCTCGCCTGGCAGCGCAGCGCCGGTCGTGTCCGAGCTCATGTGCCCGAACCCCGACACCGGCGTCGTGGCCTGGGTGAGCCGGCACTCTCCGGCTGTGCTGTGCACGACCACTGGATCACGGACTCTGATATCGAGCCGGCACAGTTGCCGCCCGACGCCTGCGCGGTAGCGTTGCACCGTGCCTTCGCTGCCCGCTCGGTGTCGCGACGCCCGGCGTGTGAAGCACGCGTTCTCGCACGTTGTGCAAGAGCGCGTCGAGCCACAGGTGCGTGGAGAGGCCGGCGTCGAGCGGGCTGCCTTCTCCGGCGTTGCCGCCCTCTCGCGCCGGGGCCGGCTCAGGAGCAGAGTGCCGTGCTCACCGGCCACGCTTGCACGCGCTGGACCGACACCAGCGGCGTCAGCGGCATCTGGCCGGGGACCACCGCCAAGGTCGCCTTCAGCGCCTGGCACACGGGTGCTCCCGCGGTGCTGACTCGGCCGGTGACCGTGACCGAGAAGTGCTGTGAGCCGTAGGTGAAGGCGCCGCCGTCGGAGGTGATGGCGACACAGAACCCCGACGAGGTGCACGACACCGACTTGAACGCTCCGGAGGGATCGATGGACTGGGCCGGTGTCCACGAGGTGCCGTTGTAGGTGAAGGCGCCGCCGTCGGAGGTGATGGCGACACAGAACCCCGACGAGGTGCACGACACCGACTTGAACGCTCCGGAGGGATCGATGGACTGGGCCGGTGTCCACGAGGTGCCGTTGTAGGTGAAGGCGCCGCCGTCGGACGTGATGG
>JAKAQW010000091.1 GCA_021819525.1 Actinomycetes bacterium
CCCATCGGCAGCGTGCCCGGTCCCCTGCCCAACCGACGGGTAGCGTCGATCACGGCCCGGGCCGGCGCGGAAGGCAGCCCCCGGCTGCGCAGGGCCAGACCCACGATGCGCGGGGGCATGCCGGTGATGGGGATGGACCGGAAGCGATCACGGAGGTGCGTGGGGACGGCGCTCGCCGGGAGGATGGCTGGACCGAATCCTTCGAAGACCAGGGAGGCCATCAGTCGCACCCCGTCGAGCTCGGCCAGGGGGCGCAACGCGACCTGCTCCTGGGTGAGGGCCTGGTCGATCTCGATGCGAAAGGGGGTGCCTGTCGCCGGGAGCAGCAGCGGTTCGTCTCCCAATTCGCTCACCATGATCGACCGCCGCTCGGCCCATCGATCGTCGTCGGCGGCGACGACGAGCACGATGTCCTCTTCGAACAGCGGCTCGAAGCTCACTTCGCGGCCGGGAACCGGTGCGCTCAGCAGGGCCAGGTCCAGTCGGCCGGCGCCGAGTGCCGGCTCGAGCACCATGGTCGATCCTTCGGACACCACCAGCCGGAGCTTCGGGTGGCGGGCGGAGAGATCCGAGAGCAGTGCGGTGACGACCCAGCGCGCCACGGTGCCGATGATGCCGGCACGCACGGTCCCGGCGAGCTCCTGGCGGAGCGCGCTCACGTCGGCGGCAAGCGCGTCGAGCTCGCCGAAGATCCGGTACGCCCGTGACACGACGACCTCGCCTTCGCTGGTGAGCCGCCCGCCGGATCGTTCGATCAAGGTGACCCCGAGCTCGCGTTCGAGGCGGGCCACGTGGGCCGACACGTTGGACTGCACCGTGCCCATGGCATCGGCAGCAGCCGAGAAGGAGTGCCACTCCGAGACGGCGATCAACGCCTGCAGGTGACGCAGTTCCATCGGAAATAACGATAGCAAATATCTCTCATACCTGTTTGACTGATCACGTTCGAGGGTGCACAATGGTCTCAGACCACAGGGAGCCGGAAACCCCCCCCTCCGCTACCTGTCGAGTCATGCGAAAGGACCGGGCTCCCCCCCTCCGGTCCTTTCGCCGCGTCTGGAGGCAGGTAGGCTGCACGGCGCCGGGAGCCACGGGCATCGGCGGGGTGCCGCCGGCGATCGTCGCGCTGCGGCCCTGCGAGGGAGGCGAGGTCCTGTTCGCGGCGACGGTGGCTGTATCGTGCGGCCCATGGCCGGCGCGACGTCGAAGCGAGAACCCCCGAGACAGGCGCCGGCGGCACCCAGGCGCCGCGCACCGTCCAGGGTAGGACCGGCCGGGCGGGCGCAGCGGCCTCCCGTGGCCGCCAGGGCTTCGAAGCGAGAACCCCCGCGGCGAGAGCTCCCGAGACGAGAACCCCCGGGGCGAGAACCCGCGGCACTCAGGCGCTGCGCACCGTCCACCAGGTCGACCGCCGTGGGCCACGCGGGCTCGGCAGTGTTCGTCGACCTCGATCGCACGCTGCTGGCGGGGGCCAGCGGTCTCGTGTTGAGCGCCGCCATGCGTGGCGAAGGGTTGTTCGAAGGTCGGATGAGCCTGCCCGGTGAAGGGCTCCTCTACGGCGTGTACGAGGCTGTAGGGGAGAGCGTGGCGTTCATGGCCCTGGTGCGCGCAGCGGTGCGCTTCGTGCGGGGGTGGCCGGTAGAGGTGGTCCGTCGTGCCGGTGAGGTGGCCGCGCCACAGCTCGTCGAGCTGCTGGCGCCCTATGCCCTCGGCGTGCTGGCTGATCATCGCCGGGAAGGCCGGCAGCTCGTGCTGGCCACGACCTCTCCAGCCGATCTGGTGACCCCCTTCGCCCGCACGCTCGGGCTCGACGACGTCGTCGCCACCTGCTACGAGCACGACCAGGGGCGCTACACCGGCCGGATCGCGGGGCCGTTCGTATGGGGGGTCGGCAAGCTGGCCGCGGTGCGGAGCTGGGCGGCGGCACACCAGGTCGACCTGGCCGCCAGCCATGCATACTCCGACAGCATCTTCGACGTGCCACTGCTGGCGAGTGTGGGTTCGGCCCATGCGGTGCACCCCGATATCCGGTTGCGCTTGGCCGCGACGCTGGCCCGCTGGCCGGTCGAGCACTGGGACCGCCCTCCGGGAGTGCCGAAGGTGGCGGGCCTCGAGCCCTACCACCTGCTGCGGCTGGGTGCGCGGCCAGCGGCGTTCCCTTACGCCCGCTTCGACATCGAGGGGATCGAGCGTGTGCCAGCTCGCGGTCCTGTGCTGCTGGTGGCCAACCACCGCAGCTACTTCGACGTGGTGGCACTGGCTCTGGTGGCGGCGGGCATGGGCCGCCCGGTACGGTTCCTGGCGAAGCAGGAGCTGTTCGATGCCCCCGTCGTGGGATGGCTGGCGCGTGCCCTGGGCGGTATTGCCGTGGACCGGGGTGGCGACCCCGGACGGTCGATGCACGAAGCGCGCCGGGCACTCGACGCGGGGGAGCCTGTGGTGATCATGCCGCAGGGCACCATCCCGAGCGGTGGCGCCTTCTACGACCCGGTGCTTCGAGGACGTACCGGCGCCGCCCGGCTGGCAGCGCAGACCGGCGCTCGGGTCGTACCGATCGGCATCTGGGGCACCGAAGTGATCTGGCCCCGCTCGGCTCGGCTCCCGAACGTGGGCAACGTGACCCATCCACCCACGGTACGGGTGCGCATCGGGACGCCGATGGACGTAGCCGAGGTCGCGACCGAGGATCCGGTGGCTGCCACCGAGCAGATCATGGCCTCCGTCGTGTCACAGCTGCCCCCGGAGGCGACCGAGGCTGTCACACCGACAGCAGCCGAAGTGGCTCTGGCCACAGCGCCTGGGCGGAGGGGTCGGTGACCGGGGCGGGAGGAGGACGACCGGGGTGAGCGCACGATGACCGGGGCGGGAGAAGGCGGTGCCGGCGTCGCCGAGGACGACGGGACCGTCGAAGAGGCCGGTGCAGGCGGCCGGTCCGACACCCTGGCAGGCCTACCGGGAAAAACCCCTCGGAGGAGGTCGGGGGCCGTCCGGGTGCACACAGCAGCGCGCGCGGCGGTGTCGGTCGGGGCGGTCAGCCGGCTGTTGCGCGTGGGGGGTGGCTCGGTGGCCGGGGGCCGCATCGGCCTGGCTCTGGCGCCGGACCTGGTTCGGCGGCTCGCCGAGGATCGGCCAGTGGCCCTGGTGAGCGGCACCAACGGCAAGACGACGACGACCCGCCTGCTGGCCACGGCCCTCGGCGGGGCGAAGCAGGTGGCCACCTCCTCGGCTGGCGCCAACCTGCCAGCTGGCATCGTGGTGGCCCTGGCATCGGCTCGACCTCGGGTGCCCGCCATCCTCGAGGTCGACGAGGCCTACCTGGCTGCCGTGGCCGACGCCGTGCGACCGGTGGTCGTCGTCCTGTTGAACCTCTCGAGGGACCAGCTCGACCGGGTGAGCGAAGTGCGTGCCGTCGCCACTCGATGGCGGGCCGCGATGGCTCGCCAGGAGCGGGCCACCGTCGTGGCCAACGCCGACGATCCGCTGGTCGCGTGGGTGGCCTCGGCGTCGCCCCGCGTGATATGGGTAGCGGCCGGCGTGCTCTGGCGTGGCGACGCCGTGGGATGCCCGGCCTGCGACGGTCAGATCGTCTACGACGACGTCGGAGATCGCAGCTGGTACTGCCCGACTTGCGGGCTGGCTGCACCGGTGCCCGCCGCACGGCTGGATGGGAGCGAAGTGGTCCTGGCCGACGGCCGACGGTGGGCGATCACCACGGGGCTGCCCGGCAGGTGCAACCGAGCCAATGCAGCCATGGCGGCTGTGGCGGCGGAGGTGCTCGGCGTGGCCGGCGACCAGGCTTTGGCGGCGATGGAGCAGGTCGACGCCGTCGAAGGCCGTTTCGCCCGGATCGAGCATGGCGGGTACCAGGTGCGGCTGCTGCTCGCCAAGAACCCGGCGGGCTGGGCCGAGGTGCTCGACCTGCTCGAAGAAGGAACCGAGCCGGTGGTGGTGGCGATCAACGCCCAGGTGGCCGACGGACGGGATCCGTCGTGGTTGTGGGACGTGCCCTTCGAGCGTCTCCGCGGTCGCCTGGTGATCGCGAGCGGCGAGCGCGCCCACGACCTGGCTGTCCGCCTCCGTCACGCCGGCGTGGGCCACCGCAGCGAAGTCGACCAGATGTTGGCCCTGGCAGGCGCGGGGGCACGGTCACTCGACTACGTCGGGAACTACACGGCGTTCCAGGCGCTGCGTCACCTGCTCACCCGTCCGGCGAAGTCGCAGCGGGAGCCGAAGGCAGTCTCGGATCCCGCGCGCACAGCAAGACCGCTACCCGTTCCCGTGTCGAGCCCGGGGGCCCCGGCGGCAGCGAGACGAGGAGTGCAGCCGGCATCGCCGTCGAGCCCGGGAGCCCCGGCGGTACCGGCACGTGGTGATCGACCCGATCGGGCGTCGGAGCCTGTTGCGCCACTGCCACAGGGCCGGGGTGCGGCGTCGTCGGCGGGGCGCGGCGAGAAGGTGGACGGCACCTCCGGGGCACGCAGGGCTGGCGGGGCATCGGCTCTGCGGGTGGTGGTGGTGCACCCCGATCTGCTCGGCACCTACGGCGACGGCGGGAACGCCCTGGTGCTGGCGAACCGGGCCCGCTGGCGCGGGCTCGAGGTGGAGCTCCTAGCGGTGCACGCCGAGGATGCTCTTCCCGACGGGGGCGACATCTACCTGCTCGGTGGCGGCGAGGACGGCCCCCAGGTGCATTCGGCACATCTGCTCGGCGACGGGCGGCTGGCCAGGGCGGTAGATCACGGGGCCACCGTGCTCGCGGTCTGTGCCGGGTTCCAGATGCTCGGAGCGTCGTTCCCCGGGCCCGACGCGCAGCTGCGACCCGGCCTCGGACTGCTCGACGCGCTCACCACCAAGCGCTCGGCTCCCCGGGCGGTGGGCGAGGTCCTGGCTCAGCCAACAGCTGTCCCGCTCGCGCCCGAGGCGGTCGGCGACAGCGAGGCGCTGGCGGCCACGGCGGCGGCCATGGTGGCCAGCGGTGGCCTTCTCAGCGGGTTCGAGAACCACAGCGGCGCCACCGTGCTCGGACCTGGGGTGAGGCCGCTTGCCACCGTGGTGCGCGGCGCCGGTAACGACGGCCAGGGCGCCGAAGGGGCGTGGCAGGCGAAGGTGATCGGCACCTACCTCCATGGCCCGGTGCTGGCGCGCAACCCGGCCCTGGCCGACGCCGTGCTGACCTTGGCTACCGGTAAGACGCTCGAAGCGCTCGACGACGCCGAAGAGCAGACGCTGCGAGCCGAGCGCCTGGGCGCGATCGAGGGGCGCCGCCACGGCCACCGGATCCGTCGGCTCAGGCGCCGGCAGGCGGTATGAGCCCCGGTCCCAGCGCCGGGAGGCGGTGCGAGCGAGCCGGGTCAGCCCACCAGCGCCTGGTATACCAAGGTCCGCAGCTCGCTGCGCACCGGCAACGTGCTCGACGGGACCAGCTGGGTCATGAAGACGGCGCTGACGCCGGTGGCGGGATCCACCCAGAACGCGGTGCTGGCTGCGCCGCCCCAGGCCAGCTCGCCGGGGCTGCCGAGGGTCTTGGCCTTCACCGGGTCGACCAGCACGGAGAAGCCGAGGCCGAAGCCCACCCCGTCGAAGGGCGTCTCGGCGTAGAGCCGCTGCCCGAACTGCTCGAGGTCCGCTCCCCCGGGGAGGTGGTTGGCGGCCATCAGGGTTACGGTCCGCGGCGACAGGAGGCGGGTCCCGTCGCTCTCGCCGCCGCCCACCACCACGCGAAGGAAGCGGTGGTAGTCGTCGATGCTGGAGAACAGGCCGCCGCCGCCGGAGAGGTAGGTGGGTGTGGCCGTGGGCACGGCCGGCGCCGGGTCGAGGCGCCGGACCCGGCTCGCGCCCGGCTCAGGGGTGTAGAGCGCGGCCACGTCGTCGGCTCGGTCGGCGGCGACGCAGAAACCGGTGTCGGCCATGTTCAGCGGCCCGAGGATCCGCTGCGCGAGCACCGTGTCGAGCGGCCGGCCCTCCACGACTTCCACAACCCGCCCGAGCACGTCGCTGGCCACCGAGTAGCACCACGAGCTTCCCGGCTCGAACACGAGCGGCAGGCCGGCCCATCGGTCACAGCAGGCTTCGAGATCCAGGTGAGGTGGGGTGCCGAAGGTGAAGCCGGCGTGGCGGTACATGGCGTCTACCGGGTGCACGAAGTGAAAGCCGTAGGTGAGGCCGGCGGTGTGGGTCAGCAGATGCCAGATCCGTATCGGCTCGGTGGCCGGGACGAGCACCGGCGAGGTGGGCGGACCGCCGCGGTACACCATCGGGGAGGCGAAGGCGGGCAGGTACTCCGCCACCGGATCGAGCAGGTCGATGCGGCCTTCCTCGACGAGCATGAGCGCGGCGGTCGAGGTGATCGGCTTCGTCATCGAGTAGATCCGGTAGATGGTGTCGTCCTGCACCGCCAGCTGGTTCTCGACGTCGCGCCATCCGCCTCGCCCGCGGTACAGGATCTGGCCGTGGCGGGCGACGATCACCGACCAGCCCGGTAAGCGGCCGTCTTCGACGTAGCGGTCGAGGTGCCGGCCGATGCGCAGCAAGCGGTCCTCGTCGAAGCCCAGGGCGGACGGCTCCTCGTCCAGGGGGATCGGCTCGATCGTGGTGCCCACGGCGCCTCCTCGGTGCTGGTCTGCTCCGGGTGGTCACCGTAGCGGGCCTCGGCCCGGCCGGCGTTCCTCTGCCCCAGCAGGTGGCGTGCCCGGCCGGCGTCGTCCAGCAGGTGGCGTGCCCGGCCGGCGTTCCTCTGCCCCAGCAGGTGCGCGGTCAGCGTTCCTCGACCGCCCATCGCTCGGGGTCGTCGCGACGGTCGACTGGGGGTGGCTTCGCCCAGGCCCGGCGCCACGGCGCGGCGTCGGGCCCGCCAGCCCGCGCGACGGCTGTCCCGGCGGCGAGGTGGCGTCGGCTGTGCCACCAATCGGTGGTGTCCTCCACGGCCAAGGCGGAGACGGCGGCTTCGATGCGGGTGGCGAAACGCCTGGCGTCCTCGTCTGGACGCGGGGCCATGGGGGTGCCGAAGGTGACGGTGGTCGGCGAGCGTCGCAGCCGAGCCCCGTCCTTGGGCAGGAGGCGCCCCGTGCCCGAGAGGTGCACGGGTACGACCGGCCGGCCGGTGCGCACGGAGAGGTATGCAGCCCCTGCGCGAAACGGCTGTTGCCAGCCGTCGCTGGTGCGGCCCCCTTCGGGGAAGATGACGAGGTTGTACCCGTCGCCGAGCAGATCGGCGGTGGTGTCGGCAGAACGCCGTGACACGCGCTGGCGCTCGATGGGCACCGCACCGAGCACGAGCGCCCACAGATGTGCTTTCCAGCGCCGGTCGAAGAAGTAGTCTGCCGCGCCGGCCACCACCGTACGGTGCCGCATCCCGACGGGGAGCACCGACACGAGCAGTGGGGTGTCGAGGTGGCTGGTGTGGTTGGCGACGAAGATCGCTGGGGGGTCCACCAGCGCCAGGTGCTCGTCCCCGCGCACCTGGGGGGAGGCCAGCAGGTGCACCGCTGGCCGGGTGACGTTGTCGGTCAGCACCGCCCGCACCAGGCGAGCCGGGTAGCGCCGAGCCCACGCGGTGGGGTAGTCGGCGCCGAGCTTCTGCGGCGCCACCGGCCGGGGCAGGCTCCCCGGCCACTGTGCTGCGCCCCAGGGGAACGGCCGTGGTCCACCGAGCGTCCGGGCGCGGCGCCCGGCGCCGGCGACGACCTCGGCGACCGACCGCAGCGCAGGGAATGGGGTTGACGGGCGCGCCGGTCGACGGGCGCTGGGGCGTGGGGCGTGGGTCACTGCACGTCCGCCAGCACGAGCGTCGGGTCGGGGGTCACTGCACGTCCGCCAGCATGAGCGGTGGGGCGTGGAGGTGGGTGATCGACGGGCTCGGCCCCACGACGTCGGCTGCCATCTCGAGCGCGTCGGCCAGGGTGCTCGCTGGCCGGAACCCCAGCCGGCGGACGGTGGGCCGGTGGCCGCCCACCACGATGACCGCGCCCAGGTGCTCGAGGGCATGGGCGCACCAGTACCACATGTAGAACGGGTGGACGCCGTGGTAGGCGTGGCCGGTGCGGTACAGGTGGATGTACCACGGGTCGGTGGCGAACCCCTCCTCGTACTTGGCCACCTCCGTCGGATCGGTGGTCTCGGCCAGGATCTCCTCGAAGAAGTCGATGTAGCTCGGGTGGTGGCCCGGGTGGAAGTCAGGGGTGGTGGGGTGGCTGAGGATGAGCACACCGCCTTGGCGCACCAGCGGCCTTCCCCGGTAGAGGTTGAAGAAGTAGCCGAGCCCGAGGCAGGCCACGAGGACCGGGTTCATGATGGAGCCCACGTTGTAGGGGCAGATGTAGGGCAGCCCCATGGTGAGCACGTCGCTCTGCCCGTCGACGGTCACGAGCTGCTGGGCGTGGACGTGCTCGGTGGTCACCTGGTGCACCGCTTCGACCTCGCCGGCTTGGACCGAGGTCATCCGGTACGGCGCCGCGATCGAGTGCAGGACGCTGCGAGCCAGGCGAGGCGGGGTGTGGGCCAAGGCAGCGCTGCTGGCCACGAAGGCAGCCCGGTCGGCCAGACGCCACTCCCACTCGCGGCGTTGGAGGAAGCGGAACTGCTCGGGGAACGCGTCGTTGTCGAGGGTGGTCTCGATCTGGAAGATCTTCACCCCGCTGTCGGCGATGAGCCGCCCCATCCGCCAGTTCGAGCTGTGCAGCTCCGAGTGGTGTTGGTCCATGAAGGACCGGCTGTGGCGCATGGTCTCGGGATTGTGGTGATGGCGGAGGCTGCGGTACGAGGCAAGGCCGGTGGCCACCGACTTGTGCCCGCCGTCCATCGCCACGAGGTTGATGTTCACGTAGACCAGCAGATCCGAGGTGGCGGCCCGACGGTTGATCTCGACGTCCTCGCCGAGCTCGGTGGTCCCGAGGTGCTCGAGCGCGCCGGGATCTTCGGCGTCGTGCTGGGTGAGCAGCCCGTGAGGGGCGAACGCGTCGTAGACACGATCGCCGAGCGCGTGGCGCAGCTCGGCCTCTGTCATCCGGCGGTGCAGGGCCAGAGCTGCGACCAGCACCACGTCGTCGACTCCGGCGGCAGCCGCCTGGTCGAGGACCTCTTCGATCACCAGCTGGCGTAGGTCGGGCCGGCGCATCGGTGGCAGGGGCAGCGATACGTCGTCGAAGGCGATGGTGAGACGCATGCCTGGGAACAACAGGCTGTGCAGTGGCTGGCTGTCGCCGAGCGGGTGGTCGAGGGCGTGGCGGATGGCAGACACCGGGTCAGCCAGCCCGGCGAGCGGCTCGGGGGCGTACAGCACACGGCTGCCGACCGGGAGGCGCTCCAGCCGGTACCCCTCGCCGTGCCAGAACAAGGTGGGCGGCGTCGAGCGGTCCACCTCCAACACGTAGCCGGGTCTGGGGCTCATCGGGAAGGTCCTTTCCGCTGCGAAGCGGGGCTGTGCCCCGGGCGCACGGCTGTGCGCGGGGGTGGGGTCGGCCTCGAGCCTGGGGCGGGGAGCGGGGAGCGGGCGCAGAGGTCGAAGACGACCTTCACGGCGCCCCGGCGGCCAGCCGAGCCCGCGTGGGCCAGGGCTTCGCTGTAGCGGTCCAGCGGGTAGCGCGCCGAGACGAGGCGCCCGAGGCGAGCGGCGGCGACCACCTCGAACGCCAGGTCGAAGGTGCGACGCGCGACGGCCCCGCGGACGGCCTCGACGCCGTAGGCGTAGGCGCCGACCAGGGCGATCTCGCGGTGCCAGAGACCGGCGAGGTCGAGCGACACCCGACCAGGCATCCCGAGCAGCACCACCCGGCCCCGAGGTCGCACCAGAGCCAGCGATCTGGCCAGGGACTGGGCGGTGCCGACGCAGTCCACCACCACGTCGGCTCCGGCCGTGTCGTGGCGTGCGCTTCGCAGCGAGCGGGTGCTGCGGCGCACGGCCCGGTCGAGCTGGTCGGCGGCCACCACCTGGTCGGCGCCGAGCTCGGCTGCCCAGGCCTGCTGGTGGGGGTACTTGGCTCCGACCAGCAGGCGGGACGGGGGGCTGAGCTGGCGAACGGCGGCGACGACGGCAAGGCCCAAGGTACCCGCTCCGACCACGGCGACCTGGTGCTGGGGCTCGATGGCTCCGGCCAACGCGCCGTGCACGGCGCAGGCGGTCGGCTCGACCATGACGGCGTCCTCGTCGGAGAGCGCCGGTGGCACCAGGTGGATCTGGGTGACATGGGCCACCAGGCCTGCGGTTGACCAGCCGCCGCCGGTGTCGCAGCAGTAGCCGATCTGCAGGCCGGGGGCCAGGTGGCCGAAAGCGACGTGCTGGCAGCTGCCGGTATGGCCCGTTGCGCACGCCGAGCACGGGGGGTCGATGCCGCGAGGGACGCAGCCGATGACCGGTTCGATCACCACCCGGTCACCCGCTGCCAACGTGCTCCCGGCGGTCACAGCGGCTCCGTTCGCCGAGCGCGCACCGCTCCCGCCAGCCTCGTTCGCCGAGCGCGCACCGGCCGGAGGCTCGGTCACCGTGCCGACCACCTCGTGGCCGGGAACGAACGGGAAGCTGACCAGCTCCTCGAAGTACCGGGAGCTGGCCCCGTCCACGGTGGCCAGATCGGATCCGCAGATGCCGGCCAAGGTGGGCCGGACGCGGATCCACTCGTCGCCGGGCAGCTCAGGTGGGTGCACCTCGGCGAGACGGAGCGGTCCGTGGGTGGCGCCGGTTCCCGAGCCGCGCACGGCGGCGGTGATGCGAGCGGCGGCGAAGCGGGCCGGCGCCCGTTCGAAGAGGAGCGCCTTCACCGACCACCTCCGGAGGGCCAGACGTCTCGCGCCAGGCGGCGACGCGCGACGAGTGACTGCTTCCTCGCAGGCCGGGGCGTCGGGCTTGGCAGGAGCGTCTTCACCGGGTCGCTCCGAACAGCTGGTCGAGACGGGCCCACCACGGTGACCGGTGACGGTCGACCGGCCCCATGGGCAGTGGCGGGCGGGTCGCAGCCCGGGCCCAGTGCTCGACGTGCCAGCCCCGCCGGCGAGCGATGGCCGCCAGCTTCGCCTCGGGGTTCACCGCGACGGGAAAGCCGGCGCATTCGAGCATGGGCAGATCCGAGGCGGAGTCGGCGTACGCGACGGCCTGGGCCAGATCCAGGCCTTCGGCGTCGGCGTACTCGGCGAGGAGGAGCGCTCGGGCCTCGCCGATCGGTGGAAGGCGCACCAGGCGGCCGTCAACCCGGCCATCGGCGTCCACGCCGAGCTCCGCGCAGACCACCTCGTCGAAGAGGGGCCGAAGTCCGTCTACGACGAAGTCGAGCGCGCCGGTGATGAGCACCGTGCGATGGCCGAGCGCCCGATGCCGGCGGACCCGGGCGATGCCGGCGGGGAACGACTTGGCGATGAGCAGATCGAAGAACAGCTGCTGGCCGTCGCGGCGCAGCACGTCAGCGGGGGCGCCGTCGTAGCGTCGGTAGAAGCTCCGCAAGAAGTCCCCCCGGTCCCGTCGGTCCACGGCAGCCAGGGCGGGGGCAGCAGCCAGGATGCGCGCCGCGAAGGCGGCTCGCTCTGCAGCGGGCAGGTGGCGGGTGGCCAGCCAGGTGTAGGACTCGACCACGTTGGACGCGACCAAGGTGTTCTCCAGGTCGAAGGCGGCCAGGTGGCGCTCGGGGGCCAAGATGGCCCGCCGCGCCCGCGCAGCGCGGTCGGCCATCGGCGAGTGGCTGGGGGTCGTTCGGACCCGTGCATGGCGGACCACCGACGGGAGGTGGAGCTCGGTGACGTACACCGGCCAGTCGACGGCTGCGGGATCGAAGCAGAAGGCGCTCTGGTCGTCGGGGCTGAGCCGGTGCCACAGCCTCAGGAGCCGGTCCACCGCGAACAGCGCCTCGGTCTCGGTGTAGGCCCCGTAGAGCTCCACGTAGGCGAGTGCTCGCTCGGCCTGCTGGCGGCGTTCCTCCACCCGGCCGGCCAGCTCGGCCCGTTCACCGCGTACGGGGAGGACGCCGAGCAGGCGTTCCACCGTGCGCAGGGTGTCGGTGGCCCGACGGAGCTGGCGTTGGACCTTGCCATGACCGGGGAACGACCATTCGGGCACCACGATGGGCTGCCCGTCGGAGTCGTAGAGGGGATGGTCGGTGAACCACGTCTGGACCAGGTCGACGAGCTGCCCGTAGCGCAGGGGGTTGCGGACTCCGGAAGCCACCTGGACGACGCTCGGCCTGCCGGGGTCGGGGCCGGCGGCGGCCACCGCGATGATGGCCGCGACCACGAGGTCGACGGGGATGACGTCGATCACCCCTTCGGGCAACCCCGGGAACTCGCGCAGCAGGCCTCGGGCGTAGGAGACGATGATGGGCTCGGCCATGCGAAAGCCGCGGATCCATCCAGGCGCGGGTTCGGCCAGCGCCGACTCGATGATCGAGGGGCGGACCACGGTGATCGGTAGGTCGCCGTGGTCGGTGACGAGGAGACGCTCGCCGAGCGCTTTCGTGCAGGCGTAGGCGTCGGGCCAGCCCAGGGACTGGGCTCGCGTCCGGCCCGCCTCGACCAGCTGGCTGCGGACCCAGTCGTCGCGCAGCCGTTCGGCGCGCTCGGCGAGGAGGTGGACGCCGGCACCGCCGAGCTCCCGGCGCGCCGCGGAAGAGAAGCCGGCCAGGCGCACCGGACGCCGGGACTCGGCTTCCAGGTCGTCGCGCAGGCGCCGGACGGCGGTCACCTCGGCGTGGATGTCGACCTCGGTGGTCACCGTGGTGTGGGTCCGGGCCCGAGCGTTCGAGGCGATGGCCTCGGTGGCCAAGGTCTCGGTGGCATGGCCCTGGTGGGTGCCGGCGACGTAGGCGGTCGAGACGGTGACCAGGTGGGTGGGCGGCGAACCGGGCGCCAGGTCGGCTCGCAGCTCTCTGGCGGCGGCGATGGCAGCAGCGACCCGGCTCGGTCCGAGCAGGTTCACGTTCACCGCCGCGTCGAAGGCGGCGTCGAAGGCCACGGTGGCCGCCGAGTGCACCACCACATCGGCGGCGGCCAGGGCGCGCCGACCCTCGTCGTCGAGGCCAAGCCCGTCGCTACCCACGTCGCCGGCCACCGCGTCGAGCCGCCTCGCCACCTCGGCGTCGAAGCGGTCACCCAGCTCGCGTCGGAGCCGATCGAAACAGTCGTTTCGCACGATGTCGCGCTGGGCTCGGCCGGCGGCGTCGAGCCGGCGAGTGGGCCGGACGAGCACGGTGACATGGCAGCCGGGGACGCAGCGCAGCAGCCGTTCGACCAGTGCCGTGCCGAGGAAGCCGGTGGCGCCGGTGACGAAGAGCCGCCTGCCGCCCAGGCGGACAGCGATCCCCGGTTCGAGCGGCACGACCGGTGCGTCGAGCGAGGTGACGTCAGATGGCGCGGGGAGGGAGGGGGTCCTGCGTCGCTTGGTCGTGCCGGGCTCCGATGTCGCAGCGTCTGCTCGTCGCGAGATGGTGGTGGGGACACCCTGGTCGGGTTCGGGGTCTGTCGACCCGGCGCCTGCTCGAAGTGGCGCTGGGACGGCAGAGGGAGTTGGTGGTGCTGCGGATG
>JAKAQW010000330.1 GCA_021819525.1 Actinomycetes bacterium
GAGGTGCTCGACTACGCCGCCTCGCTCCTGGCCGATGGCTCCGCGCGGACTTCGGCCGACCTGGCCCGGGCGATCGAGGAGCACTTCGGCCTCCACGTCCACCGGCGCTCGGTCGAGCGCGCGCTCTCCCGCCGGGGAGCAGACGGGGGGCCCAAAAGCGCGTGACGCTGGTCGCGGCGCTGTTGGCAGCGCTGCGTGCGATGCCTACGAACGTCTCCGCCAGGCGGTCGTCTCGGGTGACGCCGGCGGCTGGCGACTCGGGCATGGCGTGCTCGTCACCAAGGGCATGGCGGCCTGGATCGCCGCGTGGGCCGCCCCAACGGATGCACCTGTGAGCGAGACGACGGCGCCGGTCCTGTCCCTCGATCCCCTCCCCATCCCACGTCCGTCCAAGGCGCCGTCGTCTCGTCCCGGTGCCAACCCGATCGTCACCGTCCTCGCCCAGATGGCCCTCGCCCACGCGTGATCCCACGCGCCCACAGAAAGGATCCGTCCATGCCCGAGCCCTCGACCAAGGTGACCGCCGGCCACCTGGCGCGTGACGCCTACTTGTACATCCGCCAGTCGAGCCTCCACCAAGTCGCCCACAACACCGAGTCGTCGCGCCGCCAATACGACCTGCGAGGCCGGGCGGTCGCCCTCGGTTGGCCGGCCGACAAGGTGATCGTGATCGACGTCGACCAGGGACAGTCCGGCGCCTCGGCCGCCGACCGGGAAGGGTTCCAGCGTCTGGTGGCCGACGTGTCACTCGGAAAGGCCGGCATCGTGCTCGGGCTCGAGTGCTCGCGCCTCGCGCGCAACAACGCCGACTGGCACCAGCTCCTCCAGCTCTGCTCGTTCACGGGCACGCTCATCTGCGACGAAGACGGCCTCTACGACCCCTCGACCATCAACGACCGGCTGCTCCTCGGCTTGAAAGGCACGATGTCGGAGGCCGAACTGCACTTCTTGCGGGCCCGGCTCCAAGGGGGCCTCATCGCCAAGGCGCGCCGGGGCGAGCTGGCCCTGCGTCTTCCGATCGGCTTCGTCTACGACGCCGCGGGCGCGGTCCGCCTCGACCCCGACGTCCAGGTGCGCGACACCATCTCCCATCTCTTCTCCACCTTCGAGCGCACCGGTTCTGCGCAGGCGGTGGTGAAGGCCATGCGCAAAGAAGACATCCGCTTCCCGGCCCGGCACTTGGGCGGCCCCCACCACGGCGAGCTGTACTGGGTGCCGGTGCTCCACGGCACCGTCCTGTTCACGCTGCACAACCCCCGCTACGCCGGCTGCTACTTCTATGGCCGCCGACGGCGCGTCGGCGGCGGCCTCGACGGTCACCACCGGACCGAGATGAAGCCCCGCGACGAGTGGACGGTCTTCCTCCCGACAGCGCATCCGGGCTACATCACCTTGGAGACCTTCGAGAAGAACCAGGCCACCCTGGCCGCCAACGCCCAGAGCCTTGGCGACGACCGCCGGCGCGGCCCGGCCCGAGAGGGCCCGGCGCTCCTCCAGGGCCTCGTCGTCTGCGGACGGTGCGGGCGGCGGATGACCGTGGGCTATCACCGACGCTGCGACGGCTCGCTCGTGCCCGACTACACCTGTCAGGGAGAGGGAATCGCCCACGGCCGTCCGCCGTGCCAGAACGTCTGCGGGTCGGGCGTCGACGCGGCGGTGACCGATCTCGTCCTAGAAGAGCTCACCCCCCTCGCCATCGAGGCCGCCTTCGAGGTCGCAGCCGAGCTGTCACGGCGGGCCGAGGGCGCAGAGCGCATCCGTCGGGCCGGCATCGAGCGGGCGCGCCAGGACGCAGAGGCGGCCCGGCGGCGCTACCTCGCGGTCGACCCGGCCAACCGACTGGTCGCCGACACCTTGGAAGCCGACTGGAACGCAGCCCTGCGCGTCCTCGCCGAGGAACAAGACGCCTACGAGCGCTCCCGATCACGAGAGGCCGCTGCGCTCGATGAGGAGCAGCGGGCACGGGTCCGAGCGCTGACGCGTGACCTGCCCAAGCTCTGGGGCGACCCGGCCACCCCGATGCGCGAGCGCAAGCGGCTCATGCGCCTGCTCGTCACCGACGTCACCTTGGTGCGCGCCGAGGAGCACATCACCGCCCACGTCCGCCTCTCGGGCGGTGCTGCCCACACGCTCGAGGTCCCAAGACCGCTCACCGCCTACGAACTGCACACCACCGCGCCGGCGACCATCGCCCTCATCGACGAGCTGCTCGACGACCATCCCTACGACGAGGTCGTCGGCATCCTCAACGAACGCGGGCTCACCGGCGGATGGGGAAAGCCGTTCAGCGTGCCGTCGCTCACCCAGCTGTGCCGGCTGCGCGGCATCCCCAACCACCGCGAGCGGCTGCGTGCGGCTGGGATGCTCACGCTGGAAGAGATCGCCGCAGAGCTCGGAGTCACGCCACAGACCATCAAGGTCTGGCAGCGGCGCGGTGACATCACCGGCCGGCGCACCGACGGACGTCGTGAGTGTCTGTATCACCCCGGGCAGGTGCGCCCCGTCGACGGCCGCACCGCCCGGTGGCAACGCCAACGGGAACGCGTCACACCCGTCGGCGAGAATGACGGCCAGGACAAGGAGACCATCTCCATCGGAACCTCACAAGGAGGCGCAGTGTGAAGCGCACTCGTTCGACACCCCGAGGAGCATCGCTGCTTCGATGCCCGACAGGTGGCGGCGAACCTTCCTGCCGAGCTCGACGAAGGCAGGGATCCGGGACCTGGCCGCCCAGGCGAGCCATGTGTCGAGCATGGT
>JAKAQW010000331.1 GCA_021819525.1 Actinomycetes bacterium
CGATCTCCCGGTGCGACCCGGGCATCCGCGTCCATCGCTACGAGCGAGGCCGAGATTGACCAGCTCCTCGATGCCGTGCGCCACATCGCCACTGGCGAGCCTGCGCCGATCCCCTACGAGCAGGACCCTGCCACCGGCGACTTCTCCCCGAGAGGAGGCGATCCCGCCTGGAGCGTGCTCTCGGCGATGACTGGCGGCTGCGCGACCGGGTAGGCCCGGTCCTCACGGAGCGCTTTCCGGCCTCGAGCACGCTAGGGCCCCAGGCGGGACCTTCGCGACCTCCTCGGAGGACATCGTCGCTCAGATGGTGACAAGCTCAGATGGTGACAAGGTGGACCAACCGTGGTCGGTCCCCATCTTCGCCGGGGGACACACCGACCCCGAACGAAGGAGGAAGCACATGGAAGTACTCGTCGCCTACGAAAGCCGTGGCGGTCGAACCCGCCGTGCCGCTGAAGCGGTGGCCACGGCGGTACGCGAACGCGGCTCGAACGCCACGCTCAAAGCGCTGTCCGAGACCACCGCGCAGGACATCGAGCGCAGCGACGCAGTCGCCGTCGGATCCTGGGTGGAGGGCTTCATCGTCGTGAACGTCGGACCGGCCAAGGCCGCGCTCCGAGCAGTGGGACAGCTGCCTGATATGGGAGGCAAGCCGACCGCGGTGTTCTGCACCTACGCGGTCAATCCCCGCACCGCGCTCGCCACCTTACGCCGGTCGCTCGAGGCCAAGGGCGCTACGGTCGTGGCCGAGAACGCGAGCCCTCGCTCACACCCAGAGCGGGGCGCCGCCGAGCTGGCAGGGCGTCTGTGCGCTTCCCCTCGAGCGACGTGACCGGGCCGGCGCAGGCGGGCTGAGCCCACGGCGCGTCGAGGTTCCGCTCGACGGCCCCCACCGTCGCCCGCCAGCCGGCGGCACGCGGATGTCGTGGTGGCCGGGCCGCGGTAGCCTGGGGCCATGAGCAAGGAGGCGTCCGAGGTCACAGAAGTCGCAGAAGGCGCCACGGTTCGCCTCGAGCTGGAAGACGGCTACCGGTTCCGGGTCGACCTCGGCGAAGGGTTCCCACCACTGCTCATGGACGAGCCGGCGCCCCTCGGTGACGGTGCCGGGCCGAATGCCTCGGCGATGCTCGCCGCTGCGGTGGGGAACTGCTTGAGCGCGAGCCTTCTGTACTGCCTGCGCCGGTCCCGCATCGACGTCACGAGCCTGCGCACAGAGGCGCAGGTCGTCCCGGCACGTAACGCCAAGGGCCGTCTCCGGATCGGCTCCATCCGGGTCGAATTGCATCCCGAGATCGCAACCGGTGCCGAGGGACGCCTCGGACGTTGTCTCGAGCTGTTCGAGGACTTCTGCGTGGTGACCGAGAGCGTCCGAGCTGGTATCGACGTCGCCGTCGAGGTGCTCCCGGCCACGCACGAGGGTGACGAGGCCGCCGAGGCCGCCTCGGACGCGAGCAGTGGCTGAGCCCACGGCCGGCCGGCGGAGCGCGCACGGCTCGCTACTGGTGCGGTGAGCCGGGTCTGACCACCATGAGGACGATGATGGCGAGGAGGGCCGCCGCGGCCAGGTAGTTGAGGGCGATCGCCATGCGGTCGTCGAGCAGGGAGCGCAGCTCGGCACTGGGAGGCAGGCCATCGGTGGCGAGGCGAGTGGCGAGCAGGCGTGCCCGCTTGGGTCGCTGGCCGCCCATCGACCCGATGACGGCCACCATGGCCAGCAGCCCGATGGCTGCGTCCACCCAGGGCGTGCCATATCCCCAGTGCCCGAGCTCCACCAGCCATAGCCCGAAACCGGCGGCGAAGATGGTCCCTGCCACCACCAGGAGGGCGCCGACCCGGGCGAGGCCGAGCGCCAGCGCGATCTCGGTGCAGCTGGTGCGCCGACGGGCTGCCTCGAAGCCCACCCCGGCGACGACGGTCCCCGAGACGAGGGAGAACGCGCCGAGCAGGTGCAAGCACAATGCGAGGTCGTAGAGCCAGGCGGGGGTCATGGGTGCAGCCAGGCGGGGGTCATGGGTTCAGCGGCACGCGACCGTGCACCTGCTCGGCTTCGAGGCGGGCGTGCACCTCGCGGGTGGCGAGGAGCGGCAGGATCTCGGTGACGCGGGACGTGAGCTGGCTGATGGCCGGCATGAGCGTATCGATCAGGCCGCTGGGTCGTGAAACGCGAGCCGTTCGTCACGGGCTTGAAGGTACAGGCGGCTCAGCAGCTCCTGGGCGCGGTTCACGCACTGCTTCGTCTGCCCGGCGCAGCCCGTGGCGGTTGCCTCGGCCAGCGCTGCGACCTCGAAGAGCAGGTGGCCCTGTCCGCGGGCAAGAATGCGTTCGTCGCTCGGCGGGAGCGCCATCAAGGCGGGTCGCTCCTCGAGGATGTGGAGAGCCAGCTCGTCGAGAAGACGCGACACCGCCTGTTCGAGACGGTGGATGTCGCCGTCTTCGGCGGCAGCTCGAGCCTTGCGGGCCAAGGTCAGCAGCGCCTCGTGCCGGAGGCGGCCACGGCGGCCGGTCATCGGCTGCCGGGCCGAGGGGTGGCGGCTCCGTCGATCCTCCCGGCTCCGTCCTGCAACGTCTCCCATGACTGCCTCCGTCCGCTTCCTCGACGATTGCCTCCAAGTATATCGCTCAATTGCTAGATAAACTAGGACTTTCGGGTCGCCCGACCAGGCCTCGTGCGTCGGAGGACCGTGCGTCGGAGGACCGTGCGTCGGATCCCCGTATAATTCTGTCCTGTGATAGAATTTAGTGCATGAGC
>JAKAQW010000092.1 GCA_021819525.1 Actinomycetes bacterium
TGGTGCCGCCGGAGGGCAGCCGCCGGGTATGCCGGCCGTGATGGGGAGCGGTGAAGCGCTGGCAGTGGTCGTCGTGGCGGTTTCGATCACCGCGCCGGCGTCTGTCTCGGCTGGCGTGGCGCTGGCGGCTGGCGCTCTGGCCCACAAGACGGCGTCTACGGCCGGCTGGTCACCTGTCAGTGCGGGCCGCTCGAAGCGACGGAGCTGCTCCACCTCCAGCATGGGGACCAGATCGACCAGGATCGCTTCGGTGTAGAGCCGCTCGGGGTCCGGCGGCCCTATCCGGCCCAGCGAGTCGAGATGGTGGCCGATCACCAGGAGGTGGCCTCCGGGGGCCAAGGCGCTCGCAGCCGCAGCGAAGAGCGGGCGACGATCCTGGGGGGCGACGTGCACGTTGGCTACCAGCACGAGGTCGAACTGCTTGGCGGGGGGCTGGTAGTCGAGCAGATCCGCGGTGATGACCTGCAGCGTGGTGCCCGCTGCAGCGGCCCGTGCCTCGGCCTGGGCCAACCCGACCGGTGAGATGTCGACGCCGGTTACCTGCCAGCCATGGCTTGCGAGCCATACGGCGTTGCGACCAGGGCCGCAGCCGAGGTCGAGGGCGTGGCCCGGCTCGAGCGGCTCGACCAGCTCGACCAGCGCGGCATCGGGGTTGGTGGGCCACTCGTGCTCGCTGAAGCGCTGGTCCCACGTTGCGGCCGGCGTCGACGGCTGGAACGGGTGGGCCTGAGCCGCGCCGAACGTGGTGTCGTGTGTGGGCATTGATGCTCCTCGGAATGTTCGTTGCTCGAGTAGGAGGGACGCTGGGAGCGAGACCTCGGGGTGCTCCAGGCGTCGCAGATCCTGGGGCTGTTACAGGTGCTCGAGACCTCGGGGTGCTGGAGGGTGCTCAGGGCGTTCCGCTGGCTGGAGGGTCGGGTAGGCCCATAGCGCGTTCGAGCGCGCGGAGCGCGCCATCGATCTGCTGGCGCCGGGTCGGGCCCAGGGCGGTGTCGAAGCGCTGTTCCTGGCGGAGGACGAGGAGGTTCACCTGGCTGGCGAGGGTGCTCCCCGGCTCGGTCAGGGTGAGTGTCCGCGACCGGCGGTCACCGAGCCGCCGGCCGCTTCGCAGCAGGTTCCGCCCCTCCAGTTCGTCAGTGCAGCGCTTGGTGTTCATCGGGTCGGTGCTGAGTGCCCGGGCCAAGGCCCGCAACGAGCAGCCGGGTGTGCCCGCCACCCCGCGGAGCACTGCCGCCTGGGGCGGGGTGAGGCCCAGGGTAGCCAGCTCCTCGGACCACTCCCGGCGCAAGGTTCGGGCGAGGCGAGCCAGGCGAAAACCCAAGGCGCTAGCGGGCGGCAGGGGAGAACTGGCACCCGGCACCTGGTCGTCTGCGGTGTCGCAGTCGGACCCGCTACGGGGGGGTGCGGCGGGCGGGACGGTCGTGGTGGTCATCTCGAGCTCCAGTTCGTGGTGGACCAACGGTCCGCCCGACGGGTGGTTCCCTGTGCTCGCTCCAACTGTAGTGATCACTACAGTATTCCCGAGCAGCCTGGCGCGTGGTGGCCTGGAACGGGCCAGGACGCGGGCAAGAGACCAGATCGTCGACTGCTCGGAAGGCATTCTGCGACAGCGTGGAAGAAGGGGACTTGATCTCCTTCTCGAGGCACCCATCCCCGAGGCACCCATCCCCGAGGCACCCATCCCCGAGGGTTCCATCCCCGAAGATCGAGGGTGCGGTGCGCGACCGATCAAAATGGGGCAATGTCACGACGCCGCCTGCTCGCGGGTTGCCTGTCGGAGCTGATCGGCACGGCGCTGCTGGTGGGTGTGGGTCTGTCCATCGTGATCGTCGACTTCGCACCCCATGGGCCCCTGGCGACGGTGCTGCCGTCGGTGCCGGTCCGCCGTGCGATCACCGGCCTGCTGTTCGGCGCCACCGGCATGAGCATCGCGTTGTCCCCGGTCGGCAAGGTCAGCGGCGCGCACATCAATCCGGTGATCAGCCTCGCCTTCTGGGTCGAAGGCAGCCTGCCCGGCCGGGCCGTGCTGCCCTACATCGTGAGCCAGCTGGTCGGGGCCGTGATCGGGGCGGTACCGCTACTGGCTTGGGGGTCGTGGGGTGCCAGCGTCGGCTACGGCGATACCAGCCCAGGGCCCGCCGGGGTCGGCGCAGCGTTTGCCGGCGAGGTGGTCAGCACCTTCGTGCTCGTCGCCGGGGTCCTCGTCTTCGTCGGCCACCGGCGCCTTCGACCGTTCACCCCGGCCATCTTCCCGCCGATGTACGCCGTGCTCGTCTGGTTGGAGGCGGCCTACTCCGGCACCAGCACGAACCCGGCTCGCAGCCTGGGGCCAGACGTCGTCGGGCTCGCGTGGCACGACTACTGGCTGTACTGGGCCGCGCCGCTGGCGGGCACCATCGTGGCGCTAATGGTCCGGCGGCTGCTGCCGTGGGCGCGGGCGCTGGAGATAGACGTAGCCCGGGTGGCGCATTTCGAGCGACACGAGCTGCTACGACCGCATCTCGGGCGCAGCGAGCTGGAGGCATGGCGACGGCTCCGACCGGCGAGCCGCCAGCAGCCGGGGCCGGCTCCCCGGCGCTTGGGATCCGGCCTGCGGCGGAGCAAGGATCGAGATCTCCGTCGCGGCGCTGGTGGTGGAGCGCAGTGAGGTGACGGTGCTCGTGGTGGTCAGCTCCGGCGCCTGGTGGCGCGGCGCTGGTGGTGGACCGGCGTGCGGTGCTGTCCGAGTGATCGCCGGGCACCACGGGGCTCCGAACGCTCAGCAGGCTGTCGCACCTCGCGTTCCGAGCGCACGGCGCGCCGGCCTCTTGCCCGCGAAGTGGCCTGTTGCGGGCCATCTCGCGGCAGACGGTCAGGCGTTCTTCGGTAGGGCGGAGAACGGGGTGTCTCGATCGGGTCCCGGCTCTTTGGGTAGACCGAGCACTCGCTCGCCGATGATGTTGCGCTGGATCTGGTCGGTGCCGCCGTAGATGGCTGGTGCCTGGGCGAAGAGGGCCATCTCGGTGACCATGGCGAGCTCGGGGAGCCCGGTGACCTCTGCCAGCACGGCTCGGCTCTCGTCGTCGTAGCCGTGGAGCATGCCGTAGGCGCCGGCGATGCGCAGACCGACGTCGCGCAGCAGGCGGGTCATCTCGCTCATGGAGAGCTTGGCGATGTTCGGCATGCCGGGGATCTCCCGACCGGCTTGGCGGGCGGCCTTCACGCGGGCCGCGTTGAACCGGCCGAGCTCGCCGAGGATGTAGAGCCGCACCAGGTCCTGGCGGAGCACCGGATCGTCGGTGAGCGAGCGTCTGCGGGCCAGCGCCAGGAGGAGCGTGGTGCCGGAGCTGGCCATGGTCTCAGGGCCGACGGATCCGCTGGAGCGACGAGGTCCGACGAAGTCCCCGGCTCGGCGCTCGAGGTGGCCCATCACGCTCCCCGGCGACGCGACGCCTCCGCCTGTCGATCCGCCGCCTGAGCCGAGGCTGGCTCGCTCGAAGGCCAGCGTGGTGTTCGCCACCCGCCAGCCGTCGTTGCAGTCGCCGATGCGGGCGTCGTCGGCCACCCGAGCCTCGCTCAGGAACACCTCGTTGAACATGGCGCGCCCGGTCATCTCCCTGAGAGGACGGACGTCGACGCCGGGCTGGTGCATGCCGATAGCGAAGTAGCTGATGCCCCGGTGCTTGGGGGCATCGGGGTCGGTGCGAGCCAGCAACATGCCGAAGTCCGCGATCTGCCCGCCCGAGGTCCACACCTTCTGCCCGCTCACCACCCACTCGTCGCCGTCGGGGACGGCGCGGGTCTGCAGCCCGGCCAGGTCGGATCCGGCCTGGGGTTCGCTGAACAGCTGGCACCAGGCGTCTTTCCCGGTGACGATGCGCTTCACGTACCGGTCGATCTGGGCCTGGGTGCCGTGGGTGGCGATGGTGGGGGCGGCCAGCATCAGCCCCAGCCCGCCGGGGGCGCCCAGCGCGCCGTGCTCCGCGATGGCCTGCTCCACCCTTACGGCATCCGCGCGCGACAGGTCACGGCCGTACGCGTTCGCCGGCAGGCTGGGCGCCGACCAGCCCGCCAGGCCGAGACGCTCCCACCAGGCTCCGACGGTGAGGTCGGGATCCCAGTTGTCAGCCAGCCAGGTGCGCAGCTCGGCCAGGATGGTGTCGTCGGTGCCGCTGGTGGCGCTGCCTGTCTGGTTCGTGGCGGTCGTGGTCATGGTGCGCACCTCCCTGCGGCTCACAGTAGTGCGTTGCTCGACCGTGCGGTCAAGGCGGTGCGTCCGATCACGAGATCGCAGCTCGGCGGTCGCTGCACATTGCTCGGAGCCCCTTCGAGCACAGTGGGCTCCACCCCGGAGCTTTCCCGGCTCAGCCCGCAATTCCCGGCTCGGCCCGCAGTTCTGCCGCCCTGTGAACCCACCCAGAGCGAAGGGGGGCGGTCACGGCCCGCTGGTCGACCGGGTGGTCGCCCGCCGGCCGGAAGGCTCCCAAGGGGAGCACGGCTCGGCGAGGACGACGAGACCAGACGGTAACGTCCCGGAGCGTGCCGAACGATCGCCGTCCGCTTCGCCTGCTGACGGTGTGCACCGGGAACGCGGCCCGCTCCGTGATCGCCGGTGCGTTGCTGGCCGAGGCGCTTCCCTGCGCCCGTGTGGTGACCGCCGGCACCCATGTGGTGGAGGGCCAGCCCATGAGCGTGCGAACCCGGCGGGCCATGGAGCACGTCGGCCTGGTCGTGCCCGACCACCGAAGCCACCAGCTGACCGAGGCCGACGTGGCTGGTGCCGACGTGGTGGTGGCGATGGCCGCCGAGCACGTGCAGTACCTGCGCCACCGGCACCCGGCCGCCGCCGGTCGCACGGCCACGGTGTGGTGGTTGGCCCGGCAGCTGCCAGGTGGGCCAGCTCCGCTGGTCGAACGCCTGCGGTGCATGGATCTGGCTGCCGTGGAGCCCGAGCGGCAAGGCGACGTCGCCGACCCGGCCGGCGCGGAGGACGCCGCGTACATAGCCTGCGCCCGAGCGCTGGTGGAAGCGGTCCGTGCGCTGGTGGCGCGCCTGTAGAGGTGCGCGGCCACACCGGCGGCGAGGACCGCGTCGTGGATCCTCGATGGGGTCGGGCGGCGCCGGGTCGGGCCGTGTGGCGTCGCCGGCGCGGTCAAAGGGGACGCCTCGGCGGCTCAGCTGCCGGCGGCGAGGTCCGGATGGCGCCGGGTCAGCTCCGCGCACTCGGGGCAGGCCGATGCCGGGATGGCGCCGACGCGCATGAGCAAGGCGTAGGCCTGGCAGCCGAGGCAGTAGCCCAGGCCGGCCTCCAGCGCGGCGGCGACGGTCAGTGCCCCGACCACGGCCAGCGCGGCCAGGTGGGCGTCGGCGGCGAACCAAAGGACCACCGCGGTAGACGAGAAGGTGCAGCCTATCGCCTGGGCGAACCGCTTCGGTGGGCCGGGGACCGGGCGCGGAGAGCCGAACCGGGGGGCGACTATCCGGGTGGCCAGCTGGCCGAGGGGGCTGAGCGTCGGTCCGGTGAGCACCCGGGCCCAGAACCCGGCGGCCAGTAACACCAGTAGCCACCCCTGCCGGCTGGCTATGGCGGCGAGGGCGAGGACGACGACGCCGGTGGCGACGGTGCGCGCTGCGTGCTCGTCGACAGGGTCGGGGAAGCGAAAGAGGTCTGCCATACCCAAACCCTACCATATTGGTCAGGATTGTGCACGACCATTTTGGTCAGGATTACGCAGCCCTGTAGGGGCCGGGGTGCGGACCTGTCGTGCACGGCCGGGGCGTGGCCGAGATCGAGGGATGCAGCGGGCAGGTCGGAGGTGCCGACCGCAGGCGCCTCCCGGTGGTCGTCAGTCTCGGTGCACCGAGCGCAGGCCGGCCCAGGCGAGGTCGCCGATCCGTCGGGCCAAGCGTGTGGCGGTGGTGCCGTCGAGGGTCTGCTCGGGACGGGTCAGGACGTAACGGCTGGCCCCCTCGGCCATGCCCACCACGGCATGAGCCAGCAGGCGGCGGTGGTTGTCGTCCAGGTCGGCGTGGATGAGCGGGTCGATGGCTTCCGCCAGCATGTCCTCGACGTGGCGGACCATGGCCGCCATCTCGGGGTCGTTCGTGGTGTCGCTGGCAAACAGCAGCCGGAAGGCGTCGGCGTGGGCCAGCATCATGGCGAAGTACACTTCGAACCCGGCTTCCACTTGCTGGCGCGGGCCGTCGGCTGCCGCCGTCGCTTCGCCGATGGCTCTCAGCAGACGCTGCGTCACCGAGTCCACCAGCTCCACGTAGAGGGCTCGCTTGGAGTCGAAGTGCTGGTACAGCAGCGGCTTGGTGACACCGGCCGCCTCGGCGATGTCGTCCATGGTGGTGGTGGTGAACCCGTTGTTCGCGAACAGGCGCAGCGCGACATCGAGCAGCTGCTGGCGTCGTTGCCGAGCCGTCAGGCGCTTCGCCGGGCGCGTCGGGGAGATCACCATGGCCGGGAGCCTATGCGGCGCCATGCCTGGGCTGCCTGTCGAGCCGCCCCGAGGCACGGGCCACTGCACATAAGGGACTGTGTCCCGGTGGATCCGAGCGTCGAAGCAGCCACCGGTCTCCGCCCTCGCGGCTTCGATCTGGGAGCTGCTGCAACATCGGGCGCCGCGCTGAGCCTCGTGAGCGGCCCCGGTCTCCGCTAGAGGCCGAGCCGCCTGGCCCGAGACCGCTCTCGGGCTGGCGAGGTGTCGAGGAGCGACGCCAGCTGATCGGGGAGGCTGCGCAGGGCGAAGTGGGCGTCGGCGACCTCGGCGTTGTGGTCGAGCAGTCCAGGGTCGCGCTCTGCCAGCCAGCTACGGATCGCTGCGGGATCGTCGTGGGCGAACCAGCGGAAGCCGAAGCGGGCCAGCTCCCGGCCCACAGGATAGGGACCGATGGCGAGCGGGCGTCGGACGACGGCTGACTCGACCGCCGGGTTGCCGAACCCTTCCCACCACGAAGGCAGGACGACGACGTCACAGGCGGCATAGGCATCGGCGATGGTCACGGCGACGGACGGACGGCGAAGCGGCTCCGGGGCATGGCGCGTACCGGTGCCGAACGTGCCGGTGGGCTCGCCGCTACCCGATCCGCCACTGCCGGGGCTGTGGCGGCCCGAGCCGGTCCTGCTGCTGGCGCCGTGGCCGCCCGAGCCGCCGTCACCGGGGCTGTGGCCGCCCGAGCCGCCGCTAACCGAGCCGCCGCTACCCGAGCCGCCACCGCCGGGGCCGTGGCTGCCGGCGCTGTGGCCGTCGGAGCCGGTTCTGCTGCCGGCGCTGTGGCCGTCGGAGCCGGTTCTGCTGCTGGCGCCGTGGCCGCCCGAGCCGGTTCTGCTGCCCGAGCCGGGGCGGTGGACAGGGCTGGCGTGGACCACCCGGGTGCGGGCCCGAGCCAGCACGGACCGCAGGTCGTCGTCGTAGCCGTCCTCGGCCGCTCCGAGCAGCCAGTAGGTCGCACCGAGTGCCTCGGCCAGGGCCAGGCCGCCGGCGACGTTCTTCCGGGGCAGGGCCCGGGTCGGCTGGAGCACCAAGATCTCCTCGGGCGCGACTCCGGTCCGGCGTCGAGTGCCCTCACGGTCGCCCCCGACCAACGGCGGACCGGCAGCGGCACGCGACGCTTCTGACCCAGCTCCGGCAGGGGCACGGTGGGCGCCGATGGTGACCGGGCCGACGCGGGTGCCTGGGTGGCGCTCGTCTCGGACACCGGCGCGGCCGGCCCGCAGCCACGCAGCGGTGGCGTCGAGGTGAGGTGGGCAGGTGGTCGCCGCCGCGGGCACGGTTCCGGCGCGATCGAGGTGGGTGTCGAACCTGTTGCGCACCACGGCGGCGTCGATGCCGTGGCGGGCCAGCTGGCGGCGGCTCACCTCGTTGATGACGGCATGGGTCCAGGCGGGGTCGTCGGGTGGCGGCGGCCACCCGACGAAGCGTCGCCGTTGCCAGGGGAGGTCGTGGTGGTGGAGCAGAGCCGGCCGACCGGCCAGAACGGCGGCCAGCGCGGCTGCTGCCGGTGGGTTCAGCGGCAGCGAGCAGAGGTTCTCCACCACTACCAGGTCGGCGTCGGCCAACGCGTCGGCCAGCTCGGCCCGGCTCGGTGCCTCGGGTGCATCGATGGCCAGACCTGGTATGAGCCGGTCAGCGGATCCGGAGCCCGCGACGGTCTGTACCGACCATCCGAGCTGGCGCAGGGCCCACGACCACTTCGCCGCTTCGATGGCTACCCCGTCGGTCCCCCCGAGCCGGAACGACACGATGGCCACGACCGGCGTCATGAGAGGTGGTGCTCATGCCCGCTTCCCGTGCCGCGGTGCTCGGCGGCGAGATGCGAATGGCCGACGCCGACCGCCTGACCGACGCGGTCCTCCAGGCCGGGGAACGGGTGGCGGTACGCGCAGGTGTCACAGTTCATGCGGATGTCGCCGTGGAGCGCTTCGAGGTGCCGGTCGAGCACCAGCGGTACCAGCACCGGGTCCGGTCCGAGGTACCCGGCGTCGACGACTGCCGTGCCGGTGCCCGAAGAGAATTCGGCGATCTGGTCGCGCATCCGCTCGATCAGCACGCCCGTGCACAAGAACCAGGCCACGGTGGCAAGAGGCCCGTCTGCCTTGCGCCGCAGCAGCGCGAGGGCTTCGGGGACCGAGGGCCAGGTGATCCCGGAGAACCCCACCTCGACCACGCGGCTGGCGTTCGCCTCGGCCAGCAGGCGGGCCACCTTGTAGGCGTCGCCGTTCGCGTCGGGGTCCGAGGTGCCTCGAGCCAGCACCACCAGCGGCAGGCCACGTGCCCCGGCCTGGTCGAGGCGGTGGGCAGCGAGCGACACCAGCCGTAGGTCAGCTCCGAGCGGCCGCGCGTAGGCGAGCGTGACGCCACGGTGGCGGCGGCGACCGTCGAGGACGACGGCGGGCACGTCGGACTTGGCGTGGCCGGCCGGGTTCAACATGAGCGGCACCACGCTTGCCCGCCGCACCCCCCGGCGGACCAGCTGGTCGAGTGCCTGCCCTGCTGATGGGTCGGAGAGCTCCAAGAAGCCGACTTCCACCGCCACCTCGGGCGCCGCTTCGGCCACCATGGCACCGATCTGCAGCATCTGGCCTCGGGCTTCGACAGAGCGGCTGCCGTGCCCGACGACGAGCAGGCCCGTTGGGTTCGACGAACTGTCTTCGCTGCGCACGACCTGCTCCTCGACGAGGTTGGCTGCGCGGAGCGTAGCGCCGTGGTCGCGGCGGCGGAGGGCCGGCGCCTGCCGCTCGCGGCTGACGGCGGTGCCGGTCGATGCCCCTGAGCGGCAGATGGCAGGTCCGCGCCGCCAAGCGGTACCGTGATCGACGATGACCGGTTCCCTGGCGCCGCTGCCTCCCTTCGGTCCTCGAGCGATATGGCAGGTCCTGAGCGCGACGCCGAACGGACCGTGGATGGTGATCACCACAGTGGCGGAGCTGGGCCTGGTGGCCTGGTACCTGCGCCGGGTCCAGCTGCTCTCGGTGCTACGGGGACGGAAGTGGCCGGTGCATCGCACAGCGGCCTTCGTGGGCGCTGTGGCCATGATGGCTCTGGCCTGGCAGACCGGTATCGCCACCTACGCCAGCTCCGTGTTCACGGTGCACATCTTCCAGCACCTGGCTCTCATGATCGCCGCACCGGTGCTTTTCGCGTTGTCGGCGCCGGTGACCCTGGTCATGCAGACCTCGTCGCGCCCGGCCAAGGTGAAGGTGCTTCGGCTGCTGCGCAGCCGGCCGATGCACATGGCGACCAACCCGCTGCTCACCTTCCTGGCCAACTACGGCTTGATGTTCTGGTTCTTCCTCGACCACGGCATCGTGGTGTCCATGGCCCACGCCCCGCTCATGGACACGGCGAACACCGCCTTCTTGGTGTTCGGCTGTCTCATGTGGTGGCCGATCACCTCACCGGACTTCATCGGCCGTCGCCCCTACTCGCCGCCGATCCGAGCGCTGATGGGCGTCGTCGGCATGCCCTTCGACTCGGTGCTGGCGGTATCGCTCATGACCGGAGGGACCACCGTCTCTATCGCCCCGACCATGTACAGCGCTGCGAACGTGGCCACCGGTGCCGAGGTCTTCTGGATCCTGTCCATGGTGCTCACCACCGCCGGCGTCTTGGTGCCTGCGCGGCGATGGCTCAACGGCGAGCAGCGGGCCAGCGCGAAGGCGAACATCCGGCTGGCAGAGGCCGGGACGGCCCGGGCCGTGTCCACTCGCGGCTGGTGGGATGCGGAGACGGCGCTCGGCGCCGACGGTCTCTTGAGCGTGCCCTGGGCCGATGCCTCCGAGCGCCCGGTGGGCCGAGCCGACGTGCCCGAAGGTGAGCCAGCTGGGCCGTGACCATGGGCCAGGGCGCCAACCTGCCGGCGCGGTTCCTCGACGATCTCTTGTCGCAACGAGCCGAGCTGGTGGTGGTCCTCGCGGCGGTGGCAGTCGGTCTGTGGATGCTGTGGCATCGTCACCGGACCGGGCCAACTGACTGGTGGGGGGCTGGCCGGGCCAGCCAGGTGTCGTCGACGGAGCCGCCTGCCCGCCGGGTGCTGCGGCTGGGGCTCGGCTGGCTGTGGCTGCTCGACGGCCTGCTCCAAGCCCAGCCCGACATGCCTCGGCAGTTCGCCCCCATGGTCTTGGTCCCGGCGTCTGCCGGCCAGCCGGCGTGGGTGAGCGACCTGGGTCGTGTGGCCATCGACCTGTGGACCCGGAGCACGGTGACCACCGACGCCCTCACGGTCTTTCTCCAGCTGGGGATCGGTCTGGCGATCGTGCTCGGCGGGGACAGCCTGCTCGGGCGGGGTGGGCTCGGGGCGTCGGTGCTGTGGGGCGCGACGGTGTGGATGCTCGGCGAGGGGATGGGCGGCCTATTCGGCCGGGGGGCCACCTGGCTCACCGGGGCTCCAGGCGCGGCGGTGCTCTACGTGGCGGCGGCGGTGCTGCTGCTGGTGGTGCCGACGGGGGCCTGGCGGTCCGGGCGGGTGGGCAGGCGCCTCACGCAGGCAGTCGGCGCGTTCTGGGTGCTGGCTGCCGCCATCCAGGCCTGGCCCTACGAGGGGTTCTGGTCCGGGGGCCGCCTCCGTGAGGTGTTCCGGAACGCGGCGAGCAACGCCCAGCCCGGGTTCCTACGGGCGCCGATCGACCGGCTGGCCGTGCTGGCTGGGCACCATGCAGCCGGGGTGAACCTGGTGGTGGTAGCGGTGATGGTGATCGTCGGCGCCGGGCTGCTGTCGGGGCGAGCCACCTCGGCCTGGCTGGCTGCCACCGGCGGGTGGCTGGCTGTGACCTGGTGGTTCACCATGGACTTCGGCGTCCTGGGCGGCGTGGGCACCGACCCCAACTCGGCGGCTCCCATGGCCCTCTTCGTCGTAGCCGCTTGGCTGGCCCTGCGTCCAGCCCGGGCACCCTCGCCGGAACCGGCACCGGCACCGGCACCGGGACCGGGGCGCGTGACGCGACCGAGGGCGCCGGAGCCGGGCGCGGCAGGCCGCGACGGGGCCAGGGCGCGCGAACGGCCACGGCTGCTGGCCTCGTGGCTGGTGGGGGCGGCCGTGATCGCCACGGTGTGGACGGCGGTCCCCGTGGTGGCGGCTGTGCCGAGCGCGGTGGCTACTCCAGCGTCTGCCACAGCGGCGCTCGTCGACAGCGGCGGCTTGGCGGGTGTCCCGGGCCACCCCCGCGCCCCGGAGCTGTCGCTGGTCGACCAGAACGGCGCACGTGTCCATCTCGCCACCTGGCGAGGCAAGGTGGTGCTGCTGTCGTTCCTCGACCCGGCCTGCCGTCGGGCCTGCCCGCCGGTGGCCGACGAGCTGACCAGGATCGCAGCGTTGCTGGCCCTCCGCCGCCCGCAGATCGAGGTGGTGTCGGTCGACACCAGCCCGCAGCACCGGTCCCTGGCCGCGCTGGGATCCTTCGACGAGCAGCACCACGTGGCGTCCTTGCCGAACTGGCAGTTCCTGACCGGCTCGGTGGCCGAGCTGCGGGCGGTGTGGCGTGCCTACGACGCAGCTTCGCAGCTTCCCCGGGCCGGCTCGATGCCCCGGAGCCTCCTCCTGTACGTCGTCGGACCCCACGGCGACGAACAGGCGGTGACCGTGGTGGACGGTGCCGCCAGCCCGAGGATCGAGGTCTCGTACGCAGCCATGTTCGCCGAGGAGGCTGCCAGGTTGCTTCCGCAGGAGCCTTCTCGAGGGCTGCACCAAGGCTGATCGTCTCGGTCGACGGCGCCAGGCCGGGTGTCGGTGGTTCGCGAGGTGCGGCCGGCGGCGCTGCCGGCGCAGCCGACGGCAGCCTCGCTCGAGGCCGCGGACACTGCCAGCGGTGCCCTGTCCCGGCGCAGCCTGCAGCAGCCTCCCCCTGAGGCCGCGGACACTGCCCGCGGTGCCCTGTCCCGGCGCTGCCGGCGCTGGCGCGTTGCCCGCGGTAGCGTCTCACGGTGTCTGAGCCCACATCTGCCGAACCCGACCGTCCCGCCCAGCGTGGCGGCCCCCCGGTACCCGGGGAACCCGATCGGCGCGCCGAGCTGCGGGTGGAGCGCCGTGACCGGGTGCTGTGGCTGACCATCGACCGGCCCGAGCGGCGCAACGCGCTCAATTGGTCGGTGGTCCGGGGGTTGCGCGCCGCGCTGGCCGACGCCAAAGCTGATCCCGATGTCGCCGTCGTGGTGCTCACCGGCGCCGGCGACCAGGCCTTCTGCGCCGGCGCCGACCTCGGCACCATGGGCGATGCTCCAGAGGACGGCGCTCGGTTCCTCGACCAGCACGACGCCCGTGGCGAGCTAGCCGGGCTGTTCCAGGAGATGTGGCAGTTGGGCAAGCCCACCGTGGCCCGGGTCCAGGGGTGGGCGGTGGCCGGCGGCTTCGGCTTGGCGCTCGCCTGCGACCTGGTGGTGGCCTCGGAGCGAGCCCGCTTCGGTGCTACCGAGATCCGCGTCGGGCTGTGGCCGTTCATGGTGACGGTGCCGATGGTGCGCTCCATGGGGCCGAAGACCGCCTTGGATCTGATGTTGACGGGGCGGATCGTGGAGGCGGCCGAGGGCCAGCGGCTGGGCTTCGTCAGTCGGGTCGTGGCCCACGAGGACCTCGACGCCAGCCTCGAGGAGCTGGTCGGGACCCTGGCCGGGCACTCCCCGGCTGTCACCAAGCTGGGTCGCGACGCGTTCTACGCTGTGCTGGACATGGGGTCGGCCCAGGCTCTGGCGCATCTGCATGCCATGCTGACCCTGACGAACCAGACCGAGGACGCGGCCGAAGGCATGGCGGCGTTCCTCGAGAAGCGGCCGCCGAGCTGGCGCGGGCGGTAGCTCCGTGGCTGCATCGACCACTCCGAGACCACCGACCGATCCCCACCGACCGAGCCCCATCGAGCTACCGACCGATCCCCACGGACCGAGCCCCATCGAGCTACCGACCGATCCCATAGAGCCACCTACCGAGCCCGACCGATCCCCGCCGAGCCATCGA
>JAKAQW010000093.1 GCA_021819525.1 Actinomycetes bacterium
GGAGCTATCTCGCGAGAAGCGGGTTACCGCGTGCCTGTTCAGCGTGCTGACGCCTCGTGCCGAGCGGCAGGGCGGTGCTCACAGCGTCTCCCGTGGGTGGAGTGGGAGGTGCTGCACGCGCCGTCTCCAGACAGCCGAGCAGCCCGGGGATCCTGACGAGCAGCCCGGGGATCCTGACGAGCAGCCCGGGGACCACGGGCAGCCGAGGGATCCTGACGACGCGAGCGCGGTCGGGGACGGCCCAACTGTCACGAACGGGGGTGTCGCAGAGAGAGTCTTGGAGCGGAGACACGGGCGTGTCGCAGAGAGACGGGCGTGTCGCAGAGAGAGGTTTGGAGCGGAGAGAGGGGCGTGTCGCAGAGAAGACGGGGTGTCGCAGAGAGAGGTTTGGAGCGGAGACGACCGATCCTCGGGGTGCCCGGCCCACGCCCCTGGCCCGGAGCCGTCGCCCGGGAGCAGTTCTGGGGACCGCGGTGCGGCTGGCACGGTTGGCAGAAGCCCAGGGCCCCCAGGGTCCGGACCGACGCCCGGGTGCGCTGAGGCGGGGTTCGTCAGGCGCCGGTGACCGGGGGCTGGCTGCCCGACGGCTGAGCGGCCTGCGGCACTGCTGTGGGAGGAGCGACCGCGGGTGGAGCCGCAGGTGGCGGTGGTACGGCCGGAGGAGCCGCCGGCGCCGGCGGGGCGGCGGTGCTCGCCTCGGACGCCTGGCCTTCGGCGAGGCCACGTTTGAACTCGGCCTGAGCTGAGCCCAAGGAGTGGAACAGCTTGGGGATCTTGGCACCGCCGAAGAACACCACGATGGCGACGACGACGAGGATGATGGCCCAATCGGAGTCCAGCACTGCGAACATGTGCTCGCCTCTCTCTCATGTCGGCGGTCGACCCCCGGGGAGGGCCGACCGATAGCTCCATTCTACCGGCTGGCGCCCGCAGCGCTCGACGGGCGCGCGGTGACCCAGTCGCATGTGACGCCGGCAGCCGGTCGTGATGTCGTTCGTGGTCAGGGCCGGCGCGGTGAGGCGTCGCTGTGCCAGGTGCCAGGTGCCAGCCAGGTGCCAGGTGCCAGGTGCTAGGTGCCAGGCTTACTTGCCCTGCCAGACCGGAGGACGCTTCTCGGCGAACGCGACCGGGCCTTCCATGGCATCAGCCGAGGTGAAGACGGCGCTCACCGCTTCGGCGTTGCGCTTCCACGCCTCCGCCTCGCTCAAGAGCGCGGCCTCTTTCATCACCCTCTTCGACCATGCGAGCGACAGCGGCGCGTTGGCGGCGACAGCTGCGGCCAGGGTAAACGTCTCGTCGAGGAGCCGGTCGGCGGGGACCACCCGGTTCACCAAGCCCAGCTGGAAGGCCCGAGAAGCGTCGATGGGGTCGCCGGTGAGCGCCATCTCGAGCGCCACGGCCAGCGGTAGGCGCCGGGGGAGCCGGAAGAGCCCGCCGGCACCGGCGATGAGCCCCCGCTTGGCCTCCGGGATGCCGAACACGGCGTGCTCGGCAGCCACCGCCAGGTCACAGGAGAGCATGATCTCGCAGCCGCCGGCCAGGCATGAGCCGTTGACCGCGGCGATCAGCGGCTTCGGGAAGTCGCGTTCGACGATGCCGGCGAACCCACCGCTGGCACCGAGGATGCTTGCCCCTTCGCCGGCAGCGAACGCCTTCAGGTCCATCCCGGCCGAGAACGCCTTGTCGCCGGCGCCGGTCACGACCACCACCGAGCAGCCGGCGTCGTGCTCGAGCTCCTCGAGCGCTCCGGCCATCTGTGCGCTCACCTCGCCGTCTATGGCGTTGCGGGCTTCGGGCCGGTTGATCGTCAGGATCTCGACGTTGCCGCGCCGTTCTCGCTCCACTGCTGCCATGTCGGTCGCTCCTCGGTAGGGTCGGTCTCTCTTGCCATGTGATTGCCGTGTGGCTCGCTCAGTTGGACCCGAGCAGGTCTGCAGGGCCAGGCGACGAGGTGCCACATGGGCCTGTTGCCATGGGGCCCTCTCAGTCTGACCGAAACGCTCAGGCGCTGCACGTTCGAAGCAGAGCTCGGGTACCGCCGCTCAGGCCGACCGATGATTGGTCATGCAGCAGTTGGCCGCCCTCCCTCCGTGCCCACACCACGTCCGTGCCCACACCACGTCCGAGGTGGCATCTGGGTGTTCGATCTGGATGCCGGGGCGTAGCTGGGCCCGAGCGCGGTCAGCTGCCGATCAGCGGGACACGCAGGCTCCCCTGCTCGTCGGGTGCGGGCCGAGGGCGCGACTCCCATGTCTCGCGGCAGCTCTCGGAGCAGAAGAGCAGCACGCGGCCGACACGGTCTCGACTCGTGGCCGTCGCAGTGCGGGCAGTCAGTGGTAAGCCACAGATCGGATCCTCGGTGCTGTCCCCCTCTGGCGGCCGTAGGGCCAGCTCGAGCACTGTCAGGGGGCTGTCCAGTCCGCGCAGGAGGACCTCGGTGCGCCGCGCGACCTGTCCCCATGGGGGAAGGTGCTCCGACGCCGGCTCGGCGGCCAGGATCTGGCTGGGGGCGGCCAGGTCGCAGAGACGAGCCGCCACGTTGACGGCATGGCCGATGTAGTCGTCGCCCTCGAGCAGGATGACCGCACCGGTGGTGAGCCCGCACGTGGTCTTCACCGGTGTACGGCTGGTTGACGCCGCGTACTGCAGCTCGAGCGCTGTGGCGACGAGCGGCTCGGTCTCGACGCCGACGAGCATGGCGCCGTCCCCGAGCCACTTGGCGATGCGCACCCCGCGACGTGAGCAGATTTCGCGCACGAGCGTGCGGAACCCGCCGAGCAGCGCCACGGCTCGTTCGTCGCCCTGGCGCTCGGTGAGCGCGGAGAACCCCGACAGGTCGATGAAGGCGAAGGAACGTCGAACCCGCACCGTCGAATCGTCCCACGCCCCGGCTGTCTGTGCACGACTGGTCGCCATGGACGACTGGTCGCCTGGCAGTCGGCTCAGCCAGCGTGCTTGTCTGCCAGCGCCGCCGGAGCGCGAGGATCCTCGATCTGGCCGAGGCGGGCACGCCACTGGTGCACCACCTCGTCGACGAACGTTCGGCCCTGGGGAAGATGCACCAAGATGTCGGCTTGCCCCTGAGGTCGAGGCAGCATCCACGAGTGACCTCCGGGAACCCACACCACAGGTCGGTGGACCAACCTGGACAGCTCGGCGGCGGCGGCCGGCGTCACGATCCGGTCGAAGCAGCCCCATTCGGGCAGCACCGGCACCCCGGCGTCGGCTACCCGGCTGACGACGTCACGGAGATCCAGGCGCAAGAGCATGGCGGCGATGGGAACGAGGCTGGTGGCGACCCGGAGGTTGCGCCGAGCGTCGGGCAGCGTCATCCGCATGGTGGCGCCCGGGTGGCGGCCGATCAGCAGGTCCGGGAAGTCCATGGCTACCGCGGCGGCCAGGTCGACCACGGCGGCGCGGTCCGAGGCGATGCGGTGCACCAGGCTCACCAGGAGCCCGCGTCGTTCCCGCCACTGCGGTGTGGCCACCCCGTCGCGGTAGATGATCCCGAGGACACGCCGAGGATCGTGGTCGGCCAGCGCCATGGCCACGGCCCCCCCCATGGAGTGACCGAGGACTACGGTCGGCCCGGCGCCGACGTGGTCGAGGACCTCGGTCACGGCGTCGGCGAAGTCCCCCACGCTCACGTCCGTCGAGGTGAGCGGGTCGCTGCCGGCGAAGCCGGGCAGGCAGGGGTTCACCACTCGCCAGCCGAGGCGCTCGGCGATCAGGGTGCTCTCGCGCCAGTACATGCCGCCTCCGGCGAAGTAGCCGTGGATGTTGACCGCCCACAGCGGTGGGCTTCCTGGGCCGTCGGGCCCGCAGGCGTGGTCGTTGCTGGACACCGCGAAGCGGACGACCCGTCTGCCCACCACCATGGTGTCCGGCACCATGCGCACCACTCCGCGCTCGTCCTGCCGGCGCCGCCCCTCTGAGGGCGCGATCCGTCTCGGACAGCCATGGTCCGGTTCGGCGCTGCTATCCCCCTCGCTCGACGCGAGCCCCACGCACCGAGACTAGCGAAGCGTCACGGCGTGAATGCAAAAGGTGACATCTTCGTCCAGAGCACTCGATGGAGGTCAGTCCAGCTCCAGGTCGCTCGACGGAGGTCAGTCCAGCTCGACCCACCGGCGCTCGGCGCGCAGCACGGCCACCTCCGGGTGCGACCACACGTAGCGCTCGGCTCGTTCTACGAGCTCCTCGGCGTGCCCCGCGGTCCCGGCCACCGCGGCGAAGCCGATGATGCTGCGCTGCCACTGGTCTTGGAACCCCACTTCGGCGGCCGACACGCCGAACCGGTGCCGGGCTGATTCCACCAGGTGCTTGATCACCGCCCGCTTCGCCTTGAGCGATGTCGATTCGCCGATGTGCAGCTCCATCTCCACCGTGCAGACGTGCATCGGCGTAGCTTGACATCCTCCCCGGCATGGATGCCGGGGATCCCCGCTTCGGGACATGATCGCCAGAGGCTTCATGCCGCATCCGGTACTGCCGGACCAGGATCCTGCGGGTGGTTCACGGATGTGCCTCTGGCCTTTCGACCAGGACTCGGCTTGCGCCTGCCCGTGCTGTTCACCGGGTGTCCCCCGGCAATGACGAGCGCCCTCACGACGATGCGGGCCTCGGCTCGCCGCTCGATCTCCTGGCTCGCCACCTTGTCGGCATGGGCCTGGTATCCGCAGTGCACACACGCGAAGGCTCGACCGCATCCTGGGCGGCTCTTCGGGTCTCGCATGTGGCAGGTGGGACAGGTCTGCGAGGTGCCCGGAGCTGGCACTGGCTCGTGCCACGAGCCGTACCAGGGACACTTGTAATCAAGCTCGCGTCGGCGCTCGCCTGGGGTGTGGTCGAGCACAGAGCGGTTCAACCCTGCCTTCGCGGCGACGTGTTTCCCCGGGTCCTCGACTGTGCCCCTGGCAGAGGCGGTCAAGTTCTTCACCTGTAGGTCCTCGGTGCCGACGTAGCCGTGGTTCTTGGCGAGGTCGGTCGTGAGCTTGTGGGTGAAGTCGAGACGCCTTCTTGCCTGGCGAGCCTTCAGCTTCGCTATCTGCGCGACGGTCCTCCTGAGCCTCTTCGAGCACCTCCCGTGGTGGTGCTTCTTCGCGTATGCGATCTGGCGGGCCTTTCGGCGCTCGAGGCCGAGCAGGCGCTGGTTCTCTCCCTTGGTGAGTGACGGGGGCATGAGGCGGGGCGCGTCCTCGTCGGAGAGGTACGCGGAGCACGCGACCCCGAAGTCGACCCCGCAGCCGGGCCTGCCATTCGGCAGGGCTGCTTCGCGCTTCGTCGCGACCCCGAACGACACGTGCCAGGTGCCAGCCTTCTTCGTGAAGGTCGCGTTGCAGATCGTCCCGCCTATGGGCCTGCTCATGCGGAAGCGCTGCCAACCGAGCTTCGGGAGGCGGACCTCGCCCCATTTCCGGTTCAACCTCCTCACCGCTACCGCCTGGCCCGGCAGCGAGAAGCGAAGCGTCCCCGAGCGCTTCTCGAACCTCGGAGCACCAGCAAGATGAGCTGGGTTCCACCAGTTGTCGTACGCGGCATCTATCTGGCGAAGCACCTGCTGGCCTGCCTGTGCTGGCAAGTCCCTGATCCAGTCGATCTCGGCCCGGGCTTTGGTGAGCTCCCTGCTCTGGGCATCTGCCCGGAGGGTCTTTCGCCCATAGCACCAAGCGTGCTGGCGCTGCTCGAGGGCGAGGTTGCGCACCGCACGCCTCGTGTGCCCCCAGCCGGTCATCACGACGTCGGCTTCGTCGGTCGGGTACAGCCGGTACTTGCGTCCCTCGTTGGCTGGCTCGTTCTTCCTCCCCGCCTTCTTGTGGCCGGTTCTAGCCATCACCAAGACCGTAACAGGGAGGTGTATCAGCAGCAGCGCTTCACCACCGGCATGAATGCCGGGGCACTGCGCCGCATGGTGGTAGGCATGCCGGCGTGGGCCCACGTTCGGTGGTCGAGGTGCCCAAGCACATCAGGCTCAGTGGGCGAAGCGGGTCAGGGTCACCGTGTGGAGCAGGGCAGGCTGAGCGGGCGAAACGGGTCAGGGTGACCATGCGGGGCAGATCAGGCTCAGCGGGCGAAACGGGTCAGGGTCACGATGACCAGGGCGATGGCCAGGAAGACGAGGACGAGGACGAGGGTGAGCGCCCACAGTGCAGTGCGTGGTCGGGCTCCCGGCGTCGAAATGGGCGGAGCGGGAGCTTCGGTCTCGGGCGATGCGCCGGCATCCGTGGCGCCGGCAGCGAGGCGTGGCGGGTTCGGTCGGGCCACGCCGACCACGCCGGCTACGGCAGTGGGACCGCCCGTCACTGGCAGTTGCCCTGAACGTCGCTGCTGGCGACCGGCGTACAGGTGCCGGTCGGCCGCGGCCAACAGCTCCTCCAAGCTGTCGCCGTCGACGCCCAGGTCGGCTCTTCCCCACGAGAACCGAGGCGCGCCGGCAGCCTCGGCTCGGTGGAGAATCTCGGTCACATCTGCTGTGCCTACCAGCGGCATGATGGCGACGAACTCGTCACCGCCGACGCGGAACAGCTGGTCAGACCGGCGGAGTGCCTGGCTGACGGTTCGAGCCAGATCGGCGAGGGCCGCGTCGCCGGCGCTGTGGCCGGCGGTGTCGTTGAGCACTTTCAGGCCGTCGAGATCGATGGTCAGCACCGACAGCGGGTAGCCTGCCCGGCGCGCCGCGGCCACCGCGGGGCGGCCCGCTTCGACCATGGCCCGGCGGTTGCCCACGTGTGTGAGGGCATCGGTGAGAGCGGCGTGCTCGGCGGAGGCGATGGCGGTCTCCGTGGCGACGATCGTGACGCGGTCCACGATCTGCTGGAGGCGCGCTCGTCGGTGGGATCCCGTCGCCGTGCCTCGGGGTGCTGGTGCTCCTGTTGGCGCCGAGCGTTCACCTGGCGGCCCTGGAGCCAGGAGGTCACGGAGGCACCCCAGCTGAGCGACGATGTCGGCAACCGGAGTGGGGACTTGGGCCCACTCCCGGGCAGCTTGCTCGAGGTGAGGGGACTCGACCCCGCTCCCGTCGAGGGCATCGAGCACGGCACGAAGCACGCCGGCGGCGATGGCGACCGGGGGGACGCTCACCGGTTGCGCCCGCCCGCCGTCCCCGTCAGCACAGCAGCGTCGCCACTGGGCCAGGAGCTGGTCCTCCACCCCACACCCCCCGTGTCGTGCGGCCCGCCCGGAGGCAGGGGCACGACGCTCGATCCGACGGTAGGCCGGGTACTTCGTACCAAGCCAACCACATCACAACATTTTAGTTTACACAGTGGTCAGCTGATCACCAAAAGGGGCCGAGGACGCTCACCGAGCGGGTCGGTGGCGAGCTGGTCAGCTCCGCGGGACCTCGGACCAGGGGCGGTCTTTGTCGACTCGGGGCTCACCGGGCAGGCCGAGCACCCGCTCCCCGAGGATGTTCCGCATGATCTCCGAGGTGCCCCCCTCGATGGTGTTGGCCCGAGATCGCAGGAAGGACCATCGAGGATCTTCGTCGCTGAAGCCCGCCCGTTCCGGGCGTCGCATCACGTACCCGGTGGGTGACAGCGTGCCGTCCATGCCGGCTAGGTCGACGCACAGCTCGTAGATGTGTTGGTTCAGGCCAGTGGCCATCAATTTGCTCACCGACCCTTCGGGACCAGGCGTGCCGGCCCGGCGTAGCTGTCGAGCGCGCAGGTTGGTCAGCCGGCCGGCCTCGGCCGCGGCCCACAGCTGCACCAGGCGGTCACGTCGGGCGGGCGTGCCGGGACGCTGCCGCCACGCGGCCACGGCCTCGCCGATCGGTCCGCTGCCGCGCCCGGGCACGCCTCCGCCGATAGCTACCCGTTCGTTCATGAGCGTGGTGGTCGCCACCCGCCACCCGGCTCCCACCTCGTCGAGGCGGTTGGCATCGGGGACCCGGGCGTCGGTGAAGAAGACCTCGTTGAACTCGGCGTCACCGGTCATCTGGCGTAGGGGCCGCACATCCACGCCCGGCGCCTGCATGTCGACGACGAAGTAGGTCAGTCCCCGGTGCTTGGGCACGTCGGGGTCGGTCCTCGCCACCAACATGCCCCACTTGGCGGTATGGGCCAGGGTGGTCCACACCTTCTGGCCGTTCACCACCCACTCGTCGCCGTCGCGTTCTGCCCGCGTCGCCAGGCCAGCGACGTCGGATCCGGCACCGGGCTCGCTGAACAGCTGGCACCAGATCTCCTCGCAGGTGAACAACGGACGGAGGAAACGGCGTCGCTGCTCGACGGTGCCGTGGGTGGCCACGGTCGGCGCGCCCATGCCGTAGCCGATGACGTTGCGCGCCGACTCGTCCGGGGCGCCGGCGCGGTGCAGCAGGCGCTCCACGACGCCTTGGAGGTCGGGAGCCAGTCCCAGGCCCCCGTCGCCCTCGGGGAACCACACCCAGGCCAGACCGGCATCGAAGCGCGCACCAAGAAATTCGGTGGCTGGGGTGACAGCTGGCGGGTGTGAGGCCAGGAGATCCTCGACACGGCGGCGAACGAGCTCCTCGTCGCTCGAGCCAGGCGATGCCGCCGTGCTGGACGGCTCTGGACGGGCACCGATCGCGGACATCGCGCCATCGAGGGGAGCGTTCACGCCCTCAGGTTAGGCGCGTCGTCGAGCCGAGCCCAATGCCTCGCGAGCAAGTCTCCCGCGACGCCGGTGTGCTGGGGGCGACGCCGGTGTGCTGGGGGCGCGTCAGCTCCCGACGGGGTCGGTGCTCTCGCGGCCTCCAGTGGCCACCTGGTCTGTCCACTGCCGACCGTCCCAGTAGCGCAGGAAGTGGCGTTCGGTCGGATCGACGTACCACCCGGCGGCCAGGTTCGGCGGGAATGGCAAGCCGTGAGGGTCGGTGGCCGGCTGTGGCCAGGGGCTGGGGCCGCCGCCGGGCTGGCCGGGAAGCCTGGGATAGGGCATCGGGGCACCGGGCTCGTCCGACGCGCCTTGGGGAGACGTGCCTTGGGGATGAGGCTCACTGCCGCCTGGCGGTGTCCATGGCGGCGGTGTGGGTGTGTGCGCCGCAGGACCGTGGTCCGACCCGTCAGGCGGTTCGGGCGGGGAGGGTGGGCCGGGCCACCCTCCAGGGGCCCCTGAGGGCGGGGGCGGCCAGTTCGAGCCCGAGGGCGGGACCCATGGCGCGCCCGACTGTGGCCGCCACCCTGGTCCCGGCGGTGGCCCCCACTGCGAGCCCTGGGGCGGCGGTCCCCACTGCGAGCCCTGGGGCGGTGGTCCCCACCGGGGGCTGCCCCGTGAGGAACGACTGGCCGAGGTGGCCCAGGCGACGAGGAAGAGGAGCAGGGACAGCGGGAAGAACACGATGGTGATGAGCGCCCACGCCCAGGAGGGCACCCGCCATGGGGTGGCGCCCCGGGTCCGTCGGAATTGCTCGGAGACTCTGGCCACCACCAAGCCCGCTACGATGGCGACGGCCACGATGACCACGTCCGCTGAGGTGAGCTGGTATCGGGAAGTGGCGACGAGCACGATCCCCAGCCTACGACCTCTACGGGGTGCGGTGGACGTCACAGGCACCACGACTGACATGGCGAAGGTGCACGTGAAGCTGACGCTCGACTTGCACGACATCTACGACGACGGCCCAGCCATCGATCGGGCACTGCGCGGGGTCATGGACGAGGCGGTGCGGACCAAGGCGAAGGTGGTCGAGATCGTGCCGGGCAAGGGCTCGGGCCAGCTGCGCAAGCGGGTGCTCCGGTTCCTCGACCAGAAGGACGTGAGGATGCTGTACCACCGGGTGGAGAAGGACCAGCACAACCACGGCCACGTCCTGGTGCACTTCCGGTGGCGATGACCGATCGCAACGTGCTCGGTGGTCCCCTCGAGATGTGTGGCACCGACCCGCTCACCGGCTTCTACCGCGACGGATGGTGCCGCTCCGGGGTCGAGGACGTCGGCAGCCATACCATCTGTGCCGTGGTCACCGCCGAATTCCTGGCGCACCAGCGGCGCATCGGCAACGACCTCAGCACCCCCGCACCTCGCTTCGGGTTCCCGGGTCTTCATCCCGGCGACCGGTGGTGTGTCACCGCGGCGAACTGGTTGCGTGCCCATCGCGACGGGGCGGCGTGCTTCGTGGTGCTGGCGGCCACCCATGAGCAGGTGCTCCAGATCGTGCCGCTCGCGGTCTTGCAGGAGCACGCTGTCGACGTGCCGCCGGACCCCGGTGCGCTGCTGGAGTGAGCCCGCCGGGCATCGCCCCCCTCTGCGCGCGCAGGGCCGGTGCTCGCCGCCGGTGCTCGCCTGCCCGGCGGTGGTGCTCAGGGCCGGTGCTCACCACGGTGATCGCACCGCCAGCGACGGTGCTGGCGCTCAGGGCCGGTGCTCGCCGCCGGTGCTCGCAGCCCGGCGGTGGTGGGTGGTGCTCAGGGCCGGTGCTCGACTACGAGGGTCTGGGTCGCGGATCCGATCGTGGCCTGGGTGTCCCACAGCACCGAGGTGGCGACACCGACGCCGGGAACGCCGAGATCGGTCCGGGCCTGGAGACCCACCCATTCGCCGACAGGCGGTCGGTGCAGCACCACGGTCAGATCGGGGTTGAGGAAACGCCACTGGTCGAAGGGCAGGACCGCGCTCACCCCGTTGCCGAAGTCTGCGGCAGCGGCAGCTCGCTGCAACGGCGAGGGCAGCTCGCCGGGCACTACCGGAGCTCGGAGCCGGACCCAGACGGTGCTCGGTCCCAGGGTGTCGAAAGCACCGTCGACGAAACGCAGCTCGGAGCCGACGTTGTGGAAGGCGGGATAGGCATCGGTCAGACCCAGTTGCGGCTTCGCCTGCTCGGGGCCGGGGGGTGACACTGGGATCGCCGGCCCTCTGGTGCGCGCCTGGGTGTCGTCCTGCAGGCTGGTGCGGGGCGTGCGACTGCCCGGGGGGCTGGTGCGAGGGCCATGTGCGTCGCCGGATCGGTCGTCTCCCGCCGTGCCCCGCGGGCCGGGCCAGCGAGGATCGCCGTGACGCCGCAGGAGCACTGCGCGAGCCCACGCCACGTCGCGTCCGGCCGCGGTGACACGGGCCTCCAGCAGTTGGACCTTGCGTCCGGGGCGGGTGACGGCGGCTGTCACGGTCAGCGGGGCCACCGGGACCGGTCGAAGCAGCTCCACGGTGAGGCGGGCGGTCACCATGGTGTCGGACTGGTGGTCGGAGTGTGCCGACCGCTCCGGCGGTCCGGCGCGCTCGGCGCCGGCGATCACGCCAGCTGCGGTTCGAGCCCGGTCGGTGGCTTGCTCGCCGGCGAGCTGCTCGATCGCCCGCGCCACCAGAGCGGCGACCGGTCCCCCGTGCAGGGCGTCTACTGACCATGGCCCGCGCGCCAGGTCGGTGGGGAGCCAGCTCGCTCCTGCCGGTACGAACAGGCTGCCGACGGTTCCTGTGTCCACGACCGCACCTTAGGGTGCCGTTGTCGCTACGAGCACGGTGCGGTGGCGGCCGCCGTGGCCGCCGTGGCCGCCATGGCCGTCATGGCCGTGGTGGCCGTAACTCCCGGTCCCCGGTCGGATGAACCGATACCAGCCTCCAACTGGGCCGACGTGCATCTCCCCTGACCACGCGTGGACGTGTCCTGCCGCCGCCTGCAACGCTGTGCCTCAGGTGGACAAGGGCAGCGTCGCCAGGTTGGGGGGAACTTCGGTGTCAGGGGTATCCATCTAGCCGGACTACACACAGCATCTTGTGGTCCTCATCAAGACGCCACTACGAAATCTTGGGCTTTGCCGCCTTGGCTCCGCTCGAGTGGACACCCCGATCCGGTGTAATGGGGTTCGACCGGCGGTGGCCCGCCGGTCGAGGTGTGAGACTGGCTGGGAGACAGGTAGCCCACGAGCTTCGAGGAGGCCGATGGTGGCGACGCAGCTGCTGCCCATCGACACGGTGCGCCGACGGGTCCGACGCCAAGTCGAGCGTGTCTTGCGCGGCTCACCGGCACGACCGGGAGCCGCCGGCGGTCCGGGCAGCGACGAGTGGGTGGCGGCGTTCGCCCAGCCGGCCGGTGATCCGGGCTTCTTCGGGCCCGGCAGTGTCACCTGGCGCGTGCACGGCGACTTGCCGTCCATGCTGGTAGGCGGTGTGGCCGCTTTGCTGCTGCAGTCCTTGCACCCGCTGGCCATGGCCGGCGTGGCCGACCACTCGGCGTTCCGGAGCGATCCCATGGGCCGCCTGCGCCGGACCGCGTCGTTCGTGGGGACGACCACCTTCGCCAACACTGCCGCAGCCGAGCAGGCCGTCCGCCGCGTGCTGGACGTGCACAGACGGGTCCACGGCGTGGCGCCCGACGGGCGCCGCTACGACGCGAACGATCCGGACCTGCTGACATGGGTGCAAACCGCCGAGGCCTGGTGCTTCGTGCGGGCATACCGGCGCTTCGGCCCGGCGCCGTTGCCCGACGGTGACGTGGACCGGTACTTCGCCGAGATGGCCACGGTGGCCGAGCGTCTTGGTGCGCGGTGGCTGCCGACCACCCGCGCCGAGGTCGGGCAGTACTTCGACGCCATCGTCCCTGAGCTGCACGCCGGGTCACAGGCGCTCAGCGCAGCGGCCTTCATCGTCAACTCCGGCGGCCAGTCGCTGCCCGCGCCACCGGCGGTCACCGGGCTCAGTCGGGCTCTGCTGGTCCAGGCGGCCATCGGCATCTTGCCGGGCTGGGCGCGCACCATGCTCCAGCTCCGTCATCCCTTCGCGCTCGAACGGGTCGCCCAGCGAGCATCAGCCGACGCCATGCTCGGCTTCCTGCGCTGGGCGATGGGGACCTCGCCTGCGCTCGTGCTGGCCCAGGCCCGGTGTGCCACGGCAGCCGCCCTGCCAGCTGCCTGAGCGGTCGTCGTCGCACCTCTCGAGGAGCTTCTCGAGGCGTACGGCACGGTGGTCATGGCTGGCGACGAGGCCCTGACGACGGGAAGGGCCGCTCCTGATCCCGCCGCCGGGCGATCAGAACAGATGGAGCGGGGTCGCTACCGGGGCGGCCGTGGGCGCTGGCCGGCCCCGAGCAGCTCCAAGTACCGATCCTCGCGGCGCACCGCCGGCTCCGACAGCGACGGCATCGTCGGCTCCGACAGCGACGGCACCGCCGGCTCCGACAGCGACAGCACCGCCGGCTCCGACAGCGACAGCATCGTCGGCTCCGACAGCGACAG
>JAKAQW010000332.1 GCA_021819525.1 Actinomycetes bacterium
GATTGCCCTGACCCCGGCCGGGACGAAAGCCGTGGGAGCGGTCGGAGAACGTCGGCTCGTAGTACGCCTCCAAGAGCAGGCGGACGACTTCGCCGACGAGCTTGTCCGACCACGTGGGCAGACCGAGCGGGCGCAGCTTCCCGGACTTCTTCGGGATGTACACCCGCCGCACGGGGATGAACCGGTAGCGCTCGTGGCGCATCGCATCGATGATGCGATCGATCCTCCCCATGGACATGCCGTCCACGGTCTCTCCCGTGGCCCCGGGGGTCATCGCCCCCTTGTTCGCATAGATGCGGCCGTAAGCCAACAGATACAGCTTGGGGTTGAACATCTGTCGGTACAGCTCGTCGAGCGGCAGGCCACGCCTGCCTCGCTCACGTAGGACATCGAGCACCGCTTTGGCGTTCTGCATTACGCATACCTCATGGCGTCAGATGTCCGGTCACCTGGCCCCCTTTGCCCTGTGGACGGCTTTCCCGTCCTCCTTGGTCGGGCGTGACTCCGACGACTACTACGGGGCCTCCGTCGCCAATAGGACTCGCGTCCCGTAGGCGATCCCACGTTCGTCCCTGTTGCACGTAGCAGCGTGACGTAGGCGTCCCACTCATCTCCTTGAATGCCCTCATTGGGCATCGCTCCTGGCTCCGAAGGTTGCGAAGCGGTCCTTTCTACGCGTCGCAGAGCCGGCGCCGGTTTCAGGTGTCTTTCCGGCGGATGTGAACTTCCATCGTCTGGAGATTGGGATTCAGGCAATCCAGCTTTCGCCATATCACGCGGGTCCCCCAGAGCACTGCCCCAAACGCCTGGGCTCAGCCTCTGGTTTCCTGACATGCTCTTGTCCCCTTTCTCTTTCGAGTCCAGGTCAGCCAACAGACCCAAGAACCTCCCTTCGTGTTCCTCCCGGCTGAGCCGGGGATGCAGCAGGGCGCCTCGTGGCGCACAAGAACCGCTCGATTTTTCCCCGCGAGGCCGGTTGGCGGGGCCGGGAGTGGGCGATCGCGATGCCGAGCACGGCAAGGGTGCGGTTGAACGGGGCAGAGACGAATGCGCTGCCGTTGTCGACGAAGCACTTCTCGGGGATCCCCCGGGACTCGAGGCCCCGGCGCAGCGCCGCCTCCAAGCGGACGGTGTCCTCAGCATGACCCCACCGCCAGCCCGGGACAGCGCGGCTCCAGTCGTCGATGAACGCGCACAACACCGTCTTGCGGCCCGCAACGGCCGGACCGTGCAGGCCGTCGCCCGTCCACAGCGCGCCGAACTCGGTCATCTCGAAGCGCCCGAACACCTTGGGCTGGGCGACCTGGGAGCCGACGAGGCCGAGGCGGGCGAAATGGCGCTGGAGGGTGCGGGCCGACACCGTGCCCACCCCGGCCTCGGCGAGGGCCCGGGCCACCTGGGCGGCCGTGCGGCCCGGTGCCTCGCGCTTGAGCACCTCTGCCTGCTCCAGGATCACCGCCTGGGTGCGGGTCGGCTGGTCGCGGACCTCTGGGACGAGCGCGGCGAACCCGCCGGCGCGCCACGCCCGCAGCCACCGCCGCAGCGTCGGGGCGGAGACCTCCACCCGCCGGTCGTCGGGACCGAGGTGATCGACGCTCGAAAGGGCACGCACCAGCGCGCCGCGCTCTGCAGCCGACAGCTCTGGATCCACCAGAGGGCGGATCAGCGAGTAGCGGAACAGCGCCACCTGTTGACGACGTTCTTCGATCTGCATGTGCGGCTCCCTCGACGTCCCACTCGGGTCACCGCACAGCCTGAACGCCTCAGTCTCGAAGGGGCAGAGGGCAACTCGTGTTGGCGAGGAGCAACCCGCCCGAGGCTCCGGCCACGAACCCCCACACCGGGGAGGGCCCGAGCCGCCGGGCAGCCGCCGCGGCGGCCACCCCGATCGCCTCCAGCGCGTCGGCAGCAGGCGAGCCGCGTGCCTCGATCGCTCCCAACCCGGCGTCGAAGCGGTGCGCCCAGGTGCTGAACTCCGCGCGGATCTCGGGTGCCCGGGCAGCGAAGCGTCGCAACCAACCCCGCAGCGTGTCGGGGTGCACCCGGGCGGCCTCTGCCACCTTCGCCCTGCTTGTCGCCTCGATCACGCGAGCGCGCAGCGCTTCGCCGATCACCTCGGCCAGATCTCGACGTCGCAGGAACACCAACGTTGGCAAGAGCACGTGGGTGACCAGGCACGATCCGCACCGGGACCGACGGGGCTGAATGACCACCTCGCGGCCTCGGTCCCGCAGCGCCCGGGGACGAGCGAACCCCCACGGCCGGAGCCAGCCGACCCGGCATGCAGGACAGGCGTACTCGCCCGCGACCAACCTCGCCTCGACTCGGTCGCTTTCAGGCTCTACCATCATCACGCGAGCATCACCTCGCAGCGTCAGACGGGCCCCCTCGCTATCCGGCTAAGGACAGGGCGAGGGGGTCCGTGCGCGTCGGACCAGACGCTCAACACGCTGTCGCCACTTCGTTGGCTCTGCAACTCGTCCAGACGGCCTCGCCGACGGTCACAACCGGTGACGTCTCAGGCCGCTCCGCGCTCAAAACGAGTGGCGCTCAACACCGTGCTGGTCATGTCGGACAAAGAGGGGGCGGACGTGGTCGATCTCAACGCTGTGGTGATCGAGGGGCGAGGCGGTCTCTACGAGCGCCTGCAAGAGATCACCGACCACCGCAAGCCCCGGGGCAT
>JAKAQW010000333.1 GCA_021819525.1 Actinomycetes bacterium
TCTCACCTTTCTGCACCGCCGCCGGGCAAGGGCGGCGGGCCAGTAGCGTCGTTCGGGGCCGAGAAGCAGACGTGCGCCCGAGTGCGGCCGGCGTCGGTCGGCCGCACTCGGGCGATACCGTGTGGGATGGGTGAGGTATGAGGGACTCGGGTCAACCGGTCGGCACCGAGACCCGCCGGGGGCGCCGCAGGGCTGCCAGGCGACTGCGCAGGCGGCGCAGGACGCCGTGGCTGCTGATCGCCGCAGGCATCGTGCTCGTGGCTGCCGTGGGTGCCTGGCAGCTCTACGCCACCGTGTGGACGACCCACTCCCAGAGCGCCGGAAGGGCGCTCGTGCACCACTTCTTGAAGGACAACGCCATCGGCGCGCCGCTGCGCTCCCCCACCTGGTCGCAGAAGCCATCGAGCGGCTCTGGAGGGGTGAGCACGGCGTCGCTCGCCACCTGCAGCGCCTCGGGCTCAGGCAGCGCCTCGGGCGCCGGTACCGCGGCCAGCGCCTCGGGCTCGAGTGCCGCCGGCACAGCGGTCCACGGCCTGCTCGAGATCCCCGCCCTGGGCGTGGTCGCGCCGGTCGAGCAGGGCACCGGTGACGGGGTGCTCGCGGTCGCGGTCGGCCACGACCCGTACTCGGTGTGGCCCGGCAAGACGGGCAACGCGGTGCTGCTCGCCCACGACGTGAGCTACTTCAGCACCATCGACCAGCTGAAGAGCGGCGACACCATCCGCTACGTCACCCCGTGCACCACCTACGACTTCCAGGTCTCCTCGCACGCGATCGTGACGTCGGGCTCCCCCGTCTACGACACGACCACGCCGAGCGTGACGCTCGTGACGTGCTGGCCGACCGACGCCCTGTGGTTCACCCCCGACCGCTACCTCGTGACCGCAGCCGAGGTGACGAAGGCGCCGACCGGCAGCTCGCAGGACACGAAGAAGACCTACCTCACGGTGTCGAGCCCTCCGTCCGTGCCGGTGCCCTCGGCGCTCGCCTCCCAGGGCGTGACACTGGCCACCTACTCCCTCCCCATGGGCACGTTCACGCTCGTAGGCTCCCCGACACGCTCGTGGGCCCAGACCACGAGCCCGCTACTCGTCGACGGCTCGGCGGTCCAGGCATTCATCGCGGGCGTCCGCGCGCTCACCGAGAACCACCTCGACTGGTGGCATGCCATCGCCCCGGGGGTGAAGGCGCCTGCCCCGCTCGTCGGGGCAAACAACCCGGGCTACGAGACGGCGACCGACGTCACCGAGCATGCCAACGGCGCGGCGGCAACCGGGGTCACACTGACCGACACGGTCTCGGTCACCGGCGGAGGGCACCCGGGCCGCTACGTGATGACCGTGCGCACCACGGTCCACGGCCGCACCATGACGATCTCGTCGTGGACCATGTCACCGTCCTGAGCGTCCTCTACCGTCTAACTGCATAGACATCAGCGCGTCTAGCTCGATAGACTGAACGGGTGACGGCAGGGAGGTTGACCCGTATCCTGCGCGGCCGTGGCTGCGAGCCGGTCCGTCAGCGGGGCTCCCACCAGATCTGGCGGTGCGCCGACTGCCAGACCGTGATCCCCCTCCACGGCGGCGACATCCCCACCGGCACGCTCAGATCCATCGAACGTGACCTGGAGCCCTGCCTCGGACCGAGGTGGCTCACCCAATGACCAGCGAGACCCATAGCGAGAGGACCGAAGACGTGAAGACCTGCACCGCCCGCTTGGAGCGGGAAGAAGACGGGCGCTGGACCATCGAGCTCGAAGAGGAACCCCGGGTCCACACCTGGGGAAAGACCGTCGACCAGGCCCTGACCCGCATGCGAGAAGCCGCCGCCTTGTGGTTCGACACGGACGAAGACCACATCGACCTCATCGTCCGCCCGGTGCTGCCCAAGACCACCGGCCGGACCGTCGAAGCGGCCCGAGCCGCCCGAGACCGAGCACGCGACGCCGACCGCTTGGCCGTCGAGGAGACCAGAAAAGCCGCTGCCGCGCTCACCAGTCGCGGGATCAGCATGCGCGACGCGGCCGCCATCTTGGGCATCTCCCACCAGCGGGTCCACCAGCTCCTCACCGCTGACAACCCCCCACGGCGCAGAGCCGGCTGAGACCTCTCCTCAGAGGTCATGGACCCGCCGTCCTGCGCCCAGCTCACTCGTCGGGCGGGATCTCCACCTCGACGACGTCGAGCGTGCCGGCCGAGTGGTCGGCGCGCAGGACTTTCTTGTCGAACTTGCCCACCGAGGTCTTCGGGAGCTCCTTGACGAACGCCCAGCGCTCGGGGAGCCACCAGTGCGCCACCCGGCCGTTCAGGAACTCGACGAGCTCCTGGGCGCTTGGCTCCTTGCCGGGGACCGGAACGACCGCAACGAGCGGGCGCTCCTGCCACTTCGGGTCCGGCACGGCGATGACCGCCGCTTCGAAGACGCCGGGGTGGGCCATGACCTGGTTCTCCAGCTCGACCGAGGAGATCCACTCGCCCCCGGACTTGATGACGTCCTTGGTGCGGTCGGTGATCTGCATGTAGCCGCGCGCGTCCAGCGTGCCCACGTCGCCGGTGCGCAGCCATCCGTGGTGGAACCGCTCGGGGTCGGGGTCCTTGTAGTAGGAGGCGGTGATCCAGGGGCCGCGGATCTCGAACTCCCCCACCGACGTGCCGTCGTTGGGCAGTATCTGCAGGTCGGGA
>JAKAQW010000334.1 GCA_021819525.1 Actinomycetes bacterium
CCAGGATTCGCACATGTGATTGTGGAGTAGGGTCGAGCGCTGGCGCGGTAGCGACTGAACGGTTGGCTGGGTCCCGACCAGGCCATCGTGGTGGCGTTTCTCAGCACACCGGCCCGGGACCCGCAGATGGCCAACCGGGGTCGCCCCGTTTCCAGCGCCCGCCACCTCGAACTGGGCGTGCGGTTCTCCCGCACCCAGCTCACCGACGCCGTTCACCGCCGGCATTCGGCTTCCCCCGCCACGGCCGGTTCGGCCGTGGCGAAACGACGAGCCCGGACAGGTTCACCAGGCCGAGCTGGTTGGGCGAGACAACCCCGACCACCCAGCGGCCGAAGGCCGGGCGCCGCCCGTGGCGTTTGGCCACAAGGCGTGCCAGGCGCATCTGCGCATACCACCTGATGTCGATGAAGTGCTGCGACGAGTTCCCGTAACGAAAGAACCCGGCCCAGCCTCGGAGGAACCGGTTGAGGCTCCCCACGACTTCTTCAACCGGCAGCAGCACCCATCGCCGCATCGTGAGCTCACGGATGCGGTCTCGGGCACGCTGCATCGCCTGTCTCGTGGGCCAGCGGGCGAGGTAGCTCACGTGGTGGCGGGACCGAGACGACCGGTTCGACACCCAGCGGTGATGGAATCCGAGGAAGTCCAGTCCCTCGCCTCCCTCCACCAGGTGCACGATCCGGGTCTTTGACGCCTTTGGCTCCAGACCGAGCCCGTGCAGGATCGCCGTCAACGCCCCAAGGGCGCCTTCGGCTTCCTCCTCGGACCGGCACAACACCACGAGGTCATCGCAGTAGCGCACCAGCACCCCGATGCCACCACCGTCCCGCCACGCCTTGTCCAGGCGGTGCAGGTAGATGTTGGCAAGCAAGGGGGAGGCGACTCCCCCCTGCGGCGTGCCGTTGTCACTGTGGCGGACCGCCCCGTCCAGCATCACTCCTGCACGAAGCATCGTGCGCAAGAGCTTGAGGACGTGACGGTCACAGACCCGCTCCTCCACCGCCGCCACCAACCGGTCGTGCGGGATCGCCTCAAAGCAGTTGGCGATATCGCTCTCCACCACCCAGCGTCGCCCACGCCAGGACTCGTCAACCAAGACCTGGAGGGCGTCGTGCACGCCACGTTTGGGCCGAAACCCAAAGCTGTACGGCAAGAAGTCGGCCTCGAACACTGGTTCGAGGACGATCTTCACCGCTGCCTGCACGATCCGATCACGGACGGCGGGGATCGAGAGAGGGCGCTTGTCCTTTGACCCATGCTTGTCGATGAAGACACGACGAGCGGGCAGCGGACGGTACGTCCCCGTCTTCAGCCCCACCGCCAGCTCGTCGAGCAGGAGATCAACTCCATAACGCTCGACATCGGCGATGGTGGTCCGGTCGATTCCGGCTGCGCCAGCATTCTGGCGCACATTGGTCCACGCCCGCTCTAAGACGTCCCTGCGATAGACCTTGTCGTAGAGCGCATGGAACCGTCGCTCGGGGTCGGCCTTGGCCGCCCGGTAGAGCGTTCGTTGTAGGACTTGGACTCGATCCTGCTCAGCGGTGCTAGCCACGAGGGCACTCACCTACCCTTTCCAACAACAGACGCATCGACGAAGTAGCGGCCCTTCCCTCCCCGGCGGTTGTGTTGTCCGTCCGGCTCGATCGGTACTATGACCGCCTCCGACGCCCACCCGGCTCGTCACCCACTTCCCGAGGTCATCGGTTATAGGGCACGACACTCCGACCGCCATTCGCAGGGCCGTCGGGCCGGGGAGGGCCTCTCCAGTTCCCGTCACCACCGTCTGGACGTTCCGAGCCCCTTACGCCGGGGAGTTCCTTGCGGCTGCAATCCAGGGTCTGCACCGCTTCCGTGGCCTTCGCCGTGAGGTTCGCGGCTCGGCTCTCCCTTTGCGATTTAACGACGCGGCAGGCTTCGCTTCATGCTACGGACCGCCCAGTTGCTCCCCCTGTAGGGCTTTTGACACTGGGCTTCGACGCCGGGCGTTTCCCCCCGACGCCGCCAGTCTGCTACCGGGCCTCCTGGCAGCTACCCGGACCGGACTTGCACCGGCAGGCGATGACGAGCTTGCGATCGAAGGATCAGCTACAACATCAACCTCACCTCCGATCTACTGGACGCACACCCAAGAAAGTCGAAACCCTCCATTCCTCTGGTGAGGTTGACGATCCTGGTCTTTTCGGGATGCAGTCGCAGCCCGAGCGGAACCAGAGCCGCCTCGGCGAGTGACCGGGCCATTTCGGCTCGCTCCTTCGTCGGGCAGAGTGCGACCCAGTCGTCGGCGTACCTGATGACCTTGCCAGTCTGCGTTCTCACCCGGGCGAGCTCCTCATCGAGGACGCTCAGGGCGATGTTGCAGAGCAACGGCGAAATCGGAGACCCCTGGGGGGTTCCCGATTCGATGTCGGAGTACACGCCTCCCTCGATCATCCCCGCCCGCAGCCAACTCCGCAGCAGCTTCAACATCGCCCGGTCACAGACCCGGCGCTCGACCAGGGCCATGAGGGCGTCCTGGTCGATCTCGTCGAAGCAACTTTTGATGTCGGCGTCGAGCACCCAGTGCGCTCCGGAGTTCGCCGTCTGGCGAATGACCTCCAGTGCGTCATGAGCCGAGCGCTTCGGGCGGAACCCGAAGCTGAGCGGCGAAAAGTCGGCCTCGAAGATTGGTAGAT
>JAKAQW010000094.1 GCA_021819525.1 Actinomycetes bacterium
GAGGTGGGTCCCTCGGGCTCGCCGGGCGCCATCTCGGGTTCGCCGGGGCCCCGGTGGACGAGGTCGAGTGGCCGTGGGGAGCGTTCCCACTCGATGGTGTCGGAGGGGGGACTTGAACCCCCACGCCCTTGCGGGCACCAGCCCCTCAAGCTGGCGCGTCTGCCTATTCCGCCACTCCGACGGGCAGGTCACCCACCTGCTGGTTCACGCGGTGGCCGACCGAGTGCCATCGTAGCGCAGTGCCGTGCAGCAGCTCACCGGCACTCAACGGGTCAGACTTGCGGCTGTCTTTTTCCTAGCGTTGACCTCCCGAGGTGGTTCGCGGGTCGTCGCAGGCGCGGCCAGGGTGTCAGATCCCACGGGGCGGCGCACCAACGCCAGGTGTTGGGCGTCGTAGAGCACTCCGGCACCGCCTGCGTCACCCTCCACGCCGGCTAGCGAGGAGGACCATGCCAGCATGGTCGGCTCGGCGAACAGCGGTAGCGCCGGCATGGCTGCCCACAGGTCTTGGTCGATCTGCTGGTATATGCCGGCCGCGGCCACCGCGAACAGCTGCCTCGACGCCTGCGTGAAGAGCGCGTCGATGGCGGGGCTGTTGAAACCGGACAGGTCGCGGATGCCGTCCACGCCGGTCGTGCCAAAGGCAGTGGAGTACTCCGGGGCCAGCAGCGAGGTGTACGCCTGCGCATGGACGGGAGCGATGGCCAGGTCCCATGCCCCGCCGGGATGCAACCGGCCGCGGAGCGAGGAGCCGGGCAGCGGACGGCTGTCCACCGAGAACCCCGCCGCTTGCAGCTGCGCCGCGATCACCGGCCCGGCCAGAGCCGACCACGGGTCGCCTGCTGCCCACACCAAGGTCAAGGTGACCGGTATCCCGTCGGACGCCAACGCACCGTCTCTACCAGGTACGATGCCGGCCGCGGCCAGCAAGCTCATGGCTTTGGTCGGATCGACGCCGAGGTACGCCTGGCCGTTGTCGCGGTACCCGGCCTGGACGTTCGGGTACAAGTAGCTGTCGTCCACCCATGCCAGCGGCTCGAGGGGCTGGACCAGATCGGTCACCAGCTTCGTCCGGTCGACGAGATGCCCGACCGCCTGGCGCACCGCTGGTGTCGCCACCAACCCCTGTTCGGTGTTGAACACCAGCTGCAGCATGGTCGTCCCCAAGCTCGACGAACTGCGTACCAGCGCGGAGGACGAGACAGCGTCAAGCGTACCGAGATCGAAGCCGGCGGGCTGGACCACCTGTGCCCGTCCGCCGAGCAGGCTACCGACCATGGCGGCCGTGTCGGGCACAGCCTGCAGGACGATGCGCCCGAGGCGGGGTGCCGGCCCCCACCACTTCGGATTGTGGACCAGCACCAGGCGAACGCCAGGCTGCCACGACGAGACCGCCCAGGGACCACCCGATACCTCGCTGATCTGGTCGAGACGGCCGAAACCGTGGCTCCACCTCGACGCCGCGCTCGGGCCGGGTGGCAGCAGGTTGTCGAAGAGGTCCGGCCAGTCGGCATAGGGGGTGCGGAAGACGACAGTGACCTCGGTGCCGTCCTTCGATCCCGTCACCGAAGCGATGTCGCGATAGCCCAAGGTGCTGGCCAGCGAGATGGCGCTCCCAACGCGGTGCACGCCACCAGGCAGCGGGCGGGCTGCGCCGCTCTCCTCGTGCCACAGGTACTCGAAGGCGCTGGCCCGGATGGGAACGCCATTGGACCATCGGGCAGCCGGGTCGATGTGGTAGACGACCGTCTCGGGGACGACGCTCACCACTTCGGCGCTGGCCAGGAGCTCGGTATCGAGCTGCGGCTTCAGACCCGGGCCGATCTCGTAGCACTGCGGCCAGATCAGATCCCCGACCGCCTGGGTCTCCACGGTGGAACCCGCCAGCGTGTGCGGGTTGAGGTTGGTCGGGACCGAGGCCACGTCGATGACCGCTGTCCCGCCGCGGACGGTGTCGACCACCTGGGTCGCGGTGCGATGCCCAGATCGAGCGACGCCGAGCCCGAGCACCGCCACCAGCACCGCCAACAGCACTGCCACCCACGGCAACAGCCGCGCCGGCAGGCGCCTCCCGCGGCTCACTGCACGCGCAGCGACAACGCCAGCGTGGTGAAGGTGAAGATGACGGCCACCGTGATGGTGATGCGGTCCAAGTTCTTCTCGACCACGGTGGATCCCGCCGCCACCTGGCCGACCGATCCGCCGAACATGTCGGAGAGACCCCCGCCCTTCCCCGAGTGCAGCAGGATCAAGATGATCAGCGCCAGCGACGCCAAGATGTCGATGACCATGATGGCGATGGTGAGCACGGCCAGTGAGCTCCTCTGTCATGCCCGCCCGGCGGGCGGCCCCCGGACGCACAGACGCTAGCAGAGACGCCCCGGGCATCCAGCGCGTGACCGCCACCGCCTAACGCGAGAGCGCACCCATGCCGGCGCACCCGGTCACTGTCCACTGTCGGGCCAACGCTGCAAGGGACCGAGGCGCCGCGCTGCAGACGTTCAACCAGACCGCACCGAGCCGGCAGCCGCGACGATGGCGCAGAAGGAGTCGGCCTGCAAGCTGGCCCCGCCCACCAGTACCCCGTCCACATCCGCCCCCGCCATCAGCTCGGCGGTGTTCTCGGCCACGACCGACCCGCCGTAGAGCACCCGGGCCGCGCGTGCAGCAGTGTCGTCGACCGACGCGGCGAGCATCCGCCGGGCATGGGAACACCCCTGCTGGGCGTCGGCGGGCGTGGCGGTGACGCCGGTGCCGATGGCCCATACCGGCTCGTACGCCAAGACGAGGCTGGCCGCCTGATCGGCACGTACACCGGCCGTGGCTGTGCGGATCTGTCGCTCGAGCACCGCCTCGGTCTCGTCAGCCGCCCGCTCTTGCCCGGTCTCCCCCACGCACAGCACCGGGACCATGTCGTGACGGAGCACGGCCCGGAGCGCGGCAGCCACCTGCTCGTCGTCCTGCCCGAAGAGGTGGCGGCGTTCGGAGTGCCCGACCAGGACGTAGCGCACCCCCAGCCGGGCCAGCATGGGAGCTGCCACCTCGCCGGTGAACGGGCCGCTGTCCTCTCCGGCGCAGTGCTGGGCGCCGAGCACCAGCGAAATAGCCCGGTCTTCGAGAACGGTCTGCACCGAGCGCAGGTCGGTGAAGGGAGGGTGGACCACCACTTCGACGCGCGGTAGCACCTCCGCTGGCAGCCGGAGCCCGATCTCTTGTACCGTCCGGATCGCCTGCAGATGGTCGTGGTGCATCTTCCAGTTGCCGGCCACCATCGAGCGCCGCGCTGTCTCGTTCACCGCTGCCATCACCGCCGGGCTCCGCAAGCCGGGGCGTTCACCGCTGCCATCACCGCCGGACTCTCCCAGCGGGGGCGTTCGGCGCCTGGCGCAGCGCGGCCAACCCTGGCAGGTCGCCGTGCTCCAGGAGCTCGAGTGACGCGCCACCGCCGGTAGAGACGAACCCGACCCGATCCTCCAGGCCCAAGCTGTCCAAGGCGGCCGCCGAGTCCCCCCCGCCCACCACCGTCCATCCTGGGCAGCTCGCCACCGCCTCGGCCACCAGCCGTGTCCCAGCGGCGAAGCGGACGTCCTCGAAGACCCCCATCGGCCCGTTCCAGAACACGGTGGCCGCCTCCGACACCACCTGCGCGTAGGCGGTCGCCGTCTGCGGCCCGATGTCGAGACCGCGCCAGCCGTCGTCGAGCTCGCGCACCACCGCCACCGTGCCGCTGCCGCTGCCCGGACCGCAGCGGGCGATCTCGCCGCCGGGCGCCAATGCCACCACGTCACTTGGCACCAGGATCCGGTCACTGGCTTTGTCCAGCAGCACGGCACAGTCGTCGAGATGGCCCGGGTCTACCAGTGACCCCCCTACCCGGCGCCCCACCGCCGCCAGGAAGGTGAAGGCCATGCCTCCTCCTACCACCAGCCGGTCCACCACGTCGAGCAGCGAGCGCAGGACTCCCAGCTTCTCGCCGACCTTCGCCCCGCCGACCACCGCCACGAACGGGCGTGCCGGATCGACGAGCAACCCACCTACCACGGTCGTCTCGCGCTCGAACAAGCGTCCGGCCGCTGACGGCAGCCACCTCGGGGGGCCGACGATCGACGCGTGCGCCCGGTGCGAGGCGCCGAAGGCATCGTTCACGTAACAGTCGTACCCGTCAACCAGGCGCCGGGCAAAGGCCAAGTCACCCGCTTCTTCCCCGGGATCCCAGCGCAGGTTCTCGAGCAGATCCACCCCGGGGACCAGCTCACCCAGCACGGCTCGCACCGGAGCCAGATCCGAGCTCTCGTCTGGTCTGCCACCTGGGCGCCCGAGGTGGGCCGCCACGGTGACGTGCGCACCCTGGTCGACCAGCCAGCGCAAGGTCGGTACCGTGGCCCGGATCCGGAAGTCGTCGGCGACCCGGTGATGGCCGTCGGCATCGCTGCACATCGGGACGTTGAAGTCGGCTCGGACGAAGACCCGGCGACCGTCGAGGGGTGGCAGATCCTCCAAGGCGGGGATCCCGGTCCCCGGTCTCGACGCTACGGGCACGGTTCGCCCTCCACTCACTTCGCGACCACGACGGCCAGATCCACCAGCCGGTTGGAGTAGCCCCACTCGTTGTCGTACCAGCCGTGCACCTTCACCAGCGTGCCGCTGTCGCCGACAGCCAGCGCCATGGTCAGTGACGAGTCGAACACGCACGAGGCCGGATTGCCCACGATGTCCGACGACACCAGTGGTTCGGTGCTGTGCTCCACCACGCCCGCCAGCGGGCCCGAGCTCGCCGCGGCGGCGAATGCCTCGTTCACCTGGGCCACCGATACCTTCCCGGGCACCAGCACCGTGAAGTCGGTGATGGAGCCGTCGATGACCGGCACCCGGAGCGAGCTCCCGTCGAGCCGCCCCTGCATCTGCGCCATCACCAGGTTGGTGGCCCGGGCGGCGCCGGTGGACGAGGGCACGATGTTCCACGGCGCGGCCCGGGCACGGCGCAGGTCGCTGTGGTAGAGATCGAGCAGGTTCTGGTCGTTGGTGACTGCGTGGACCGTGGTCATGAGCCCGCCGGTGATACCGAACGCGTCTTCGAGGACCTTCACCATGGGCACGAAGCAGTTGGTCGTGCACGACGCGTTGGAGACCACCACATGACGCTCCGGGTCGAACGTCGAGTCGTTCACGCCGATCACGAACGTGGCGTCGGCGTCACGCACCGGGGCCGACACCACCACTCGTGGCGCACCGGCGTCGAGATGGGCGGCTGCCCCTGCTCGGGTGTTGAAGCGGCCCGTCGACTCCACTACCACGTCGACCCCGAGCGAGCCCCATGGCAGGGACCCAGGTTCGCGTTCACCGAGCACGACGATGCGACGCCCGTCGACCACCAGGTCGGCTCCGTCGACCTCGACGGTGCCGGGGAACGTTCCGTGCGTCGAATCGCGCCGCAGCAACTGGGCGTTCGTGGCGGCGTCGGTCAAGTCGTTCACGGCCACGACCTCGACGGCATCACCGCGTTGGCGGCACGCACGCAGGAAGTTCCGACCGATGCGACCGAAGCCGTTGATCCCAACTCGCACGGACATAGCGCTCCTACCCTCCGGCCACATGGCCTGCTCTGGCCGGCGTTACCAGCCGGGCTTCTCCTAAATTCATTCTCCCCAGACCGCGCCGATCATGGCCGCCGTCGCGCCTGAGGCTCATATCCGACCAGATCGGCCAAGGCCTTCGCCAGTTGGTCCGGGTCGTGCGCCAGGCCGTTCGCCTTGGCCAAGCTGGAGCGCACCACGGGGACCGGTACCGCCCCCACGTCGATGGCGGCCGGGTCGCACAGCACCACGTCGACCGGCACCCCGTGCGCCTCCAGGGCGCCGACGTGGGCGGCGACGTCGTAACCTTCGGTCTCGGCGACCTGTGGGCGCAGGTTCGCTACGTAGACCCGTTGCGCTGCCGTCCGACGGAGCGCCTCGGCCACACCAGCGACTGCCGTGGCAGCCAGCACGCTGGTGTACAGCGAGCCGGGGCCCAGCAGCACCTGGTCAGCAGCGCTGATAGCCGCCGTCGCGCCGGATGCGGCCGGTGCGTCGGCAGGCACGATCGAGACCCGCCGGATCCGCGGGGTGCGGGCCACCTGGCTCTGGCCCTCGACCTTCCCGCTGGCGGCTTCGGCGGCGAGCACCACGGACTGGTAGGTGGCCGGCACCACCCGGCCGACCGCACCGAGCAGGCGACCGGCTTCGTCGAGCGCGGTCTGGATATCTCCGGTGACGGCCATCAGCGCCGCCAGGACCAGGTTCCCCAGCGCATGGCCCCGAAGCGCGCCACCCCCAGCACCACGGGCACCACCTGCGGTGCCACTGCGAGCCCTGCCTGGAGAGCGCGAGCTCCCACGGCCCTCACCACCACTACCACCTCTGGTGAGGATCGCCGCACCGTCGGTGCCCAGGGCGCCGTCGCCGAGCATCTCGTCGTACCGGTGCTCGAAGGCTGCCGCCAGCGTAGAGCTCTCGGCGGCCAGGGCCACCAGGCACGCGCGCAGGTCACCGGGTGGCACGATGCCCAGGTCCCGTCGCAGGCGCCCCGACGACCCACCGTCGTCAGCCATGGCCACCACCGCGGTCAGCGAACCGGCGTAGCGTCGAGCCGCCCGCAAGGTGGCGGCCTGGCCGTGCCCGCCGCCGACGGCCACCACGCTGGGGCCTGACCCAGGATCCGACCCGCCAGCAGATCCGGTCGTGCTCGTGGCAGAGCGGGAACACGCTGTCGCCAGCTTCGGCGCGGATCCGGCATCGCCGCCGGAAGCAACCCTCGAAGCTGGCCCGGCGCCTGAGAACGGTCCGACGGCCTGCTCTGAGCAGCAATTCGCTCCCCGTGCCATCGGCTCCGTCACCGGTCGACGTCCCGGTGCAGGACCGATACCGGCGATCCCTGGTAGGCCAGACGCCGGGCCAGCTCGTCGGCCAGAACCACTGACCGGTGCCTACCGCCAGTGCATCCGAGCGCCACCGTCAGGTACGACTTGCCTTCTGCCTGGTAGGAGGGGAGCAAGCTCCCGAGCAAGGTGTCCAACTGGTCCAGGAACTGCTTGGTCTGGGCGTGGCCGAGCACGAAGTCACGTACCGGGGCGTCGAGCCCGCTGTAGGGCCGCAGCTCGTCGATCCAGTGCGGGTTCGGCAGGAACCGGCAGTCGAGCACCAGGTCGGCGTCGAGCGGTACGCCGTGCTTGTACCCGAACGACACCACCGACGTCCGCATGCCCGGAGCGGTCGCTTCCCCGAAGAGATCCTGGATCCGCACCCGAAGCTGGTTCACGTTCAGCTCGCCGGTGTCGAGGACGACGTCCGCGCGGTCCCGCACCGGCTCGAGCAACCGGCGCTCGTCGACGATGGCCCGATCGACCTGGTCGCCCCCCATCGGATGGCGGCGTCGGGTCCCGGCGAACCGCCGGACCAGGATCTCTTGGGGGGCATCCAGGAACACCAGGTGCACCCGATGCCCCTGGCGACGGAGCTCCTCCACAGCGGGCAGCGCTTCGTCCGCCGGCGCCCCACCACCACGTCCCACCACCAGCGCGACGCGATCCTGAGCCTGGCCGTGGGCGCCCAGGGCTTCGGCCGCCGCGGCGAGCAGCGACGGCGGCATGTTGTCGATCACGTACCAGCCGGCGTCTTCGAGCGCCGCGGCTGCTGTGGATCGGCCGGCGCCGGACATGCCCGTGATGACCAGGTAGTCGCTCACGGTGCTCCATCCTGGCGCGTCACGCCGCCTACCGCTGCAGACCCTGCCTGCACCAGCCCGTGGAGCCGTTCGTAGACCGCCCCCGCCACCGGATCGGGAAGCCATTCCAGCGCCTCCAGATCGGCAAGGGACGCCTGACGTGCAGCTTTGATGCTCCCGAAGTGCCGCAGCAGCCGAGCCTGACGTTTGGGTCCGAGACCGCGCACCTCGTCGAGCACGCTGCGGGTCATTCGCTTGCCTCGCAGCGTGCGATGGTAGGTGACGGCGAACCGGTGCGCTTCGTCGCGCACCCGTTGCAGCAGGTAGAGCGCATCGGAGCCCCGGGGGATACGCACCGGGTCGGGCTGCCCGGGGACGAACACCTCCTCGAACGACTTGGCGAGCGACGCCACCGAGATCTCCTCGTCCAGGCCCAAGCCGGCAAGAACCCGCACCGCCACGTTCAGCTGGCCCTTGCCGCCGTCCACCAGGAGCAGTTGTGGCGGGTAGGCGAACCGCTTCGGACGGCTGTCGCTGCCCCCGGCCGTCCGGGCCCGCTCGTCGACCAGGGCGCTGAGACGCCGGGAGAGCACCTCTTCCATGGCTGCGTAGTCGTCGTTGCCCGGGACGTCGCGCACCTTGAACCGCCGGTACTCGCTGCGCCTGGGCAGGCCGTCTTCGAGGACGACCATGGACCCCACGTAGTCCGTTCCCTGGAGGTGGCTCATGTCGTAGCATTCGATGCGAAGCGGTGCACGGGGCAGCCCCAGCATCTCCTGGAGGGCCGCCATGGCCGCTGCCCTGCTGTCGTGGTCCGCTGCCCGGCGCAGTCGATGTCGGGCCAGCTCCTCCTCGGCGTTGCGGCGGGCGGTGTCCATGAGGGCTCGCTTCCCGCCGCGCTGGGGGACGGCCAGACGCACCGGTCCACCACGTCGGTCGCCCAGGAACGAGCGGTAGGCGTCGGCCGGTTCGGGCAGCACCGGCACCAGCACCTGGCGGGGCACTGCCGGCTCCGCGTCTCCGTCCACCCCGAAGTCCGTGGCGGGATCGCCCGACCCGCTCGACCAGGCATCGTCGACCCGGCCGCGGCGCCGGCTAGGAGCACGCTCCGCCGGCTCGGCTCCGCCGTAGAGCTCTTCGAGCAGGCGGCCCACCAGCTGCGCAGGGGTCAGCTCCTCCACCCGGTCCACCACGAACGCCCGCCGGCCCACCAAACGGCCCCGGCGTACCCGGAGCACGCACACCGACGCCTCTAACGGGTCGTCGTCCACGCCGAGCACGTCGAGGTCCTCGGGGGCATCGGTCACCACCTGCTGGCGCTCCACGGCCTGGTGCAACGCGGTCAGTTGGTCTCGACGCCGGGCAGCCCCCTCGAAGTCGAGCCTCTCGGCTGCGTCAGCCATGTCCCGGCGCAAGCGCTCCTCCACCTCGTCGGTGTCACCGGCGAAGACTGCCATGAGATCGTCGACCAGCTCCCGGTAGGTAGCGGTGCCGACAGCGCCGATGCACGGCCCACAGCAGCGTTCGATGTGGTACAAGAGGCACGGACGGCCCAGGGCTTGGTGGCGGGCCAGCTTGGCATCGGAGCAGGTCCGGACCGGGAAGGAGCGAAGCACCAGGTCGAGGGTGTCTCGTAGGGCACCGGTGTGGGCATAGGGACCGAAGTAGCGCACTCCGGGGCGACGACGACCCCGCACCACCGCCGCCCGGGGCCACGGATCCGACACCGTCACCGCCAACCAGGGATAGCTCTTGTCGTCGACCAGCCGGATGTTGAACCGCGGCCGGTAGCGCTTGATGAGCGCGTACTCGAGCAAGATCGCCTCGACCTCGTTGCCCACCTGGATCCACTCGACGTGATCTGCGCTGGCCACCATCTGGGCGGTCTTGGCACTGAGGGTGGCCGGGTCGGCGAAGTAGCTGGACACCCGGCTGCGCAGTGACTTGGCCTTGCCGACGTAGAGGACCCGCCCGTCGGCGTCGTAGAACTGGTAGGAGCCCGGGGCATCGGGGATGCTGGACGGAGCGGGACGGTCACGCACCTCTCCACTCTGCCCGACACCGAGCCCCGGAGCGACGAACCCTGGCGACCGCGGTGCCAGGAGCACCTGCCGTGCCAGGAGCACCTACCGTCTTCGCCGATCACGTGTGCATTGCCGCCCGCAAGGCGCAGCTCTTGGGCGCCGGGGTCACCGAGCCTCCTGGTCGGACGACACCTTCGCCGCTCAGGGGTACACTGTCCACAGCGCCGGCCTGGTATCCCGGCGTACATCACCGCTCCGAGGCCGACACCCCCGCGGATGGGCGACCAGGCTGTCCCCGCCGGCCGTCGAGGAGCGCTCCCCCGAGGGGGTCACTCATGTTCCGACTGCAGCAGCAGCTGCCTGGGCGCTATCGCCAGGCCACCGCCGAAGAGCTGGCCGGATGGATCGCCGCCGCCAAGGCAGCGCTGGGCGAGCGCCTGCTCGTCCTGGGCCATCACTACCAGCGCGACGAAGTCATGGCCTGGGCCGACGCCCGAGGTGACTCCTTGGCCCTGGCCCGGCTAGCCGCGAGCCGGCCCGACGCCGAGCTCATCGTGTTCTGCGGCGTCCACTTCATGGCCGAGTCGGCCGATGTGGTCACCGGCCCTCACCAGCAGGTGGTCCTGCCAGATCTGAACGCCGGCTGCTCCATGGCAGACATGGCCGATGTCGACGAGGTGGAGGCGGCCTGGGAGGATCTGGCCACCGTCACCGACGTGGAGCGGATCATCCCCATCACGTACATCAACTCCTCGGCAGCGCTCAAGGCCTTCGTCGGCCGCCACGGCGGCGCGGTGTGCACTTCGTCGAATGCCCGAGCCGTGCTGGCCTGGGCTCTCGGTGACGGGCCACCGCCGTCGATGCAGCGGGCCCCAGCCGAGCGTCCCCGAGGCGACAAGGTGCTGTTCTTCCCCGATCAGCACCTGGGACGTAACACTGGCTACCAGATGGGCTGGCAAGCTCACGACATGGCGGTGTGGGATCCCCGCCGCGACCTCGGCGGTCTCGACGAGCGGACGGTGAAGGACGCCACGTTGCTGCTGTGGCGCGGGCACTGCTCGGTCCACCAACGGTTCCGTCCCGAGCACGTAGCTGCGTTCCGGGCCGAGCACCCCGACGGGCTGGTCTTCGTCCACCCGGAGTGCGCCCATGAGGTGGTGGAGGTAGCCGACCAGGTCGGGTCCACCGACTTCATCATCCGTGCCGTGGCCGCCGCGCCGACCGGCTCGGTCATCGCCGTCGGCACCGAGATCCACCTGGTGCACCGCTTGGCCGCCGAGACCCCCGACAAGACGGTGGTATCGCTCGACCCGCTGGTGTGCCCGTGTGCCACCATGTTCCGGATCGACGCCGCGCACCTGGCCTGGATCCTCGACGGATTGGTCGACGGCGAGGTCCGAAACCGGATCGTCGTCGACCCGGACACCGCCACCTGGGCCAAGGTCGCGCTCGAACGCATGCTCGCGATCAGCTGACCCAACAGCCAGCCACCTCTCCGCCGGCGCTGCGGTAAGGGTTTTATTCCGGTCGCGTGCTCAGCGGGACCTCGGCGTCGCGGCGACCTGCCGGTAGACGTCGACGTGCTCCGAGGCGAGGCGGCTGGCCGAGAAGCGTTCCTTCACTGCCCGACGGCACGCCGAGCGGTCCAGCTCCTGCACCTCGGCCAGTGCCCGGACCAAAGCGCTCTCCTCGGCGCGGACCAAGCCGGTCACGCCGTCGTCGACGATCTCAGGTGCAGCTCCCCGCGGTGTCGTCACCACCGGCGTGCCGCAGGCCAGCGCCTCCACCATCACCATGCCGAAGGGCTCCGGCCAGGCGATCGGATTGAGCAGGCAGGTCGCCCCGGCAAGCAGGTCCATCTTCTCCTGGGCACCCACTTCGCCTATGTACTCGACGCCGCCGCCGAGGAGGGGCTTCACCTGCTCCTCGAAGTACTCCCGCTCGGGAACCTCACGCATCTTCGCGGCGATCCGCAGCGGCACTCCAGCGGCACGGGCAACTTTCGCCGCCACGTGCACGCCTTTCTCTGCGGTCATGCGCCCCAGGAACAGCGCGTAGCCGCCTCCGCCGGTACCCGCTGGAAAGCGGTCGAGGTCTACGCCGTGGTGGATGACGGCGGTGATCGGGACCCCTCGCGCGGTGCTCGCCTGGTGGTGCGAGATGGCGATCACCGGCACCCGCGTCGCCACCTCCTGGTAGATCTTCCCTAGGTTCCCGTCGAAGGGCCCGTGGTTGGTGGTCACCACCGCCAGCTCGGGGAACCGGTTGGCGTACAGCGGGCCGGCCAGGGTGTGGTCGTGCACCACCTCTGCTCCCCACTCCCTGACGGCGTGGTATGCGTCGACCACCTGGCGCAGCTCGGCGACCGTCCCTCCGACCGACACCCCGAGCGCCGCGTCGAAGGAGTACCGCAGCTCCACCGGGCAACGGCTGTCCCCGGTGGCATAGAGCAAGACGTCGTGGCCGGCTGACTGCAGTGCTCGGGCCAATATGTCGAGCACATTCTCGGTGCCGCCGTAGGCCGGCGGTGGCACGGCGACCCACGGCGGCGAGATGATGGCGATCCGCATGGAGAACCTCTCTTACCTCTCGAGCTCCGGTCGATCTTCGCTGGATGTCCCTTGCCGGGACGGTACGGTTCGCGCCGAGGAACCCACCTGCTGCCGACGACCGACGAGCGCCGCCGCCGACGTCGGCCTCGTCGCTGGCGCGCCGACGACGCGACGGTCACGCAGGTCATCGCGAATTGTCGCCAGGGAGGTCACCAGGGATCGTCGCTGGTCTCCCAGGGTTTCCCGGGTGTCGCTTCGCAGGTGCACTCGCACCTCGAGGGGCTCTCCCTGGCTCCCGATGGCACCAGGGGTGTGGGGGGCGCCGGCGTGACGCTCGCTCGGTTCCCGGCGGCGAGTGCCGGACCAGCTACGTCGGGTACGGCCGCCGTGACGCGCCATGCCGCCCCGGAGCCGCTTCACGATCCAGGTTGGCTCCGCAGCCGCCCGCCGACCGCGTCACCCAGCACTCGCTCACGGCGCCGACACGCTCCTGCGCGCCAGATCTCCGTTCGGTCAACACCTTCCCAGTCAACGTGTCACCCTCACAGCACTGTGACCCAATCGACCTCGACCATGACCTAGCGTACCACAGCGAGGGACCACAGCCCACCGCCCGCTCTCGATGCTCGGCGGCTACCGCGGATCCGGAACGGTGATCTTCCGCCTCCTACCTTGCGCGGAGCGTCCAGTAGCCGGTTTCTCACGGCCAGGCGTGTCGAG
>JAKAQW010000095.1 GCA_021819525.1 Actinomycetes bacterium
GTCCCCCCCGAGCAGGCGACCGAAGATCTCCGCCTGGTCGTCCCGGCCTGATCGCCCACGAGCCACCGCTCCAGCGCCGCCAGCACCCCGCTGCACCGGTCACCGGTCACCGGGAGCCTGCTCGCCTCGCCACCTGTGCTCATGGCCCACGTCGTCGTGGTGGGCTGCCGCTGCACCGGTCACCGGGAGCTGCCCGCCTCACCGCCTGAGCCGACAGCGCGCCGACCGACCCGGGCCACGGCGGCACCGACGATCTGGTCGGCGGCCTCGTAGGGGTCGAGGCGATGGTCGAGGACCGCCGCCAGCACCTCGGCTCCGGCCCCCCGACCGAGCCTGGCCACCTCGGCGGCGATCCGCGCATCGAGCACTCGCTGCAGCTCTCGTTCCAGACGTGCCCGGCGCCGCTCCTGGAGCCGCCCGCCTCCCTCCAGGTACCGCTGGTGGGCGACGATCGCCTGCCACAGCTCGTCGACCCCCTGTCCGCTGGCTGCCACCGTCTCCACGACGGGTGGGCGCCACGAACCGGTGGCGTCGCTCGCTCCAGCCCCTTCACCTGCACCGCGGGTGCCTGGCCGGCCTCCGTGGTGGCCAGCCAGGTCCAGCATCTGCTCGAGATCTCGCCGGGTCTCGGCCGCGCCGGGCAGATCCGCCTTGTTCACCACGAACACGTCGGCCACCTCCATGAGCCCCGCCTTGTTGGCCTGGATGGCATCCCCCCAACGAGGGTTGACCACCACCACCGTGGTGTCGGTGGCCGAGGCGACTTCTACCTCCACCTGGCCGACCCCCACCGTCTCCACCACCACCAGTCCCATGCCCGCGGCACCGAGCACCCGGACCACCTCCGGCACCGCCAGTGAAAGGCCACCTAGATGGCCACGGGTCGCCATCGAGCGCACGTACGCTCCAGCCGCTGCCGCCTGGTCCTGCATCCGGACACGGTCTCCGAGCATGGCTCCACCGCTGTAGGGCGAGGTCGGATCGACAGCGAGCACAGCCAGCGGGGCGAGCCCCGACGCACCGATGGTGCCGAGGAGGCATCCGGTCAGGGTCGACTTCCCCGCCCCAGGTGCCCCGGTGATCCCCACCGTGCGCGTCTCGGCAGCGCTCCGGTACGCGAGCGACGCTGCTGCCCGACCGGGCTCGCCACCGCTCTCCACCCAGCTGAGCAGCCGGGCCAGGGCACGCCGATCACCGGCCCTGGCCGCCTCGAGCAGCGCTGCAGCCGACCGGCGACGACCCGGGCGATCCTCGGGGCCCGGTGCTGGCGCGACCCCGGTCGGACCCGCTGCGCCAGCCCCGGTGGCATCGGGCAGCACCAGCGCAGCAGCGCTCGAGGGCTGTGGCTGTGCGGTGCTCGGAGGCTGTGCGGTGCTCGGAGGAGGATGTCGCTGTGCGGCACCCGAGGAGACCGGGTCGGTGCGATCGGTCATGGCGCCAGCAGCTCAGCAGCGTCTCACGTCGGCGCCGAGCGACACCAGCTTGCCCGCCAGGTCGTCGTAGCCACGGTCGACGTGCCGGGCCTCGGCTACCACCGTCTCGCCTTCGGCCACGAGACCAGCCAGCACGAGCGCTGCGCCGGCACGCAGATCGGTGGCTCGCACCGGGGCCCCTGACAGCCGGGGCACCCCCCGCACCACGGCGTGGTGGCCTTCGGTCCGGATATCTGCCCCCATGCGCCGCAGCTCGTCCACGTACCGGAACCTCCCGGAGAACAAGTTCTCGGTGACGATCCCTACGCCGTCGGCCAGCGCCAGCATGGTGACCAGGAACGGCTTGAAGTCGGTCGCCACCCCCGGGTACGGCAGCGTGGAGACGTCCACGCTGCGCAGCCGCCCGGACGCCGAGGCCCGAAGCCCTCCAGGCTCCTGCTCGACGACCACGCCCATGGCGCGCAGCTTGGCTACCAGCATGGTCATGTGCTCGACACGGGCGTCAGCCACCACCACATCCCCGCCGGCCAGACCGGCCGCAGCGAGGAAGGTGGCCGCCACCACCCGGTCCGGCAGCACCCGGTGGCGCGCCGGCTGCAGCATCTCGACTCCCTCGACCTCCACCCGTGAGGTACCCGCACCGCGCACCGTGGCCCCCATCGAGACCAGCATGGCCGCCAGATCCTGGACCTCGGGCTCTCGAGCTGCGTTCTCGATCACGGTGGTGCCCTTGGCCAACGCCGCCGCCATGAGGAGGTTGTCGGTCACGGTGTGGCTCGGGTACTCGAGCACGATGTGCGCGCCGACCAAGGGCCCACCACCGGCCGAGGCGCCCTCGACATAGCCGTGGGCGACCTCGAAGGTCACCCCCATCGAGCCCAGGCCCGAGAGGTGCATGTCGATGGGCCGATGGCCGAAGTCGTCACCGCCGGGCATCGACACCCGGGCCCGACCGCAGCGGGCCAGGAACGGCCCCAAGACGACCACCGACGCCCGCATCTTCTCCACCAGCTCGTACGGGGCCTCGGGCACCAACGTCGCCGGCACCTCGATCACCAGGTCACCGGGGTCGTCACCGCCACGGTCCCCTGGGGCAAGGCGCTGCACGGTGGCACCGGTGGCCCGCAGCACGTCGGCCATGATCTCGACGTCGGTGATCCGCGGGACGTTGCGCAGGACGTGGCGCCCCTCGGCCAGCAGGCTCGCGGCCATCAGCTTGAGCGCGCTGTTCTTCGCCCCCCCGGCATGCACCGTGCCCGACAGTGGCCCGCTTGGACGGACGACGAAGCGGTCAGCTCGAACCGGGAGAGTGCCCACGGCGTCCAGTATGGCTGATCCTGTGCACCACGCAGCGTGAGCGCAGGAAGACCGTCAGCACAGACAATGGGCACGGGAGGTGCTGAAGGGCCGTCGACGGCGGCCCAGCTGGGTTATCGTCTCGGTGTGGCACCCGAACATCAAGCCCCCGACCGCAACTTGGCCATGGAGCTCGTCCGCGTCACCGAAGCGGCTGCCATGGCTGCTGGACGCTGGATGGGCCGCGGCGACAAGAACGGGGCAGACGCCGCGGCGGTGAACGCCATGCGGATCGTGCTCGACACCGTGTCGATGGACGGCATCGTGGTCATCGGCGAAGGCGAGAAGGACCGAGCGCCCATGCTCTTCAACGGAGAGCACATCGGTGACGGCTCGCCGCCGCAAGCCGATATCGCGGTCGACCCCATCGACGGGACCACCCCGACCTCGCTCGGTCGTGGCGGCGCGCTGGCCGTCATCGCCGTGTCCGAACGCGGCACCATGTTCGACCCCGGTCCATGCGTCTACATGGAAAAGCTGGCGGTCGGCCCCCGGGCGGTCGGCGCCGTCGACATCCGTCGCTCGCCCACGGAGAACCTGGAGGCGGTAGCCAAGGCCCTGGGCAAGTCGGTCCGGGACGTCACCGCCGTCATCTTGGACCGCGAGCGCCACGCCGAGCTCATCGCCGAGGTACGCGCGAGCGGGGCGCGCATCCGCCTCATCACCGACGGCGACGTGGCCGGTGCCATCTCCACGGCGTGGCCCGAGTCGGGAGTCGACATCCTCCTCGGCACCGGTGGCACCCCCGAAGGCGTGCTGGCGGCCGCCGCGCTCAAGTCGATGGGCGGCGAGATCCAGGGCCGGTTGGTGGTCCGCGACGAGCAGGAGCGCCAGGCTGCCGAGGCCAGGGGCTACGACCTCGATGCCGTGCTGACCACCGAGGACCTGGTTCGCGGCGACAACTGCTTCTTCGCCACCACGGGCATCACCGACGGCGAGCTCGTCCAAGGCGTCCGCTACTACGACGTCGGCGCTACCACCCAGTCCCTCGTGATGCGCTCACGTTCAGGAACGGTCCGCCTGGTGATCGCCCGCCACCCCCTCAACAAGCTTCGCGAGTTCTCGACCATCCCCTTCGACTGATCCGTCGCACCGAGCGCTCGAAGCCGCCTCAGGCGCCGGCGACCTCGATGCGGAGCTGGGTGAGCCGGAGCGCAGCGCGGACCTGAAGCCGCCTCAGGCGCCAGCGACCTCGATGCGGAGCTGCGCCCGGCGCAGCGCCGCGCGGAGCTCGACGAGCTCCGGATCGCCTTCCTCGGAGCCGCGCAGCTCGGCAAGACGGGCTTCGGCCACCTCGGCAGCCCGGCGAGCCCGCTCCAGGTCGATCTCGTCGGCAAGCTCCGCCACCGGCGCGAGGATCTGCACGCGATCGTTCTCCACGTGGACGAAACCCCCGTGCACGGCCAGACGGATCTCGGCGCCCTCTGGCTGCACCAGGCGCACCAGGCCAGGCACCACCGACCCGATGAGCGGGGCGTGGCCGGGCAGGAACGCCGCTTCGCCCTCGGCGGTGCGCAGGTCGACCGCGTCGACCTCGACGCAGACCAGCTCACGCTCGGGGGTGACCACAGAGGTGGGGACGCTCATCGGCCCTGGCGACCCAGGACACGCCAAGCCCTGGTCGAGGAGCGGTCAACTGTGACGAGCACGCGCACCGGCTCAATCCCCCCCGGTCAGCTCGTGGGCCTTGGCCAGCACCGAGTCGGCCCCGCCGACGTTCAAGAACGCCTGCTCCGGCACCTCATCCAGATCCCCGTTGAGCAGCGACTCGAAGGACTCCACCGTCTCACCCACAGGCACGGTGACACCCTTCAGCCCGGTGAACGCCTCGCCGACGTTGAACGGCTGGGACAAGAACCGCTGGATCTTCCGGGCCCGGGACACCGTGAGGCGGTCCTCCTCGGACAGCTCGTCGAGCCCGAGGATGGCGATGATGTCCTGCAGCTCACGGTAGCGCTGCAGCACGCTCTGCACCCCCCGGGCCACGCGGTAGTGGCGCTCCCCCACGATCTCGGGGGTGAGCACGTTGGACGTGGAAGCCAGGGGGTCCACGGCAGGGTAGATGCCGAGCGAGGCGATCTGGCGGGAGAGCTCGGTGGTGGCATCGAGGTGCGTGAACGTGGTGAACGGGGCGGGGTCGGTGTAGTCGTCGGCGGGGACGTACACCGCCTGCAGCGAGGTGATGGAGCGGCCTCGGGTGGAGGTGATCCGCTCCTGCAGCTCGCCCATCTCGTCGGCGAGCGTCGGCTGGTAGCCCACGGCCGAGGGCATCCGCCCGAGCAGGGTGGACACCTCGGAGCCGGCCTGGACGAAACGGAAGATGTTGTCCACGAACAGCAGCACGTCCTGGCTCTTCACGTCCCGGAAGTACTCGGCCATGGTCAGCGCGGCGAGCGCCACCCGCAGGCGCACCCCCGGCGGCTCGTCCATCTGCCCGTAGACGAGCGCGGCCTTCTCGATGACCCCGGACTCCTGCATCTCGATCCACAGGTCGGTGCCCTCACGGGTCCGCTCGCCCACCCCGGCGAACACCGACACGCCGCCGTGCAAGGTGGCCACGCGGTTGATCATCTCCATGATGAGCACCGTCTTGCCCACCCCGGCGCCGCCGAACAAGCCGATCTTGCCGCCTTGCACGTACGGCTCGAGCAGGTCGATGACCTTGATGCCCGTCTCGAGCATGAGCGCTCGGGGCTCGAGCGTGTCGAAGGCCGGGGCGTCGCGGTGGATCTCCCAGCGGTCCTCGACGGCGCCGATGTCGGCGGTGTCGAGAGACTCACCGAGCACGTTGAACACGTGTCCGAGCACGGCGTCTCCGACCGGCACGCTGAGGCCACGACCCAGGTTGCGCACCGCTGTGCCGCGCTGGAGCCCGTCGGTGGGCTTCAGGCACACGCATCGGACCCGGCCTTCGCCGATCTGCTGGGCCACCTCGGCGGTGACGGTGACGGTCTCGCCGTCGAGCTGCAAGTCCATGGTCACCGCGAAGTTGATCTCGGGCAGGGCGTGGGGCGGGAACTCGGCGTCGACCACGGGGCCGGCGATCGCCACCACCCGTCCACTGGGCAGCTCGGCGTGCGCCGGCGCTACAGGGGCATCGGCAGTCGTCGTCATCGGAAGGCGCTCCTCGTCATCGGTCGGTCGTTGGCTGTGTCGGAGTAGGGGCTCGCCGTGCACGCGCAGGGGTCACGTCCCAGCAGAACGGTTCTCGCCGTCACCGCAGCGCTCCGCCGTACCAGGCAGGAGCTGGGCATCGCGGCCCGGTGCGCGAGGCCGGCCAGGTGGCGGCGGGACGCTGCATGCCCGGGGCATCGGTGCCAGCCGGCGAGGCGCGGAGCCCGGTCACTGGGCCTCCGCCGACTGGCGGAGCGCTTCGGCACCCCCGACGATCTCCATGATCTCGGTGGTGATGGCGTCCTGGCGAGCCCGGTTCATGACCCGGCTCAGGCTCTTCACGAGCTCGTCCGCGTTATCCGTGGCAGCGGCCATGGCTCGCTGGCGGGCGGTGTGCTCGCTGGCCGCCGCTTCGAGCATGGCTCCGAAGATGGCCGCCTCCGCGTACCGGGGAACCAGGTCGGCCAGCAGATCCTCGGCTTCTGGCTCGAACTCCACGTACCCTTCGCGCCGGGCCGGCTGGGGCACCTCGGCGTTCTCCCCTTCGCCGGGGCCGGCGCCGCCCGGCTCGGGGAGCGGCAGGAGCTGGCGTTGCTCGACCACCTGGGAGCCGGCCGACAAGAAGCGGGTGGAGATCACCAGCACCTGGTCGACAGTGCCGTCGAGGAACAGCGGGACCACCGCCTCGGCCACCTGCCGGGCATCGGCGAAGCTCGGACGGTCGCTGAAGCCGATGAAGGACTGGTCCACCTCGATCCGTCGGAACCGCAGGTACGGTGGCGCCTTGCGACCCACCGTGACCAGCCGGGTCTCCACCTGGGCCTGGGCTCGCACCAGGCGCTCGGTGGCGCGCAGCACGTTCGTGTTGTACCCGCCACACAGCCCGCGATCGGAGACCATGGCCAGCACGAGGATCCGACGCGGGTCGGCCGGCACCCCGAGCAGGCGCCCGGCGTGGGCGCCGACGTCGGCGGCCGCTTCGGCCAGCACCTCGGCCAGGCCGTGCTGGTAGGGGGCGGCCGCAGCCAAGCGGGACTGGGCCCGCACGATCTGCGAGGCGGCGATCAGCTCCATGGCCCGGGTGATCTTCTGGGTCGCCTGGACGCTCTTGATGCGGCGCCGCAGGACACGTTCCTGACCGCCGGGCATCTCAGCTCCCGGCCCCGGGGTCGAAGCGCTCGGCGAACGCCCGCAGCGCCGCGTCGAGGCGCTCCTTGTCGGGCAGCTGGCCGCTGTCGCGGATCTGGGCCAGCAGGTCGCCGTGCTCGGAGCGCAGGTAGTCGGTGAGCTCGGCCTCGTACCGGCGCACGGCCGCCACCGGCACCGGGTCGACGAACCCGTTGGTCCCCGCGTAGACCACCATCACCTGCTCCTCGACGGCGACCGGCGCGTTCTGCGGCTGCTTGAGCAGCTCGGTGAGCCGGTAGCCACGGTCGAGCTGGGCCTGGGAGACCTTGTCGAGCTCGGAGCCGAAGGTGGCGAAGGTCTCGAGCTCACGGAACTGGGCCAGGTCGATCTTCAAGGTGCCCGACACCGACCGCATGGCCCTGATCTGGGCCGCGCCGCCCACCCGGGACACCGAGATGCCCACGTTCATCGCCGGGCGCACTCCGGCGTAGAACAGCTCGGCCTCCAGGTAGACCTGGCCGTCGGTGATGGAGATGACATTGGTCGGGATGTAGGCCGAGACGTCACCGGCTTTGGTCTCGATGATGGGCAGCGCGGTGAGCGAACCGCCTCCCCTCTCGTCGGACAGCTTGGCAGCCCGCTCGAGCAGCCGGCTGTGCAGGTAGAAGACGTCGCCGGGATAGGCCTCGCGTCCCGGCGGACGGCGCAGGAGCAGCGACAGCTGGCGGTAGGCCTCGGCCTGCTTGGACAGGTCGTCGTAGACGATCAGCGCGTGCTCGCCGTGCTCCATCCAGTGCTGGCCCATGGCGCACCCCGCGTAGGGGGCCAGGTACTTGAACGGCGCGGGCTCCGAGGCGGGTGCCGCCACCACCACGGTGTACTCCAGGGCCTGGTGCTCGGCCAGGGTGGCCACGGTCTGGGCGATCGAGGAGCCCTTCTGGCCGATGGCCACGTAGATGCACTTCACGCCCTGGCCACGCTGGTTGATGATGGTGTCGATGGCCACCGTGGTCTTGCCGGTCTTGCGGTCGCCGATGATGAGCTCACGTTGGCCGCGGCCGATGGGGGTCATGGCGTCGATGGCCTTGATGCCGGTCTGCAGCGGCTCTTTCACCGGCTGGCGATCGACGATGCCCGGAGCCTGCACTTCGAGCCGGCGGCTCGTGTCCGAGGCGATGGCCCCCTTGCCGTCGATGGGCTCGCCGAGCGGGTTCACCACCCGACCGAGGAGGCCGTCGCCCACCGGCACCGACAGGATGCGGCCGGTGGCGCGGACCAGCTGCTCTTCTTCGATGCTGGTGTCCAAGCCGAGCACCACGGCCCCGATGGTGTCCTCGTCGAGGTTCAGCGCCAGGGCCACGGTGCCGTCCTCGAACTCGAGGAGCTCGTTCACCGACGCGCCCGGCAGGCCCGACACCCGGGCGATGCCGTCTCCGACCTCTACCACCCGGCCCACCTGCTCGGCGGAGACCTCGGGGGTGTAGTCGGCCACATGGCGGGCCAAGGCGGCGGTGATCTCGTCGGCATTGATGGTCAGCTCAGCCATGAGATGGCGCTCCTCGGTGGTTCGGGGACGGACGGACGGACAGCGTCCCCGGTGGTTCGGGGACGGGCTCGATGGTAGGGAGAGGCAGCAGTGGTCGACGAACCACCGGAAGCGAAGCGGCGGCTGCTGGCGAGCCGACATGGGCGCCGCGCTGGGACGGCTGGCGAACGACCGGTGTGGTCACACGAGGCGGCGGCGAGCCGGCGGGCCACTCGATCCGCCAGAGGCGACAGGGACATCGGGGTCATCCTCGGGCGTCTCCTTCGCCGAGCAGGGCGCGCGCCACGCCTTCGGGGCTGCGCAGCTGCTCTTCGAGCTGGTCCAAGCGGTGGCGGGTGGTGGCGTCCACCAGCAGGTCGCCGATCTCCACCCGTGCCCCCCCCAGCAGCGCCGGGTCCACGGTGACCTGGACCTCCACCGGCCGGCCGGTCAGGCGGGCCATGGCCTCGCCAAGGCGGTCCCGGGCACTGCCGTCCAGCTCCATCGCGGCACGCACCCGAGCCACCCGCCAGCCCCGCGCAGCGGCGGCCTGCTCGGCCAGCCACTGCACCATCGCCGCCACGTCGCGGGTCCGCAGGCGCACCGCGCCGGCCAGCAGCCGGATCGTGGCCTCGGTGGCCTTGCCGGCCAGCAGGTCTGTGATCAGCTCGGCTCGCCGGGCGCTCGGCACCGACCAGTCGGCCAGCGCGGCGGCCAGCGGCGGCGTGGCCGCCACGATCCGCGCCACCCGGAACAGCTCGTCCTCGACGTCTTCGATGGCAGCAACGTCGGGAAGCGGCTCGAGCTCGGCAGCCACCATGCCGCCCAGCAGCCGTCGAAGGGCGCCGCGCCCGAGCGGACGGTCGTCAGCCTCTTCGGCCTCGGCTGGGAAGTCGGTCAGCAACCGGGCCAGCTCGCCGACGCCGTGCAGCGCGCTCAGCAGGTCCGACGGGTGCTCGGTGCCTACCGCGTGCGACACGATCCGCATCACCGGATCGGCGACCTTGGCCTCGAACAGGTCCCGCACCACGGCTTGCCGGGCAGCGGTGGGCACCGCCACGTCGCTCAGCGCGGTGGCCAGCGCCGGAGAGCTCGTCACCAGCTCGGCCACCTGGCCCAGCTGGTCGGCCACCTCGGACATGGTCTCGTGGGTCTGCGCGCGCACCACCGCGGTGACGTAGCCCCGCAACGACAGGTCCACAGCCGGTCTTCTCCCGTCCGCTCAGCTCTGCGATCCGGCAGCAGCGGTGTCGGTCGACGCCCGCAGCGCGGCAACTGCCTCGTCGATCAGCTCGCGGTGGGCCACCAGGTCGATCTCCCGACCGATCACCTGACGGGCCACCGCCATCACCAGCGCACCCAGCTGCACACTGACCTCGTCGACGGCACGCTGGCGGGCCACGGCGATCTCGGCGCTGGCGCTGGCCAGGATGCGGTCGTGCTCCTGCTGGGCGCGCTCGACGGCCTCGGTGCGCAGTCGCTCGGCGTTGGCGTTGGCGTGCGCCACGATCTCTCGAGCCTGCTGGCGGGCCTCTTCGAGGATCTGCTGGCGCTGCGCCCGGGTGGCGTCCGCTTCGGCCTGGGCGGCATCGGCGGCAGCCAGCGCCGTTCGGATCTGCTCCTGGCGCTCGCTCAGCGCGCGGTTGAGCGGAGGTATCACGTAGCGGGCCACCACCCCCAAGACGACCAGGAAGGCGACGACCTCGACGATGAGCGTGGCGTTGGGGACGAGGAAGTTGCTGGCGATCACGCCTGTTCACCTCGCTGGCGGGCTCGGTGCCCGATGTGGGGGCCGACTTCGGGTCGGCCGATGGAGTGGTGGCCGACGGGCAGCCGGCTGATGCAGTGGTGGCCGACTTCGGGTCGGCCGGTGGGGTAGGGGCCGACTTCGGGTCGGCCGGTGGAGTAGGGGCCGACTTCGGGTCGGCCGGTGGGGTGGATCACCCCTTCTTGTAGAGAGCGAAGACGAACAGCGCGGTGAAGGCCAGGTTGATGAAGTACATGGCCTCGACCAGGCCGACGGTGAGGAACATGATCGTGAACAGACGACCTTGTGCCTCGGGCTGACGGGCGACGCCGGCGATGGTCTGGCTACCAGCCAGGCCGTCACCGATGGCGGCGCCCACGGCGCCGCCGCCCATCAACAAGCCGCCGCCGACCATGGCGCCGGCGAGGGCGATCGCCTGGTCGAGGGCTTTGTCCGCTGCCATCGTGGTGTGCTCCTTTGGGTTTTCCGGTTGGTACGGATGTTCGGTGGGCTGTTCGGCGGGCGACCGATGACCGTACCGACCAGCGCACAGTGGTCGCCGCCGGTGCCTGGACAGTCGAGGAGCCCCCCGACGACGTCGTTCAGTGCGCTCCGCTCATGGCGGCATCGAAGTACAAGATCGTGAGCAAGGCGAAGATGAAGGCTTGAATGGCCCCGATCAGCAGGTCGAACAGCTTCCACACCGTCTCGAGGACGAGCGTCGAGACGTCGCCGACGGGGAAGTGGGCAAGCGTCCACACCCCGAGAGCCGCCAGCAGGGCCACCATGAGCACGCTGGACAGTAGGTTGCCGAAGAGCCGGAGCGCCAGGGTGATCGGCTTGGCGACCTCCTCGACCACGTTGATGGGGAAGAGCACCTTGTACGGCTTGAAGTAGTGGCTCACGTAGCCGCGCACCCCTCGTGCCCGGACCGACGCGATGTGCACCGGGACGATGACCACGATGGCCAACGCCAACGTGAAGTTGATGTCGGCGGCCGGCGGGCCGAGGATCTCGTACTTGGCCCCGGTCTCGAAGGTCGTCAGCCAGTTCGCCACCAAGATGAAGACGAACAGCGAGAGCGCGAGGGGGATCACCGCACGCCCCCGGGACCCGATCGTCCCCTCCACCTGGTTCTGGATGGCCTCCAACCCCATCTCCCAAGCCAGCTGCAGCTTGCCGGGCACCCCGTTGGTGGCTTTGCGGGCCACCACCAGCCCCAGGGCGATGACGACGACCATGGCGACCCCGGTGGCCCACAAGGTGTCGAGGTCGAAGGTGAGCCCGGCGATCTTGGCCACCACATGCTGGCCGATCCCGATGCTGGAGGCCAGCAGGCGCGGCACGGCGAAAGACGTCACTGCTCACCTCCGGTCGTCCCTTGCATGCTCGGGTCACGCAGCAAGGTGACAACGGAGTTGGCCAGCAAGGTGAACTGGAAGAGGGCCAAGCCGACGATGGCCCCGAAGCCGAACGGTCGGACCAGCCATGCCAGCCCCAAGGCGACCGCACTGATGAGCCCGAGGCGCCCGAGGGTGTTCATCACCAGCGGGCGCCGGGCTCCGGCGTTGGCCGCCGCGCTGGCTTTGGCGGTGGCCCGGACGATCAGCCGGAAATTCCCCAAGGCCATGGCGAGGCCTAGGCATACCCCCAGCCCGAACAGGTCGTAGCCCAAGGCGAGCGATGCCACCAGGGCGATCACCCCCATACCCGCCGCCACCAGGGCGGTGCGACGGGCAAGCCCCGAGAGCTGGGGCACCGACATGCTCGAGAAGACGTTCACCATGACAGCTCCAGATGCAGTCGGACGAGCCGGCCGGTGCTCACAGGTACCGCCGTCGGACGTTCGGCCTGCCGCGTGCTGCACGACGGCGTCGGGCGCACTGGCCGTCGCTCACAGGTACCGCCGAGCCTTGTCCCACAGTGCCACGCCGGCAAGCACCACCCCCAGCGCCAGCCCGACCAGGGTGCCGATAGGGCTGCTGCCCAGCCAGTCGTCCACCAACAGGCCCAGGGCGAGCCCGCCCCCGACCAGGATGGCCATGGTCAGGCCCAACGCCAGGAGATCCGCCATCGACGGCATCTCCGACGACCCCGGGCCGGGTGCCGGCGCAGTGGGTGTGGCCGGTGGCGACGCCTCGGTCGGTGGCGAGCCGGGAACTGCCTCGCTCGGTGGCCAGCCGGGAGCTGCCGGACCGGGAGCGGGCGAGCTGCTCTCGGTGATCTCGGGCTCCGCTGCGTCCCTCCAGCCGGTCTCCGCAGCAGCCCCCGACCCCTCGGAGCCAGGCGGTTGGGGCACAGCCTCCGGCCCCTCGGGTCCAGGCAGCTCGGGTACGGGCCCCGACCCCTCGGGTCCAGGCGGTTGGGGCGCAGCGGCCATCGGCCGTCACCGTCCATCGGGTGGGCGCGCCGTCACGGAACGCAGGGCTGCGCATGGTGGTCCCCGACCTCGCTCACCCGGCCTGCCGGTGACGCCCCCAGAAGGAGGTGTCGCCGACAGCCGATCGCGCAGTAGAGGGGAGAATTAACACGAGCGACATGATCGCACCTGGACACCGGTGGCGGCAAAACGAGCAAGCCACCTGCGAGGGAGCGCCTCGGCTCGGGTGCGGGCCGGTGCCGGCGCCTGGTG
>JAKAQW010000096.1 GCA_021819525.1 Actinomycetes bacterium
TGTCGCTCAACCCGAGCTTCGCCTCGGGAGGCACGCCTGCCGAGCTGGCGAAAGCGGGTCTCTTGGACCGTGGCTGTGAGCGGATCTTCCGCCACAAGGAGCATCCGGAGGATCCCGGTCGGGACCCGATCGTCTTCCACCGCCACCAGCGAGACGCCATCGAGCTGGCCCGGACCGGCGCGTCGTACGTCCTGACGACGGGCACGGGATCAGGAAAGTCGCTGGCCTACATCGTGCCGATCGTCGACCGGATCCTGAGAGAGCGCGAGGCGGGCCCCCGGGGTGTCGAGGCGATCGTCGACGAGGCCCACACCTGCGTCGCCGATGGGGCTGGTGGTGGTGGCACCTATGCCCGAACCCAGCGCTACGACCTGATGCGCGAGATCGCCAAGGATCCCAAGCGTCATCTCGTGCTGGTGACCGCCACCCCGCACTCGGGCAAGGAGCAGGGGTTCCGGAACCTCCTCGGTTTGCTCGACCCCGAACTGACCGCCGTGGACCTCGACGCGGTCGCCGGTCGGGCGCGCCTCGCCCGGCACTTCGTCCAGCGGCGCCGAGCGGACGTGAGAAAGTACCTGGCCGAAGAGACCGACTTCCCTTCGGACCGTCTCTCCGAGGAAGCGCCCTACACCCTGTCCAGCGAGTACCTTGCGGTGTTCGAACGGGTGCTCGCCTATGCCCGGGGCCAGGTCACCCATGGCGACAGGGAGGGTGCCGCCAGCCAGGTGCACCAGCGGGTCCGGTGGTGGTCGGCGCTCGCCCTGCTACGGGCCCTGGCATCGTCGCCGGCCGCGGCAGCAGCCACACTGCGAACCCGAGCCTCGGCAGCTGGAGCTGCCAGCGTGGCCGAAGCCGACGAGCTCGGCCGAGCCGCGGTGCTCGACACTGCCGACACCGACTCCCTGGAGGGGATCGACGCAACGCCGGGGGCGGACACCGCCGCCGACGGCACCGCAGCCGACGGCGACAGCCCCTCGCTCGCCGGGGCAGCCAGCGGGGAGCGCCGACGGCTGCTCGAGGTGTTGACCGCCGTCGACGAACAGGGCGAGCAGATCGCCTTCCACGCCATGCCGATGCGCCGGCAGTACAGGAGGCTGCTCCCATGACCGAACCCCGCAAAGCGAAGACCGGCGAGCCGATGGACGACGACTTCTGGCGGCGCACCGAAGAGAAGGCGAACGCCAGCCTCGACCCCTCCCGGCTACACCGCCGAGTCGGTCGCCCCACCCTCGGCGACGAGCCGGCCGAGCTGACTGCCGTCCGGCTCCCACGCGAGGTCCGCCGGGCACTTGATGACCGGGCCGCCGAAGAGCACACCTCCGCCAGTGAGGTCATCCGCCGCGCCCTGGACCAGTACCTCGCGAGCTACTCCGCGCGGGCGGACTGCTCGACGTCGACGATCCGACCCGGCAGCATCACCGTCATCCGGCACAAACGGTGGTCCCGCGCTCGTGGCGGAAGGGTGGTCCCATGATGACGGGCGGCGACACGCCAGGGATGGCTGTCACCGGTACTCTCTAGGAGGTGAACACCTTGGACGCGGTCAGCCAGTCCGAAGGTCCTCCCACGGATCCGTCGGAGGTTGACCCTGGCAAGGCAATGCCGATACGGCCTGGAAGCCGGCGACGCGTTCAGCGGGTCTCCTTCGCGCCGGGTGTTGTGGTGGCATGGCGGCGGATGACTCGTGTGGTCAGCGTCGGTGGGGCTGCGGTGGTGGTGGTCGCTCTCGGGGCATGCCATACGACTCCGACCCATGCATCAGCCACAAGCAATACGGGGCGAATAGCCAGTGTGAGTAGAGCAACTGCGCATACTGCTCCGGTCCGGGCACCGGCGGTCAACCCGCAGAAAGGCGTGATGCAGCCAAGTTCGGCCGGAGGATGCCGGGCAGCCCCGGGTGCTGTGACGTTGACCTTGACCAACACCTTGCCGCATGCCTGGGTACCTGGTGACGGAAGCAGCGACCGCTGGCCACCGGTGCGGATCTCTCTTGGCCAACAACTCCTGGTAATAGTCCCTCCGTCCGACAGCGGGGGCATACCCACAGCCGTGCACCAGACGCATCCGGCGACGCTCCAGCAGATTTGCCGTGTGGTCATGACCAGTCAACCCGTTGTAGCTCTTGGTCATCCCGCCCACCCCGTTTACGGTAGCCGTACCGTATTTGTTGCGCAGCAACCCGGCTCGGACTACCTGACCGCGGATAGCTCCCCTCCGACGCTCGGGTCGGTCCCCGGTGCCGGCGATGCTGCCGGGTGGTCTGGGTCGGGCAGCGTTCTCGTCATCGCAGGGTAAAGGGCGGCGTCGGCAAAGTCGTGATGTGGCGCACGGCCCTGGCGTCATCAGGCGCGCCGATACTGGCGTGCTCCTCGCCGTCGACATAGCGCATGGGCTTGCCCACCAGCCCGCGCCGAACCAACGCTCTGATTCGAACGTCGCGTCGAAGCGGGAGTGCTCCGGGCGTGACCCATCGAACGGTGAACCGGGTCATCCGGGGTCACCAACGGTCAGCTGGAGTAAACACCACACACCCGCTGACCAGCGGAAACCTGGTGGGGCTAGCTGGAATCGAACCAGCGACCTCAGCATTATCAGTGCAATGGTCTGGCGTGGTCGGTCAGGCGCTGACCAGGCCGTATGCGGTCAGCGATCTCAAGTTCCCGCCGGTCGTGACCCATACGTGACCCACTGGGCCAGGCCGCTCAGGTTTCGTCGTCCAGCCTCTGGAGGAGATGTCGCACGGCACCTTCGAGCTCGGGGAGGTCCTCGCTGACGGTGGCAGCGAGGATGGAATGGGAGATGTGCGTGGCCAATCTCAGGAGATGTCGAAGTAGCGGTGGGCGAGCCGGTCGCGCATCCCGGCGATCTGCGCCCAGGGAAGGGCGGGTTCGCTGGCGAGCAGCTCCACAGGGATGGCCTCGAGCGCTTCGCCTATCTCGATGAGACGAACCCGCACGGCGTCGAAGACCAGCCCGTCGGACAAGTTACCGCGCTCGAGGTGGGGTGGATAGCGTCGATGGCGGCGATGAGGTCTTCGAGGCGTTGACGGTCCCGGCTGACACCCGCCGTCTCAGAGCGCTAGCGCCTCGGCGAGGACCTCGGCGGCGACGCCCGCTTTCAGATCCCCGGCGGGCACCAGGTCGACCCGTGCGCCGAGGATCCCCTCGAGCTCCGCCTGACAGCGCTCGAGGGTCACCAAGCCCACGCCTTCGGGTACGTCGACGAGCAGGTCCACGTCGCTTCCAGATCTCTCCTCGCCGCGTGCGACGCTGCCGAAGACCCGGAGGTTGCTCAACCCGTAACGGGCCAACACCGCCTGCAGCTCCACGCGATGTCGGTGTACCCGCTGAGTAAGCATCCCGCTCGCCAGCCCGGTCGCCGCGGGCTCCGATAGCTCTATGTCCAGCTCGAATCCGGTGGCGGCGACGAGTCGGGCCAGCATCGGGACCGAGGGCTGGCGAGCACCGGACTCATAGGCGCTCACCACGCTCTGGGATACCCCGGCCCGACGTCCGAGCTCCACCTGGGACAGCCCCGCGCTATGCCTGGCATCCCTCAAGAGGACAGCCGCAGTGTCCATGCCCCAGAGCACAGCGGATCGTAGATAGCTATCGGCAGGGTCCGACTGCGTGGATGCTCGTGTAGGGCGCTCTGAGCGCGGCGATATCCCCCAAGGCCCTCCTCCTATACCTGCCGGTCGGCATGGCCATCGAGTCGACGACGGGCGTCGTTCTGGCGCGGCGTTCGGCCTATTCGGCGAGTTGGACCGAGAGACCCTCATGCGCCAGGGCGGCCTGTAGCTGGGGCGACGCGGTACGCAGGAAGACATCGGCGTCGAGGTACTTTGCTGCGGCAAGTGCCTCCATTCCCAAGACGTTCAGCGAGTGGTATCGACGCAGCCCTCCCATAAGTGGAGCCAGCTCGCGCAGGCTGACGAGACCGATGGCATCGGGAAGCTGCATCACTGCGGCGGTCGCCTGTGAGCGAATGCTGTCGGGAAGGCTGGCGAAGGGGCCGGAGAGCACGCCAGAGATCCTGCGCCTGGCGAGCACCGCCTGGCAGAGTCGGACGTACCAGTAGCCGGTGGTGAACAGATCCCGACCCTCTAGCCGTGGCACCTCGGTGCCGCGTAGAACCTCGCTGAGGTACCGGTCGTCCACGAGCGCCGGTTTCACTCGCTGGCGAGGTCCGAGTCTCCGAAGCCGTCGCGCACGGTGAGCCAGTCGGTCTCGTCGAGCTGCTCCAGCAGCGAACGCCGCAGCGCGTTCACACCGCCGGGCACGATCACGAGCGCGTCGCCGACGTCGAGGAACCCGACCTCGCCTCCCGTGTCGAGACCCCAGCGGTGCCGGGGCAGTGCCGGCAGGCTCATCTGTCCTCGGGAGGAAACGCGCAGCTCGCCGACGTTCGTCATGCCGACCAGCATACAAGGCGTAGAGAGGTGCTGCCTTGTCGCTACCCGATGTGCCGATCGGTGTAGCTGGGCCGTGCCGATCGGCCGGCCTTCGGCGGCGCTGATCTGGGCGTCCGTTCGGTGCCCGAGAGCAAGGCGCCCGACCCGTCGTTCGGCGCTCATCACGTGCATCGGGAGGTGGTGTGGCACCGACCCGAGAACGATCGTCCTGTGTCGACCTGAGGCGCGTCAACGGCCAGCGTCATCTGTTGCGTAGGGCAAGCAGCCGGTGACCTGCTCGGCGAGGCATTGCAGCGTCGCTGCCTGTCCCGGTTGGCGCCCCCTTGGGAGAATCTTCACCGGGCGGGGTATACGGACACCCCCACCAGCACACCCCTCCTGACCTGCGGCGTTCCCGCTGAGCGTTCGTCAACTGGGACGTGGCCGCGCCACATAGCGCTGTCAGAACCCCGCCACTTACCGCTGAAGGTCACAGCCCGAATTCTGGCAGAGCGACTTCCAGCCGAGGTGCTGATCACCAGAAGGGGACGTCAACTGGGACGTGGTAGCGCCACATAGCGCTGTCAGAACCACGCCACTTACCGCTGAAGGTCACAGCTTCGCGATCGGCCCTCAAGTGTCAGCAGACGACTGTTTGTCGACACCCAGCGTCAGCCCTCATCGTCGTCGTCATCGGGCGCGTCGGGGTCACACAAGTCGCGGATGGCACCGGGGTCCAGGTCGGGCAGGAGGAAGTTGTAGGCGCCGTGGACGGCGGTAACTCCGCCCATGGTGCTTGCTGGTGGTCTCGCGTATTCAACTGTCGTCAGTTCCCGACGGCCCCCAGCCCGATGGTGACCGTAAGTGGTCTCCAAGTGGTCCACCTGCTCAGCCTCATCGCCCCGTCACCTATGGCCGGTCCGGGGACGCAGCCCGCAGTGAGCAGATTGGGACGTCCCGGGTCGGCAGGGTCAGGCTTGGCGGTGCGGATGATGGATGCTTCCACCGTGGTCCGGAACCGGTCGGCGCTCGGACCACGCATCGAATGGGGTGGTACGATTCGCGGCAGTTCGCATGCGGAGGCCACTGTGGAGGAAGTCACTGTTTTCGTTGACACGGCAGTGCTCGGGACGCTGGTGCCGATCTGCGTCAAGGAGGGGACGCCGACAGACAGCTACCTGACCGTCAATTCCGAGGTCGCCGGTGGCACCGGGCTTGGAGTGGCCTGGATGCTCATCTTGCTTGGACCGCTTGGATGGTTGGGCCTCATCGTCATCGCCTTCGTGCGGCGACCCTCGGACGTGCTCACCGTTGAGCTGCCCTTCTCAGAGCACGCCTACCAGCGCTACCGGAGCGCGCGCCGGATGCAGCACACCTGGTTGTTCGGCGCAATCATCCTCGCGGTCCTGGCCTTTGCCGCCTACAGGCTGCTCCAGCCTCTCGGCGCGCTCGGTGGTGGTCTTCTCGGGCTTTGCGCGCTTGCCGCGTGCGTCGCGGGGCTGCTCGAATGGCGCCGTGTCCGCTCGTTGACGGTGGGGGTGGCGCTGGATGCCAGCCGCCGTTGGGTCACCTTGTCCGGAGTGCACCCGGACTTCGCCAGAGCTGTCGGAGGGCCTAGCGCCTGGTCCGAGCACGGGGGACGGGTGCCAGTTAGTTGGTGAAGGCCGTTATCTCCCGACGACCTGCAATGTCATCGGCCGCGAGGCGGCGATCAGCGGTCAGGGCCTGTAGTATAGCACCGGCCGTTGGTCAGTGGGGCATAGAGGCGGGATACCGTCCCCTACCAATCTGTCGCATCGCCTGACCGGCTGCCCTGAATCGCCGGCTCGCGGGCGTACATGAAGGACGACGCCGGAGGCGGCTACGAGGGCGCGCGAATCGGCGTTCTGGCACCAGCACGAGCCGTGGTGGGTCGAGGTCCGACCGCACCCAGTGCACTCGGGTTCTGACACTGGTGCAGGCGCCTCCTGAAACTGACATCCGCTCACTTCGCCGGAGGGGTCTTGGAACCTTGGTTTCGAGGCTGCGGACAGCGGCCGTCAGACCTCGCTGAGCTCCGCCCAGGGTCTGCCGGCAACTTCGATGGTCTGGTGCCGAGAGCGAGGCGGCGGCCGCGGCGGCTCGTTTGCGGCTGGTGACAGCTACCTCACCGACACCCGGAAGAGCAGCGATGGCAGGGTGAGGGTGACCGTGGCCGGCGCCGGGAGCCCGGGCACCACCGAGGCCCGCTCGCCGATCCTCCTACGGGCGGCGGAGCCCGTCGGATGGCAGGGTAACTTGCCTTGACCACCAGGGCAGGCTAACCTGCACCCGTGGAGATCGCGGACGACGCCCGTAAACATGGCGTCCGTGATCTCGACATCGAGCACGCGGTACGCAACGCCATCCGCGTGCTCAATCAGGGCGACCGCGACCTCTACATCGGCGCTGACCGAGCCGGCCGCCTCCTTGAAGTCGTCGTCCTCGACGACGACGGCCAGTCCGTAGCCATCCATGCGATGTCGCTCCGATCCAAGTTCTACGAGCATCTATGAAGGAGACGCCCATGCCTCGCACTCGCGAACAACTCCAGCAGGCCGCCGCAGACGCAGAGCGGTGGCTCGACTCACTCGACCCGGCCGCCATTGCCCTGCCCGATGCCGACGCCAGTCGTCTGCGCCGTATCGCTGCTGCCGTCCGCGCAGCGGCGACGAGCCAGGTCGAACTGGCCGATGCCGTGGCGAATGCCCGTGAGCACGGCCACACGTGGACTCAGATCGCTGCCATGCTCGGGACTACCCGACAGGCCGCTCAGGAGCGCTACAGGGAACCGGCTGAGCGTCCGTAGAGCGATCGGCTACCGGCTCAGTTCAGCCAGTGACGCCACGCGTTTCGTCAACCCGCTCTTGACGCCTCATTACCGTCAAGCTACTGTTGACACCATGGTCGAACGAATAGAAGAGGGGCTCGCCGAGCAGATCCGCGAGGCGGTCACCGAGGCCGTCAACACCGGAGTCCGCGACGCCTCGCACCACGACGAAACGGATCCGCTGCTGGTCGTCGCGGTGACGCAGATCGCCGCCGAGCATGCTCAACAACTCTTGTCCCAGTCAGTCTCAGCAGCCCGACATGCCGGCCACAGCTGGACAGCCCTCGGCGAACGACTCGGCGTCACCAAGCAGGCCGCACAGCAGCGTTACCGATCCGCCGACACACCAGTCGCCGGACCATCCCAACGCCTGCTGAAGCCGGTCACCGCGTTCGATGAGATGGCGAAACTGGCGGACGCGGGCGCTCACGGATGGCACTCCATCAGCTACGGCTGGCTCTACCACCTTCTCGAGCAGTCCGGACAGCAGTGGGAGCACCGCCGAGAGGCCTTCCCGCTTCCCGGGAACCGCAAGCGGTTGGAGGCCCACGGATGGACGCACATCGGGACCACCTACCCCTGGCAGTATCTAAAGCGCCCACTCGGTAAGCAACCGTTGCCAGACGCCCCTCAGGCACCGTAAACGCAAAAGGCCTATCCGAGGCGAAACGCGCAGCCGCCTCGGACTCCCGGCCTCGGTACGGCCGCCAACACCCGGTGTCGCAAGCCGATCGCCGTGCGGTGACGTGGAACGTTGCCATCACCGGGCTTCCGTAGAGAGGGGGCCATCGAGACCGCTCGGGACGACCCGATCAGCGTTAGTCGATTCCTGGCCGGATGACCGCCTCGAGCTGGTCGAGCAGCCGGTGGTCGCCCGCGCGCTCGAGCGTCGCGACTGGCGGCCGGCGCCAGAGCCAGCAGTCCAGGTCAGCTGCCGACCCGGTGAGCGTGGCGTCCACCTCAGCTCCACGGTCGTCGGCCACGTCGAGGCAGGCCTCGTCCACGGGCGTCCCGTCGTCGGGGTCGGGGTCGGTACCAGTGAGCCGGCCGGGGCTGACCAGCCACGTGCTGGCCGTGTCGGCGGCGCGGAGCCGGACGACGCCCCCACCGCTCGGGGAGAACGTGGCCCAGTCGGGTGCGTGCCCGTACATGACTCGCAGCGCCTCGTCGATCCCATCGTCGCTTAGCTGCGGATCCATCGGCGTCCGCGACCCGACGGTGAGCTCGGCGTCGATTCGATGGATCAGCGCCTCGTGGGCTTGGCGGCGGCGGACGAAGCCAACGGTATGGTCACCCGACCAGGTCCACACCCGGTCTTGTGGTGCGGCGGACCCCAGGACGGAAACGAGCTCGGCGCTGACGGCAGCGTGGAACGACGCGAGCTCGGACCGGCCGGCCGGTCGCTCCGGCCGGATCTCGGCAGGAGGCGGCTCTTGGAGTGCCTGGCGCACGATCATGCCCCAGAACCACTGGACCTCCGCCAGGTGCCACAACAGGTCGTCGGCATCCCACTCGGGGCAAGTCGGCACCGGAGCAGCTGGCACCGCCTCGGCGACAGCGGCCGCAAAGCGGGCTGACTCGCGCGCGAGATGGCTGACGTAGTCGGGATCGCTGCCCACCGAGCACAAGCTACGCGCATGCTCAGCGAGCGCCTCCGAACGCTCCCTGCTAGCAGTAGCGGGCGTCTCCGCAGGGGGATTGCTCAACGGGAGGACCAGCCGCCGTCGGAGGCAATGGTCTGACCGGTGACCCAATCAGCATCGTCACTCACCAGCCAGGCGATGAGCCTCGCAGTGTCGACCGGGGTCGACCAGCGCCCGCCGGGCGAGTGCTGGGCGACCGCAGCGATTGTGTCGGGATCGGCGTAGCCGGTGTCGTTCGGCCCGGGATTCACACAGTTCACGGTGATGCCTCGGGGCATGAGATGAACTGCAAGGGAGGCGGTGAGCTCGTGGAGAGCGGCCTTGGTGGCGATGTAGGCGAGCTCGTGGGGCATGGCGCCGTGGTACTGCCCGGAGGTGAACAGCAGGACGCGGCCGCCTGGCCGACCGTCGTGGCGCGCCGCGAACGCTTGGACGAGGAGGAGCGTGGCCCGCACATTCACGGCGTGGGAAAGGTCGATCTCGGCTGCGGTGAGCTGTTCGAGGGACTGGGAGCTGCTCCGGGCATGGTTGGCCACGACCCCATCGAGCCGGCCGAAGGCCCGATGGGTGGCGTCAATCACGGCCGCGGGCGCGCCCGGATCGGCGAAATCAGCAGCGAAGTGCTCTACTTGCCCGCCGGCTGCTCGAAGCTCTTCGTGCAGCGCCTCGGGGCCGCCCGGATCCGCCCCCCATGGTTGCTCGGCGTCGTGAGGCGACCAGGAGTGGAGCATCACCCGGGCGCCGTCGGCCACAAGCCGGCGGGCGATCGCTGCCCCGATGGCGATCCTCCGACTGGCCCCGGTCACGAGCACAACTCGACCATCAAGTGCACGCAGGTCACTGGACACCCGGAGGATCCTCCCTTATCAAGCCCCGGGAGACTACGTCCCAGCGACACAGTGTGGGATCCCAGAGCATTCCGCTGAGCGATCGCCATACGGGACGACCGAACCGGCCGGCCAGTTGGCCTACGTCCTTCGCAGGATCCTCGGAAAGCGGCTCCCGCCGGGAGGATCGGAGGGTCAGAGGCGAACTGAGATTCTCGATACTACTGCTGCTCCTCTACTGGACGGTGCGGCCGCCGAAGTTGAGCAGCCGGGTCTGGGGGTCGGCGTCGGCTGGCGCGTCGATCTTGGGGGCGAAGCCGCCCGGGCGTCGGATCGCCTCGTCCAACGGCGCCAAGAACTCCATCGCCCTGGCCACCGCGTCTGCGTCCAGCCGGTCGTCCTGTCCCGTGGCGCGGGCCAGGTCCCAGGTGTGAAAGAGGGTGTCAGCGCACAGCAGCCGGCTGACCAGCGACTCGAAGGACTGCTCCCCGAACATCCCGTTCACCATCTGAGATGCCTGGTCGGGGTCAGCGAGGGCACCCTTGACGGCCGCGGAAGCCTCCGACCACTGCACGGCCAGGTCTCCTCCACGGTCGACCTCTGTTGCTGGAGAGCCTTCCAGGTTGGACACCATGCGCCGGTGCGTGGTGATCACGTGAGTAGCGAGGTCCGAGATATCCCACTCCGAGCAGGGAGTAGGAAGCGACCACTGGTTGGGGGTGACCCGACCCAGGCGCGCGCCGAACCCGTTGCTCACCCGCCCGTAGCGTTCCGAGACCTCAGACATGCAGGAAGGCTATCCGGCCGCCTGCCGGACGACCACGCCCTGCCGGCACCTGTGCGCCGGGGAGAGGGCGAACGTCTGTGCGTTCCGCTGGCGGATCGGCTTGCGGGAATGGCCAGCTCCGTATTTTCGGTGACCGCTGAAGCCTCCGACCCCGGGGTCATCCCCAGTTCATTCCTCGGTTCCCAGTGGCGCGTGGTCGTGTTCGTGGTCGGTGAGGGTGCGGCCCATGGTCACGCGCATGCCGAAGCGCTCGAGATCTGCTTCGTCGGTGACGACCTGGGTCAGTTCGGGGCCGATCTGGTCGTCGGTGAGTTGGTAGAAGCCGAGTCTTCGGTAAAAGGGGGCGTTGAACGGGATGTCAGCGAAGGTGGTCAAGGTGATGAAGCGGAATCCTTGCCGGCGGGACCACTGGCACGCCGCATGTGCCAGCGACGTGCCTACCCCGAGTCGTCCGTACTCGGGAAGCACCGAGAGCTGACCGAGGTGGGCGTGACCGTCGACGATCTCGAGGCGGGCGAAGCCGACGGGAGGGCGCCCAGCGACCAGCGTGGTAGCTGTGCGGGCTCGCTCCGCCGCCTTGGCCGCCGGGTCGGCCGCTGGCAACGGCCAGACGCCGAATGGCTCGAGAAGCCGGTCGGAGGCGATCTCGATACCTGCCACCAGGTCTTGCTCTCCCGCTTCGACGGGACGGACAGCCGGGTCGAAGCATGCTGGTTCGTTGATGTGGGCGATGGCAGCGAGATCTGCCATGTCCAGCGGTCGGGGCGGGTAGCCGCGGTGCTTGAGCCGCTGTGCCTCCGCGCTGAGACAGACGATCCGTGTTTCGTCCACCATCCGCTCGGTCCACCCCCAGGCGGGGAAGACCTCGATGTCACCGGTCGTGTCGGCCTGCACGCCGTGACCGTCGCGACGGTAGGCGATCCCGCCGAGATCGACACGCTCGCCGGCGGGCGAGGTGAGCACAACCCGGCAGCGGCCTTCGTCGACGACCACCTCGAAGCCGGCGTCGACCACCCGCCCGACGGCATCTCCGAGTGCCTCTACCCCCACGAAGCAGTCGATGTCATGATGGTCCCGGGTGACCCGCCCAGCGAGCAGGTCGACGCCCCAGCCGCCACCGACCCGGGCGTCGATACCGGCGAGGCGGTGGAGCACACTGAGCAGCGGGGTGAATGCCTCGGCGGAGTCCCCGCCCCGGGCGGTGCCGGGGCTCACGGCAGTGTCCTGCGGTAGCGCAGCTCATCGACGACGACTGCGCCGTCGGGGTGCCACCCGGCTCCGATCTTCTCGCGCCGGGCGGTCCCGTCGGGGCACCACCCGTCGCTGCGATAGAAGCCCTCGGCCCGGGAGTTGCCGGCGAGCACCCACAGCACCGCCTCGGCGTGGCCACGCCCGACCAGCAGCCGCCGGGCCTCACCGATCAGCGCACGCCCCACACCGCGGCCCCGCCACGAGGGATCGACGTAGATGGCGTACAGCTCACCAACGCCCTCCGCGTCCGCGTCCCGGGCGGGGCCTAGCGTCGTGAACCCGCAGATGGTCGCGTCCTCGACGGCGACCGTGGTCAAGGGGGAATCGGGTCCTTCGGCGGCGAAGGTGTAGCGCTCGGCCCTCTCGACCGGGTCGAGCCGAGCCAGATAAGACTCAGGCAGCAGTCCCCGGTAGGCCGCCTGCCATGAGCCGACATGCACCTTTGCGACCGCCAGTTCGTCGCCCGCGACAGCCCTACGCAACAGCATCACGTCAGTCTCGCCTGCCCTCGGAGAGCCCGCACACGAGTTACCCCTCGGCTCCGTCCTCGATCCTCGAGTGGTCTGGCCGGAGCGAACACCATGCATGCTTGCCCGAGGAATCACCGCTCGCCGAGCTGCCGCCCCCGCGCTCCGCCCAGAACATCCCGATCTGCGCCCCGTCACCCGACGCCTCAAGGACAGCCCGACGAACGCTGATCGACGGTTCACGGAGGGTTCGTTCTGCCTCAGGTCCGTGAGCAAGGCCACTTCGGCCGCGCCGAACGCCTGCGCAGAAGTCCGACACCAGCCTTCCAACACGTAGCCACGCATAATGACGCTCCACACGGCCACTCGTCCGGCCAGACACGCGCTCCGAACCGGCGTTCTGCATCGGCCGACGGTGTGCAGATGTCACCCCGGCCCTTCATGGCGTGACCCAGGCGTGACCCACGAGGAAACCCATCTCGGTACGACGAGCGGGCCACACCAGGCCTGGGGTCGCAGGCCGCCACGCCGACAGGCCGCTGACCTGCACGAACACCAGCTCCACCGAGTCCCCGCCGGACAAGAGCTCAGTTTGAAGCAGGATGGATGCTGCGCTCACAGGACGGCGCTCAGTCGTAGAAATGGCCTCCCGCCAGGGCTTTTGTGGGGCTAGCTGGAATCGAACCAGCGACCTCAGCATTATCAGTGCTCCTGGCCC
>JAKAQW010000097.1 GCA_021819525.1 Actinomycetes bacterium
ACCGCGAACAGCGACAGGCCGCGGGTGCCCGGCGGGGCGCCGGGGGTGCGGGCGAGCACCAGGTGCACGATGTTCTCGGCGAGGTCGTGGTCGCCCCAGGTGATGAAGATCTTCGTCCCCGACAGCTGCCACGTGCCCTCCCCGGCGGGTCGGGCCATCGTGCGCACCGCGCCCACGTCGGAGCCGGCCTCGGGCTCGGTCAGGACCATGGTCCCGGTCCACTCCCCGGTGACCAGCTTCGAGAGGTACCGGGCCTGCTGGTCGGGACGTCCCCATCGGGCGAGCAGCTCACAGGCGCTCTGGGTCAGCATGGGGCACAGCGACAGCGACACGTTCGCCTCCGCGAGCAGGTCGGCCATCGCCACCCCCACCGACCACGGCAGGCCGCCGCCGCCGTGCTCGGCAGCGAGCGGCACCGCCTGCCACTGCCCGGCCACGTACTTCTCGTAAGCGCCACGGAAGCCGTCGGGGCTCAGCACCCGGCCAGTTCCAGGATCGAGGCGGCTGCCTTGACGGTCCCCGACCGCGTCGAGCGGGGCGATCTCGTGGTCGACGAAGTCGGCGAACCCGCCGAGCAGCTCGCCCACCACCTCCTCGGTGGCATCCTCCCAGCCCGGCAGAGCCACCAGCTCGTCGTAGCCGGCGTCGCGAAGCGCCTGGCGCACCCGCTGCAGCGCGCTCGCAGCGGCGGCTGTGACGCTGGGCGGTGACGTGGTCATGAGCGAGCTCCTCGTGCTGTCCGTCGCGCGATACGGTCCGAGCGGCTGGCGACCTGGCCTGCTCCCTCCCGAATCGTTCTGTTTCGGGTCAACGCATCGTCCAGTTCCAGGTCGGTTCGCGACATCCAGCTGCGCCAGAGGCTCCCATGATCCTACCGTCCTGTCGGGCCGCTCCGGAGCACAGCCTCGACGAGCTCGACGCCGGCGCAAAGCTCGCTGCCAGCCGCGAAGGTCACCTCCGCAGTGCACCGGGCGTCGCGCGGCGAGACGTCGCTCGGCTCGCCGGACCCTACACCCAGTCGACCCCCAGAGCGGCTATCTTGCGGTACAGGCTGGACCTCGAGAGCCCGAGGCGTTTGGCCGCGTGCACCTTGTTGCCAGAGCAGGACGCGAGCGCATCGAGGATCGCGCTCACCTCTGCCTGTTCGAGGAGCGTGAGGCGGTTCGAGCGACGCATGCGTAGTCGCGGCGGAAGGTCCTCGAGGCCAAGCGGTGAGCCTGCTGCGTGCTCGCGACACAGCACGTCTAGGAGCTCGTAGAGCTCCCGGACGTTGCCCGGCCAGTGTTGGGCCACCAGCGCGGAGACGGCATCGGGCGAGCAGGCCCGCCCGCCGAGCCGGTTCTCTATGAGCACGGGGACGTCGTCGGCGCGCTGGCGCAGTGGTGGGACCACCACGGTGCTCGGGAAGCGGTCCACCACGGGGAGGCGGGGGCCGGGCAAGTCGGTGGCGATCGTGGCTGCGAGCCACACCCCGCTGTGGTCAGCCACGTCGTCGATGTCCTGCGCGAGCTGTTGCGCCGCGGTGCCCGCCAGCAGATCCAGATGACGGATCACCACGGTGGCCGGTGGCCCGCCGAGCGCGCGTGCGGTGCGCTCGGCCCATGCGATCGGCCCCTGAGAGGCCACCTCGGCAGCGTCGCACACGACGAACGGCGCGTCCTTGGCGCGCAGCTCGTGCATGGCACGCGCGACCGCCAGCTTGCCGACACCCGGCTCACCTTGGACCAGCACGCGCCCGGGACCCTGGGCGTAGTGGACCGCTCGGGCGACGGTCTCGGTCCAGGCGGTGCTGCGCCCCACGAGCAGCGGGAGCTGGCTCGGCGCCCAGCGTGCCGCGCGCCTGTCGCCCGACCGGGCCCGGCGCGAGGCGCCAGCCGACCGGCTCCGTCCGTCGCGAGGCGCGCTCTCAGGACGCAGCTCCACGATCTCGCCCACGACCCTCCCGCCGTCGACGACCGGTGCGAGGCGAGCCGTGATGGCCTGCGCGTTCCCGATCTGCAGGACGGCGTCCGGTGCCGTCGGCATCGCTCGCGCTCGGCGCACCGCCTCCCAGAGCACCGCGTGGTCGGTCACGTCGAGCAACGCGGCGGCGGCACGGTTCGTTATGCAGATCCGGTCGTTCATCGAGACGACGGGGCGACGTGAGCGCCGGGTGACTTGCAGGAAACGTGCCAGCAGGAGCCGCTCGTCGGTCGAGGCCTCGTCCGCGAGGCGCTGCTCGATGTCGGCGACAGCTCGTCTCACGAGAGGCAGCATGAGCAGGCTGAAGTCGCCGCACAACGCGGTGGCGTCGATGACGCCGATGACTCGACCGGTGCGGGGGTCGTGGATCGGAGCCGCTGCACAGGCCATGTCCTGGAGCGCGTCGACGAAGTGCTCGCCACCGACCACGGTCGTAGCAGCACCCTGCTCGAGGGCGGTCCCGATGGCATTGGTGCCGACATGCTGTTCGTTGTAGGAGAACCCAGCTGCGAGCATGATGCGGTCCAGCTGGCGCTCCAGGTGACCGGACGTCACCCATCGACTGGCGATCTTGGCATCCGCATCGGCGACCGCCAGCGAGACGTCGCAGCCCGAGAGCTGCTCGTCGAGGTGCTCCAGGACCGGCCGGACTGCCCGGAGCAGGCGGTGCTGGTGCTCGTCGTCGAGGACGGCGTAGGGCGGGTCGAGGCAGCTCGGCTGGACGCCGGAGAGCCGGCTGCGATGCCACGACTTCGCGATCGCGTCCCTCGTGCCCCCAGGTCCATCTCTCCTCGGGAGCCCGAGGTCCGACGGACCTCTCCGCGGGGGCTCGAAGCCCGACGGACCGAGCTCCGACGACACGAAGAACTGCTCACGGGACAAACGCTGGTGGTCCATTGCACTCGCCTCCCCCACCATCCCGGCACGCACAGGTGCGCCGAGCGCTCCGGCTAGTATCGCGCGCACCTCGTCACCGGTGTGCCGCGCCGCGTACGATCGCCAAAGAGGGCACGCCCGCCGGCATGCCCGGGGCCGGGGTCGCTCGCGCCGTCAAGTTCCCGCACCTCCACCAGTAGGGCCTCTCTTCGCCGACGAGCCGGCTGCTTCTCGCACGGCATCGCGGAGGTCCTTCGCACGGCGCGCCAGGAGCACCACGCGGCGGCCGGCCAGCAGTGGCGCCCAGCGTGCATCGGGGGGCTCGCACGTCGCGACGACGACTGGCGTCGTCGGGTGGTGGTGCTCCAGGGCCTCCAGGACTTCCCGGCACCGCGGATCGTCGAGGCCAAGGCCGAAGACGACCACGTCGCAGCACTCGACGAGGATGCACTCGCCGCGCGCCGCGAGAGGGCAACAGCTGGCGGGTGCCGCAGGACCCTGGCACCACATGACGTCGTTGCCGTCATCTTCGAGCATCGCAGCCACGGCGCGAGCCTCTGGCGGATCGGCGATCTCGAGCACGACTCGGGTGCGCTTCGCCGGAGCCACAGCGCCGCGAAGCACCGGCGCCACGCGCGCCTCGCCAGCGGGCCGCGCCTGAGATCTCCACCGAGTCATGGGGCTCTGGTCCGGGCTCCGGTACGCGGGCGCCCGGTCGCCCCGAGACGACCGCCGAAGCACTCCTCGACGTGCGGCTCGGCAGCGACATCGGGGCAGACCTCGTCCACGGCGCGCTGCGAGACGGGCACGAGCGCTCGGCCCGCTCCGCCTCGAGCTGCCCGACCCGTCACGCTCGCGGGCGCTCCGGGACAGGAAGCTCCAGCCACTCTCGGTAGAACGCCTCGATGTCGGGCTCCCAGTCGTGGATGACGGGGTACCACGGTGTCGGGTTCTCCACCTCGTGCTGCGTCCCGCACTGCGGGCAGTAGTACTCGCGGATCACCTGCCACTCCGGCGCCGGTGCCATCAGCTGCGGGTACAGCTCCCCCAGGAGCTCCTTCGTGTCTCGCACGTAGACGAGCGCCTCCAGCTTCCAATTCTGCCGGTAGTCGCAGAATTCGAACCCGCAGTCACATTTCCAGACCCAATCACCGCCACTGTTCACCACGATGTACAGGTGCGGGCCCGCGGGGAGGAGGATCGGATCGTCCCAAGATACACGCTCCTGCAGGATCTCCCGGTACATCGAGAACCGCTCGGCGTCCTTGGGCTCGGAGAGCATGCGGTGCGCTGTCTCCCAGTCGAGCGCCCCGTCGACGAGGTGTCGGATTTGTTCGATCGTGTAAGCCATGGGTTCACTCCTCTACGAAGGTGACGACGTGCACGTCAGGGAGACTGCTCAAGTCCTCACGAGTGTCCTTCGTGGCACCGAAGACGGGGACCCCGAGATCCCTGTGGAGCTCCTCCTCGGTGAGCTGCCAGTCGTCGGGCAGATCCCAGAAGGTCTTGAACTCCCGAAGGAACTTCTCGCTCAGGCCGAAGCTGCTTGCGAACATCTGCTTCACCTGGAACGTCGCATCTTTGTCCACGACGCGTTGGCGCTCCCGCTGCATCCAGGCACGCGTCGGCTCGGCGCGAGCGAGCCGTTCCTGCTTGACCTGTGCCCGACGCTCGGCGGTTGCCTCGCCGGCCTCCACGTGCCAGCTGCCGTCGTCGCTCTGCGACATGACCACACCGTAGAGCTGCTTCGCGTGCTGCGGGCTCACCCGGAAGTTGTTGATGTCGTCCTCGATGAGACGTGGGTCGCGATCCAGTGGGTCGCCGAACCCCGGTCCACCACGGATGTAGTTGAGGTACAGGTCGTACTCCTCGAAGACGGCCTCGGTCGTCACGCATTGCTGGTCACGCTTGACGATTGCCCCGCTGGCCAGCGCGTCCTCGTAGCCGCGGGCGTCCGGATCGAAATCCTGTCCGAGCGGCAGTGCCAAGCCTTCGGCGATCGCCTCCTTCAGGCCCGTCCGGTGCGCCTCGAAGCGGTACCCCGCTGCAGAGGGATAGCCACCCATCAGACCGCAGTCGCTGGTCATGTAGCCGTTGCCCATGAAGTACATGGTCCAGTCCTTCGCGCCCCAGACCATCCGCAGGCTCTCGAAGCCCGACCCGCCCCGGTACTTCCCGCCGCCGCCGGAATCGGCTTTCACGTTCCGACCGAGGTACAGAAGCGGCTCGGCCAGCTCCCAGATCTCCATGTCGCCCATGTCGCCCTCGGGGTTCCATATCGCTGCGCCATGCTCGACGCCATCGCGTACCGCACTCGCGCCGACCCCGTCGGCCGCGCACTCGAAGCTGTTGACCGAGTGGACCTGCCCGTCCTGGTTGATCCCGCCGCCTTGGAGCCAGTTGCTCGTGTTCGCGTTGCCGGCGTTCACCTCTTCCAAGTAGCCGCGGGCGAAGTACGACCGGCTCAGGCCCCGCCACAGCGGGCTCCAGCCCGAGACGAGGAAGTGCCAGGAGTAGGCGTGCGCAGTGCGCCGGTCGTCCGGGTTCATCCACGCTCCCTTCGGCAAGTGGAAGTGGGTCCCGTAGTACGCACCGTCGTTGATCCGCTCGGTCGGGATGAGGGTCTGGGTCATCATGACCCAGATGCCGCTCGTGAACGAGACCTGGTGGCAGTTGAAGCTGTGCCACCCCCAGCGGCTCGAGCCCTCGAAGTCCAAGGCCCAGGTGGCATCGGGCTTGATCTCGATCGTCGACGGCGCGTGCATGATCGTGTTGATCTTCGCGTACGGCTGCACCAGGTTGACGTCCGGGTGCTCGTAGGGCACGTCGACGAAGGACACTTGGTGCGTCTTGCCTGGAACGCACAGCGACCGGATCCGCTTGAGCAGCCCCCGGCGCCCGTCCTCGACCAGCTCGTAGGAGAACTGCTGCCAAGCGGCCAGCCCCTCCTCCTCGATAGCCTCCAGCACCATCTCGCGGATCTTGTGACATCCAGCGACCCGCGTGCGCTCGTCGAGGATCCAGTAGCGAGGAGTGCGCACCGAGCGCTGGCTCTCGTGCAGCCAGTCGCGGAACAGCTCGTCGTTGCTCCCGACCTTCCGGCAGGTGACCTGGTACCCGTCACCGAAGCGCTGGGTCTGTCCGGTAGCCATGGAGCCGGGCGACAGTGCACCGGTGTCGATCACGTGGGTGACGCCGCCGGCCCACCCGATAAGGGTCCCCGCGTAGAAGATCGGTACGATCGTCGCCACGTCACACGGGTGGACGTTCCCGATCGAGCAGTCATTGTTCGTGAACAGATCGCCGTCTTCGATCCCGGGATTGTCCTCCCAGCCGTTCGCGATCATGTACTTGATCGCCGCGCCCATGGTGCCGACGTGGATGATGATCCCCGTGGACGTAACGACACAGTCGCCCGCCGCGTTGTACAGGGTGAAGCAGAGCTCGCCTTCCTGCTCGACGATCGGCGACGCGGCGATCTTCTTCGACGTCTCACGAGCATCGACCACGCCCGAGCGAAGCTTCGAGAACAGGCGCTCGAAGACGATCGGCTCGGCCTCTTTCAGGGGCAACTTCTCGAGCCCGTTGTAGCACCCGGTCTCCCGGGTACGGTCGAGGACGCCGGCACGATGCTGGATCAGGGTCTCGCGATCCCATGTGATCCCCATGGCCGCTTTCTTTTGCGTTCTCGTGATAACTGCCATTGTTCGGCTCCTATCGTCGCTCTACATCCAAGGAATTCAGTGGGTTCGAACCGAGGTGCGTGCACCCCTGTGGCACGCAGTGCCGTTACGTTTCCTGCAAGTGGAAGAGCCGCCGCTCGTCGAGCCTGGTCCGGAACCCCGGTGGCACCACGAAGCTCATCGTGGGCGATTCGAGGACCGCAGGCCCGCTGATCGTGTTGCCGGCCTTGAGCTTCTCGATCTCGTAGATGCTGGCCATCACCCATTCACGCTGCGTCGGCACGAAGAACTTCCGCTCTCCGACGAGCGCCTCCGGCGACGGCGTGGCGCCTGCCAACTGCTCCTCTGCGATCCGTGGTTTCGCCACGGAGACCGTGCCGCGCATGATCGCGCCGGTCACGCTGAAGCCGAGCTCGGGAGAGCGGGCCGCGTGCGCGTACACCTCGCCGTAGCGCTCCTCGAACGCATCGGCGATCCGCTCCCAATCCTCGACGGTCCGGGCATGGGGGATCGGCACGTCGACCTCGAGGTCGTTGAGCTGACCCTGGTACTGCATGCGCAGATCGTTCTTCAAGGTCACGGCTTCCCGGGGGTACCCGTTGACCTCGAACTCCTTGAGCACGTGCTCGCCGAGCTCATCCCACGCTTCTTGGAGCTGGCGAGCCCCTGCGGTCTTCTCCTCGTCGGAGCTGTCGAGACCCAGGTTGATGAACATGCTCTTGTCGTACCGGTACTCGAAGTCTGCTGCAGCGCTCCCGAAGGCCGAGAACCCAGCAGCCCAAGCCGGCACGATGACATCGCGAAAGCCCATGCCCCCGGTATAGCCATAGGTGTGCAGCGGGCCCGCTCCGCCATATGAGATGCACACGAACTCCGATGCCGCATAGCCCTTCGCGCTGATGACCGACCGCAGATGCTGGCGCAGGTTGAAGTTCACCAGCTCCAAGACGCCCGAGGCGGCCTCCTCCACGCTGAAACCCAAGGGATCGGCGATCTGCTTCTTCAGGTACTTGTAGGCTCGGTCGTAGTCGAGCTGGACTTCCCCGCCGAGGAAATTGTCAGGATTGATGTGACCGAGGACGACATGGCAGTCGGTCACCGTCACCGTGTCGACGCCACCCTCCTCCCAGCACATGCCCACGCGGTACCCGGCGCTGTCGGGGCCGACCTGAATGCTATCGGTGTACGGGTTGATCCGTAGGAAGCTGCCCGAGCCGGCACCGATCGAGTCCATCTCGACCAGGGGCAACGACAGCACCAGTCGCGCCATCTCCGGGTCTTGCTTGATCACGAAGCTCCCCCCGGTGATCTGAGCGATGTCGAAGCTGGTGCCCCCGACGTCGGTGCAGACGATGTTCTTGCGGCCCACGTACTCCGCTATGTACTTGGCGCCGATCACCCCGCCGATAGGTCCAGACACGATCGTCCGAGCGAGCTCGTTCGCCTTCCACGACACCGTACCGCCGTGGCTCGCCATCACCAGCAGGTCCGACGTGGCCCCGAGCTCCTTGAACCGCTTGTCGACGTGCGACAGCGTCCGGCGCGACGGCTCCGCCGCGTACGCTTCGAGGATGATGGTGTTCGTCCGGTGCGACTCCTTGCGGTGGGGGTAGTAGTCGCACGAGGCAAAGATCGGGAGATCAGGCTTGCCCATCTCCTGCGCGACCTCGCGACAGATGTCGCGGACCCGGCGCTCGTGCGCGCTGAACTGGTACGACTGGAGCAGGCTGATCACGATGCTGTCCACGCCGAGCGCGATGAGCTCGCGAGCCGCCTGACGGGCTTCGTCTTCTCGCAGCGGGATCACGACGTGCGCCTTACCGTCCACGCGCTCGGTGACACCACGGGTGTACTGGCGCGGCACGAGCGGCGCGTCGTAGCGGTGGGTGTTCAGGTGGATTCGGTCCTCGTACGAGTAACCGGAGAACGACTGGACCGCGCGCATGGGAGGAAAGTCTTCGACGCCGCGGTTGAGGATCAGTCCCACTTTCGCGCCCTGGCGCTGCACGATCCGGTTGAGCATCGTGGTGCCCGAGTAGACGCTGTTGGCAAGGCCCGGGAAAGCCTGTTCGGCGGTGAGGCCCCACTGCTTGAGCGCGTCGGTGGCCGAGCGGACGATGCCCTCGGCCTCGTCGTGGGGGGTAGTCTGCGCCTTGCCGACCACGAACGACCCGTCAGGCCTGATGAAGAAGGTGTCGGTCATGGTGCCCCCGGCGTCGATACCCAAGACCTCGGGCGCTTGCATAGCTTCCACGGCTCTGCTCCTATCGTCCCTGCGCTCCTGGTGGCTGAGGCGCGACCAGCCCGCGTCGTGAAGGAGATCCCCCACCCGTGCCCCTCGGGCCGCAACCACGTTCTTGCCTCTTCGGACATTGTGCGACATGGATCGCGCCTGCAACTGTCCCATCTTGGGGCAGCTCGTCTTGGGGCAGTCCGCAGACAGCGCCTCGGTCCTCGGCGGGCGCAAGTCCCGGGCTCAGCGCGCGCAGGGAGGTTCGGCTCTCGGCGCGCGCAGGGAGGTTCGGCTCCTCACGCCGAGCGGCGCGACTTGACCGGCGTCGTGCGCCGGCGGCTAAAGGTTCCGGCGGTAGCGGCCGCCGACCTCGAACAGGGCATCGGTGATCTGGCCCAGGGAGCAGACCCGCACCGCCGACATCAGCTCGGCGAACAGGTTCTCGCCGTCGAGGGCGGCCTGGCGCAGCCGGGCCAGCGCGGCCGGCGCCTCCTCGGCGTGGCGGGCGTGGAAGTCGGCCAGCCGAGCCAGCTGGCGCCGCTTCTCGTCGTCGCTCGAGCGGGCCAAGGGCACGTGCGGCACCACCTCGGCGTCGCCGGCGGCATCACGGCGGAAGGTGTTCACCCCCACGATGGGCAGGCTGCCGTCGTGCTTGGCCTTCTCGTAGACCATGGACTCGTCTTGGATCTTGCCCCGCTGGTAGCCCAGCTCCATGGCCCCGAGCACCCCGCCGCGCTCGGAGATCCGATCGAGCTCCTCGAGCACCGCTGCTTCGACGGCGTCGGTCAGCCGCTCCACCGCGAACGACCCCTGCAGCGGGTTGTCACAGAACGCCAGGCCCCACTCGCGGTTGATGACCAGCTGGATGGCCAGCGCCCGGCGCACCGACTCGTCGGTGGGGGTGGTGACCGCCTCGTCGTAGGCGTTGGTGTGGAGGCTGTTGCAGTTGTCGTAGATGGCTTCGAGGGCCTGCAAGGTGGTGCGGATGTCGTTGAACGCCATCTCCTGGGCGTGCAGGGAGCGGCCCGAGGTCTGCACGTGGTACTTGAGCCTCTGGGAACGTTCGTTCGCCCCGTAGCGTTCCCGCATCGCGAGCGCCCAGATGCGCCGGGCCACCCGGCCGAGCACGGAGTACTCGGGGTCCATCCCCGCCGAGAAGAAGAACGACAGGTTCGGGGCGAACTGGTCGACGGCCATCCCCCGCGCCAGGTAGGCCTCCACGTAGGTGAACGCGTTCGCCAAGGTGAACGCCAGCTGGGTGACGGGGTTCGCTCCCGCCTCGGCGATGTGGTAGCCGGAGATCGACACCGAGTAGAAGTTCGCCACGTCGTGCGCCACGAACCACTCCTGGATGTCGGCCATCATCGACAACGCGAAGTCGGTGGAGAAGATGCAGGTGTTCTGGCCCTGGTCCTCTTTCAAGATGTCGGCTTGGACGGTGCCGCGCACCGTGCGCAGCACCCGGGCCCGCACCTCGTCGGCCTCGTCGCCGGTGAGCGCCCGGCCGGCTTCGGCGGCCGCCTTGGTCAGCCCCCGGTCGATGGCCACGTTCAAGAACATGGCCAAGATGGCGGGGGCGGGGCCGTTGATGGTCATCGACACCGACGTCGACGGCGCGCTCAGGTCGAAGCCGTCGTAGAGCACGGCCATGTCCTCCACCGTGGCGATCGACACCCCGGCGTTGCCGACCTTGCCGTAGATGTCAGGGCGCTCGGCGGGGTCGAAGCCGTACAAGGTGACCGAGTCGAAGGCGGTCGACAGCCGGACGGCGGGCATGTCGTCGGCCAGCAGATGGAACCGGCGGTTGGTGCGAGCCGGCTCCCCCTCTCCCGCGAACATGCGGGTCGGGTCCTCGTCTGTGCGCTTGAAGGGGAACACCCCGGCGGTGAAGGGGAACGAGCCGGGCAGGTTCTCCGCCAGCAGGAAGCGGGCCAGCTCCCCACGGTCGGCGTACGCCGGCACGGCCACCTTCGCCACCTCGGTGCCCGACAAGGTGGTGCGCCGTCTGGCGGGGACGTCGAGCTCGGACAGCGTGACCGGCCACCGCTCGAGCGCCGCCCACAGATCCCGGTCCACCTGGGCCACCACCTGGTCGCGCTCGGCTCGAAGCCAGCCGGCCATCTGAGCAGGTCGCGCCTGCAATGAGCGGTGCGAGCCACCGGGGTCGGGGTCGCCATCGCTCCCCTCGACGTGGGCTGCGGCCCGGTCCAGGGCGTCGGCCACGCGCACCAGGGCCACCTGCTCGGCGCTGCGGCGGTGGTAGGCGCGCACCGCGTCGGCGATGTCGGCCAGGTACCGGACCCGCGATGCGGGCACCAGGCTGTGCACCGCGGAGGGCTCCCGGCGGGCCACCGGAGCCAGCACCCCGCCACCGGAAGCCAGCCCGTGCTCGAGCAGCCGGTCACGGAGGTACTGGTACAACGCGGTGACGCCGTCGTCGTTGAACCGGGAGGCCACCGTGCCGAACACCGGAAGGTCAGCGCGCTCGAGCCCGGCCATGCGGGCCTGGCGGGCGAGCGCCCGGGCCACGTCACGGCGGGCGTCGGCCGCGCCACGGCGATCGAACTTGTTGATGGCGACCACGTCGGCCACCTCGAGCATGTCGATCTTCTCGAGCTGGGACTGCGCCCCGTACTCCGGCGTCATCACGTACAGCGCCACGTCGACCCGGCCTTCGACCGCCGCGTCGCCCTGGCCGATCCCCGGGGTCTCCACCACCACGAGCTCGAAACCGGCCGCCACGCAGGCCGCCACGGCGTCGTCGACGTACCCGGGCAGCTCGCTCGGCGCGCCTCGGGTGGCCATGGACCGGAAGTAGGTGGTCGGGCCCAACGCGTTCATCCGGATCCGGTCGCCGAGCAACGCACCGCCACCGCGGCGGCGCGACGGGTCGACGGCAAGCACCGCCACCCGCAGGCCGTCTTTGTAGTCGAGGTGGAACCGGCGCAACAGCTCATCGGTGAGCGAGGACTTGCCCGACCCGCCGGTCCCGGTCACCCCGAGCACCGGCACTGCGTGCTGCGCTGCCATCTGGCGCACGGCGGCCAGCTCGTCGGCTCCGACCAGACCGCGCTCCACCGCCGAGATCCACCGGGCCAAGCCGAGGTGACCGGCCTGTGCCAAGTTGCCCGACAGCGAGGCGTGGTCACGACCAGCTGGCTGTGCCAGAGCCCCCGACAGCGGGGGGCGGTCGCGCCCACCGGCCACTGCCAAGTTGCCCGACAGCGAGGCGTGGTCGTGGCCACCTGGCTGCGCAAGAGCCCCCGACAGCGGCGTCAGGTCGGTAGCCAGATCCACCGAGCAGGCCGCCATGATCTGGCGGGCCATGCCCTCGAGACCGAGCGCCGCCCCGTCCTCGGGCGTGAACACCTTGGTCACCCCCGACGCCTCCAAGGCGACGACCTCGTCGGCCACGATCACCCCGCCGCCGCCGGCGAACACCCGGGCATCGCCGCGCCCCGCGGCATGCAGCTGGTCGACCAGGAAGGCGAAGAACTCCATGTGGCCGCCCTGGTACGAGCTGACGGCCACGCCGTGGGCGTCCTCCTCCACCACTGCGGCGACCACCTCGGCCACCGAGCGGTTGTGGCCCAGGTGCACCACCTCGGCACCCTGAGCCTGCAGCAGACGGCGCACCAGGCTGATCGACGCGTCGTGCCCGTCGAAGAGGGCGGTGGCGGTGACGAAGCGCACCGGGAAGCCCGGGCCCGGGTGAGGCGCCGCTCGACCTGCCTGGTCCGAGCCGTCGCGCACTACCTGATCCGACGTGCCACGCACCATCGTCGACCTCCCGGTGGCGCCACCGACGGCCACCCTGACCGGGAGCACCTGCCCGCTGACCAGATTAGTAGGACTTCAGAGTATCTGCATGCCGACTATGCGCCCCCTCCCTGCATCCGAGCCCACCGTCGCGCCCCAGCCCGCTGGTCCGCCAGTGCACGCTGGTCCGACAGTGCACGCTGGTCCTTCGGTGCACGCTGGTCCTTCGGTGCACGCTGGTCCTTCGGTGCACGCTGGTCCTTCGGTGCACGCTGGTCCTTCGGTGCACGCTGGTCCTTCGGTGCACGCTGGTCCGCCAGTGCACGCTGGTCCGCCAGTGCACGCTGGTCCGCCAGTGCACGCTGGTCCTGGAGCGCAACCCGAGCAGCCGGTCGGCTTCACCG
>JAKAQW010000335.1 GCA_021819525.1 Actinomycetes bacterium
ACGTCATCGAGACCGTCGCTCCCACCATCGAGCACTCCCACCATCGAGACCGACGACGCCACCCAGGCCGTGATCGTGAGGTGGGTCGGGAACGATGAGCGCTGCCGGGAGTTGGAGATCATCGCCATCGAAGCGCCGGACTGTCGCCTCGTGGTCCACGTGATGCCCACGCAGTATCGGAGGAACAGATGACGTCCCGCAAGCCCACCACCCGGACCGACCCTGACGTCGACCTCGAGGCCGAGGACATCAGGCTCCCCGACGGGAGCCGCCTGACCGAAGCCAAGGTCGACGAGATCGTCGAACGGGTCCACCGCCGTCACCCCGGCCGACCCTCGGTCAGCGGCGAGCGAGAACGAACCCCGGTCATGACCGTCCGCGTCTCTCGCGCTGCCCGTGCCGCGCTCGAAGAGATCGCGTCGGCACAGGGCCGCCGGCTTGCCGACATCAGCCGTGAGGCACTCGACGAGTACATCCGGCGCCACGCCAGCTGATCGTCGCAGGGCGATGCCTGACCGGGCACCGTGGGACTAGCACCAAGCGTCACCGAGCAGCGCAGCCGACCGTCCCAGAACATCGCTTGCCGACCGTCCCCGACCGCCGGTTCGCCAGCGCGTGACAGACTGCGACGGCGACGTGGCCCTCTCTCGATCAGCTACCTGGAGCGGCCTCGGCCAGGCCGAAGAAGACGATCAACGCTCGCTTCAGTTGTACTACACCCGTGGTGCCTGGTCACCTGTCCTTCCAAGTCCCTCCTGGGAATGCGTATGTCATGCGCATGGCAAGGGTGAACATCACGATGCCCGACGACCTCTACGCTCGGGCTCAGAGCGCCGGGCTGAACATGTCACAAGTCGCCCAGCGTGCAGTGGCAGCCGAGCTCGAGCGCCTGCGCAGGATTGCCGAGCTCGACGCCTATCTCGGAGAGCTCGACTTCGAGCTCGGTCCCACCAGCGACGCCGAGCGAGCCGAGGCCAGGGCTTGGGCGCACCAGGCGCTTCGGTCTTCCACGCGGCGCCGTTCGCCGTGACGGTGGTGCTGGACTCCCACGGGCTTGACACTTTGGCCGCGAAGCGCGCTCGTCTCGAGGAACTGCGCCGGCGCGGCGAGTGGCCGGCCATCGTGGCCTGCGTCGTCCTCGCCGAGGCGCTCACCGGTGACCATCGGCGCGACTACCACGAGGACCGGCTCCTGCGGGCCTGCGAGCTGCGTCTCGTCGACGAGCTTCAGGCCCGAGCGGCGGCGGCGCTTCGGTCACGGGTCTCCGCGAGGCGGCCACCGTCGGCCGTGGACGCCATCGTCGTGGCCATGGCCGACGACGCGGGCGGGGCCACGATCCTCTCGAGCGATCCCGGCGATCTGCGGGCCTTGGCTGCTCACACGACGCACGAGGTGACGATCACCCTCGCAGCATCCACCACCGGGCCGGTCCGCGGCCGAACAGGCGCTTCACTGCGAGGCGGTCGCCCGGTAGGGACCGCTGTTACCTGCCGGGTCGAGCCCCGGCGCTCGGGGCGCTCCCGTGGGCCGACCCAGGCGACCCCGAGCGCGTGCACCACCGTGCCCACAGCAGCCTATGCCCACAGCAGCCAGTGCGCTGCGGCGGACCGAGTGCGGCGCTCCCATCATCCATGCCATGGGCTGTGGCTCTTCTCGAGGGACAGGGAGCAGTCTCTCGTCTCGAGCAGCGTTCGAACCTCCAGCTGGCCACTGGATGCTGTTCTCCAACTGCTTCGCGTCGACGACGACCTCGTCCATGAGGCCCGGTGTGTGTGGCCAATCTCAGGTCACCGGAGCTGCTCTTTGATAGCAGGTCTCTGCGACGGCGTCGGATCGAGACCGAGCGCCTTTTCAGCCTGTTCGGTCTCCCATTCCACAAGCTCCCGAGCGAGGCGGTGGTATGGCTGACGCAGCTCGTGAGCGCGTTCTTTGAGGAAGTCGAGGACAGTCTGATCGAGCTTGATGTTCAGCTGCGCCGTCTGAGCCCCGGTGTCAGGCTCCTCGATCTGGGGGACGACGGAGCTGCGCACTCCCTCGACCAGCCACGAGCGTACCAGCGTATGGTACGGGAGCGCCCGGGCACTCGCGACGCGCTTGACGCGAGCGAGCATCGCTGCCGGCAGACGCAACGTGATCTGCGCTGTCTTGGCTCGCGGAACGAGGTCGGGCGCCTCAGACAGCGTCTCCCACGCCTCGGACCAGTCTCGGTCCAGTAGCGCATCCCAGCGGTCACCGCTCATCGTGCGTTCCGGCGGTATGTCCGCCGCTCCCGATCGGTCATCTCTCTAGCGCTGTACACTCGCACCACCCCGTTCGGCTTCTGCTGGTACACCAGGAACAGCATGCGACCTCCGTCGGTGACCCCCAAGAGCAAGAGGTCCTCTCCAGCGCGTCGCCGCGTATTCGGGTTCCCGAAGCATTGCTCTGCCTCCAACGCGGAGACGTTGTGGCGCTCCAGGAGCTTGTCCTCGTTGTGCTCGTCCCATTCGAACTCAGGCAGGCCGCGACCGGCGCTGCGCGCCCCCACGACTCAGGCGCGCTCACTGCGCACAGAACAGCTGGGCGCACAAGCATCGTCGACTCCGGTCTCTCCAG
>JAKAQW010000336.1 GCA_021819525.1 Actinomycetes bacterium
TCCGAAAACTCGATCATACCGCTGACCAGGACGTTCGCGTGGATGGCCGGTCTGGCTACCGTCCGCCTTCACCATGGGAACACCCGATCGTCCCCGTCACGGGCTCTGGTCGTTCGCCTACCTCGCCGTCCGGCGAGTCCTCTCGCTCGTCCCGCTCGCCCTGCGAACGAGCGGGTCCAAGGAGATCGAGATCCTGGTGCTGCGCCACGAGCTCGAGATCCTGGGTCGCAACCAGTCGCGGCCACCCCTCGACCCAGTCGATCGGGCGTGGCTTGCCGCGCTGAGCCGGCTCCTGGGAAAGGAGCGCTGGTCGAGCCGGACTTACTGAGCTGGTAGGCACGCATGAGAGCGAAATTGGGGTGCTGAGCAGGGGGAACGGGCGCGGCGGGGCTGAGGGGTCGTGTTACTACGCGAGTCTGTGAGCTGGGACTACTCAGCCGGCGTCGGCAGCTCGTAGTCGAGGATCTGCGCCGGCTCGCGGATCTCGAGCGCGGCGAGGATGTCGCGCTGGCGATTGGTCGCCGCCGAGCGCTTGGCGATGCGGCCTTCTCTCGTCTCGAGGGTGACGAGGTGCATGCGGTCGAGCTCGTGACGGAGGTTGCGCCAGGTGTCGCCCGTCGCGTTCTCCGCCACCCGGATGAGGAGCAGCCCGAGCCAGCAGAGCTGGACGTGGCTTCGGATGCGGTCTTCGCGGTGATGGTAGACGGGCCGGAGCCGCAGCGAGCCCTTCAGGTCCCGCCAGCCCCGCTCGACCTGGGAGAGCTGCTTGTAGGCGAGGGCGAGGTCGGTCGGGGTGAGGGTGTCGTCGTCGCTGCGGATCAGCCACTTGCCGTCGAAGTGGGCGTCCCGGTCGATGGCAGCCTTGTCGATGCGGAGCTTGTGGTCCTTCGTTCGCCGGAGGAAGCGGGCGAGTCCCGGCGTGTTCCGCAGCTCGCCGACGAGCTCGTCACGACGCTGCTTGGACCAGGCGTCGCTTCCTTCGATGCGCCGCTCCAGGTAGGCGACGAGGTTCTTGCGCACGATCTCGTCGCGGGCCTTCGCCTCGGGGTTCACACAGACACAGAAGCGCTCGGCGCGTGCGCCCTCGCCGACACGGACCTCCTTCACCGAGAGGTTGCGCTCGACGAGGTGGTAGCGCCCGGGGCGGGAGAGCGCGGCCTTGGCGTGGGTCGCCGCCATCCGGAGCTTCTCGCAAACGACGTAGTGGTCGCCGCCGCGGCTCAGGTAGGCGCGGTTGGTGGCCGAGTTGAAGCCCGAGTCGGTCACCCAAAGAAGGCGGTTCAGCGTCCAGCTCCCGAGGTCGTCTTTGATGCGCCGGATGACGAGCTGGTCCGAGGTTCGCCCCGGGAAGGTCCAGCAGCGGATGGGGATGCCCTCTTGGGTCACGGCCATCGCGATCACGACCTGTGGCAGGTCGGGCCGGTGGTCCTTGGAGTGCTTGGAGAACTGGCGGAGTGCCACCTCCTCGGGCACCGACGGGCCATCGTCCCCGGAGGCCTCTTGCCCCTTCTCCTCACTCGCCGCGCGTGCCGTGGCGAGGTCGATCTCCTCGTCGGCCACGTCCACCTCCCAGTAGGTGGACGAGGTGTCGACGAAGATCACGTCACAGGACAAGTTGAGCAGGTTGGCGGTGCGATCGAAGATGCCGGTCGTGATCTCGCCGAGAGCGTCGAGGAGGAAGTCCATCGCCGCATACGCCGCCTGGTCGTCGAAGGAAGGACATGAGAGCAATGCGACCCGCTCACGTGCCCACGAGACACACGCCAGCTTGGAGGCGGGTTCGAGGCATCGCTGGGCGACGAGCGCGAACAGGACCCGCTCTGCCACCTCGCCATCGAGCCGGCGGCCCCTGGCCGCGCCCTCGAGCGCCCGGGCGATGCCGAGGCGGTGCCAGAGCTCGTCGAGCACGTACGCGCCCCCGAAGCGGCGGGCATCGACGATCTCGACGTCGCTGCCCTCGGTCGCGGCCACGGCCTCTGCGGGCTCGAGGAAGCGGCCGATCGAGGTGACGAGCCGCCTCAGCGCCTCGCGGTCGACCTTGTCGGCTCGGCCGAAGCTGTGGATCACCTTCGCGACCGGTGAGCCCGTCACCGGATGGCGCACGTTGTGGGCGAGCTGGAGGTAGGAGACGACCGAGCCGTCCTTGTTCGTCCGGCGGGTCTCTCGCAGGTACACGCCTACCAGATCAGCACAATGAGCTGTTCAGATCAAGTACCCGTGTGCCTACGCCCTCTAGAACTTCAGGAGACCCGCAAGCCTTCTAGCAGCCATGATGGATCTGGGACTCCGCCTGGATGCCTACGAGCTCAGTAAGTCCGGACGGAGTGGGACAACGTGCCCGAGGCATGCGGGTGGTGCGTGTTAGAGCCCTGTGGGAACCGTCGCAAGGGGCGCGGTCATGGCGAGCGCAGCGGGGCCAGGCGCGTTCGAGCAGCATGTCCCCTACTGCAGGTTTGCGATGATCTCCACCAGCTCGTCGCGACGAAAGCCGTGTTGGCGTGCAAAGGTGATCAGGTCGCGCGCCCGGGCGACGACGGCGCCGCGTTCGGGAGAACCTGCCACGGTGACGCCGTGACCCCGTCGGAACT
>JAKAQW010000005.1 GCA_021819525.1 Actinomycetes bacterium
CAGTGCTTCGGGCAGCGGGAGCAGTGCTTCGGGCAGCGGGAGCAGATGCCTACGCGTCGTCAGGGGAGATGCACGTCGGCCCAGGTAGACGCCAATATCAGTTCATCCGATGAGGAACGTCCGGCTAACGGATCTGGCCCTGGCTCGACGCCCGGTCGGAACGGTCTCCGGCCCGGCTGTCTTCGCCGGGTTCGCCAGCCTCACCACCGTGGCCACTGCCCGCCATCGACGGATCTGGCGCGGTAGCCGAGCGGGCCGCTTCTATCTGGGACTGGGCCCGGCGAACTGCTGGGCCCATGGCCTCGCTGATCCGCTGGAGCTGCTCGGCTGCCCGGGTCCGCGCCTCGACGAGCTCGGCGTCCGAGCGCAGCACTTTGACGCGGGTGCCCGATCCCAGCGTCGGCGGTGTCTTCGGTGGCCGGGAGCTGGCCGGGACACCGGCTTCAGCGCTCGGGGGCGCTGGCTGCTCCCCGGTCGCCTCTTCCTGATGGGTGCGAGCTCCTCGCCTCTCGGGCTGGCGAGCCTCGCGCGCTGCCGACAGCGGCGGTGAGAACCTGTCCGATCGTCTACGGCGCCAATGCGACCGGCGGCCGGCGGGAAAGCGTGACATGCCCGTCGACCGTACCCGCTCTCGGCCCGCCGCGGCGCACACCAGCCGGTGGATGCCGGCGCTCGAGGCCTCCGGGGACATGGGTCAACCGGCGCCCGGAGCGCAGGGCTGTCTGCTCGGCGCTCGAGGGTCCGGGAACGGTCAACTGGTCCGGAGCGCTGGGCTGGTCGGGCCGGCGCTCGAGTCCTCCGGGGGCATCAGCCGCTGTCCGGCACTGCAGCCAACCTCCGGCGCAGGAGGTTCATCGCCGAGATCACCGCCATCTGCCGGACGCGGTCTCGGTCCCCAGGGAGCTGCAGGCGCTGCGCGGCTGGCACCTCGCCGGGGAGCGCCATCCCGACGAACACGGTCCCAGGCCGCTGCCCCTCGGCAGCATCGGGCCCAGCCACCCCGGTGAGCGAGAGCCCGACGTCTGCACCGAGCGCCTCGGTGGCCCCGACCGCCATGGCTCGAGCCGCCTCCTCGGAGACCACGGGGCCGGCGGGCACGCCGAGCAGCCGCTGCTTCACCTCGGCGCTGTAGCTGACCACCGCACCCCGGAACCAGGCGCTGGCACCGACCTGGGACACGAGCCGGCTCGATGCCAGCCCCCCGGTGAGCGACTCGGCCAGTCCGAGGGTCCACCCGAGACGCCCCAGCTGGCGAGCCACGGCAGTCTCCATGGTGTCGTCGTCGGTCCCGAACGCGGCCTCGCCGACCACTGCCCGCAGCTCGGCCTCCTCCGCCGCCAACCACTCGTCGGCCGTCTCGCGGTCGGGGGCCTTGACAGTGACCCGGATCTTGATCCCTTCGATGCCGCTGGCCAGCAGCGCAAGCGTGGGGCTCCCGGCGGCGGTTCCCAGGGCAGCGATGCGCGGCGCCAGCAGCTCCCCGAGCGCCGACTCACTCGAGCCCCAGGTGCGCAGCACCCGACTGGCTATGACCCCGGTGCCCCCCTCGGCGGCCACCCGGCGGCGGAGATCAGGCAGCACCCCCCGCTCGAACAGCTCGTACAGCTCGTAGGGCACACCGGGCAGGGCATAGACGACCTTCTCCCCCACCGGGCAGATCAGCCCCGGCGCCGTGCCGAGGCGCTGCTCGATGACCGTCGCGCCTTCGGGAACCTCGGCCTGGCGCAGGTTCGATGCGGGCATCTCCCGCCCACGCGAAGCGAACAATTCCCGGATCCGCGCCGCGACATCAGGATCCTGACGTAACGGCACCTGCATCACCTCGGCAATAGCCTGCCGAGTGATGTCGTCGTGAGTGGGTCCGAGCCCACCGCTGGTCACCACGCCGTCGCTGCGAGCCAGAGCGGTGCGCAGCGCCAGCACGATCCGCTCCAGGTTGTCGCCGACTGCCTGGTGGAAGTGCGAGTCCACCCCGGCCAGGGCCAGGTGCTCACCGAGCCAGGCCGCGTTGGTGTCGGCGATCTGGCCGAGAAGCAGCTCGGTGCCGATCGCAACGATCTCGACCCTCACGAAGGCGTTCCACCACCGGCTGTCACCGGCTGCATGCCGGCAGCCCGTCGGCCATCGAGCAGGTACTGGATCCCGCTCACCACGGTCAACGCCACGGCCAGCCACGCCACGGCGCCGAGCAGCACATGGTGCGCAGCCAGCGGCGGCATCAAGCACAAGCCCCCTGCTGTGAGCTGGACGAGCGTCTTCGCCTTGGCCGACCGGCGAGCCGGGATGGACACCCCGCGCCGGGCCATGAGCGAGCGGTAGATGCTCATCGACACCTCGCGGGCAGCGATCAGCGCCACCGGCAGCCACTCGATCTCGCCGCGGGCGGCGACCGCGCCCAGTACGCCGAGCACGACCACCTTGTCGGCCAGCGGATCGATGAAGGCCCCGGACCGGGTCGGGCCTTGGCGGCGCGCCAGCCACCCATCGAGCCCATCGCTGGCCGCCACCAACGCCCCCACCGCGAACGCCGGCCACGACGGGCCAGCCACCGCCACCATGAGCACCACGACTGGAGCCACCAACAGCCGTGCCGCGGTGACCGCGTTCGCAGGGGTGGCCAGGGCCGTCGGCCCGAACCCCGACACCACGGCCTTCACCGACGGGCCGGGTGCCTCGCGCGCACCTGCCTCGGGCGCACCTGCCTCGGGCGCCGTGGCAGGAGCCGACCCCGAGGACACCATGGCAGTAGCCGACCCCGAGCTTGGCGTGAGGGGCGCTGCGCCGACGACCGGGGTCAGAGCACCGGCCGCCGGAGCAGCGGGAGCCGGGGCGCCAGTGCCAGAGCCGGCCCTCACCGAACGTCGCACAGCTCCGCCCAGACGTCGGGGCCGGCGGCAGCAGTCACCTGGACCCGCTGGACACTACCCACGGCCAGATCGGCGGGCACGTGGACGATCCCGTCGATGTCGGGGGCTTCGCGCCAGGATCGAGCGGACCCCGGGCGGTCGACCAGCACCTCGAGCTGCTGCCCGACCAGCTCGCGACGTTTGGCCTCGGTGATGGCGTCCTGCAGCTCGGCGCACTCGCGTAGCCGTTGCAAGGCCAGCTCGGGGGGCACCGCACCGGAGAGGCGCGCCGCGTGGGTGCCCTGCTCTTCAGAGAAGGTGAAGAAGCCGGCCCAATCGAGCTGGGCGGCATCGAGGAACTGGAGGAGCTCGTCGTGGTCCTCCTCGGTCTCTCCCGGGTACCCGAGGATGAACGAGGAGCGAAGCGCTGCCTGGGGAGCGGCTCGGCGGATGCTGGCGATCCGGTCGAGGAAGCGCTGCCCGTCACCCCACCGGCGCATCGCCTTCACCAGCGGCGCCGAGACATGCTGCAGTGAGAGGTCGAAGTACGCGACGCCGCTGTCCACGATGGCTTCGACCAGCGCGTCGTCGAGCGACGAGGGGTACAGGTAGAGCAGGCGGACCCGTTCGACGCGCTGCGACAAGGTACGGACCAGACCGACCAGTGGACGATCTGCCCCCCGCCGAGCAGGTGCCGTCGGCGGATCGCCGGGCCCGCGGGGGCTTCGGGCCCGAGCCTGGCGGTCGAGCCCCCACGAGGCGAGATCCTGGGCCACCAGCACCACCTCGGCCACCTCCGGGCCCAAGGCGTCCACCTCGCGCAAGATGGACTCGGCGGACCGGGACCGTTGCGGCCCTCGGAACGAGGGGATGGCGCAGAAGCCGCAGCGCCGGTCGCAGCCCTCTGCCACCTTGAGGTACGCCCACGGACCGCTCGCCGCCGGACGGGGCAGCTCCAGGAGGTCGAAGGCAGGCGTGGGTCGCACGGCGAGCGCTGCCCGGCGACGGGGTCCGGGACGCGCACGACCCCCTGGCGTCACGTCCCCTCCCGGAATGCCCGCAGCTGGCTCTGCGGGTGTGCGGGTGGATGGCTCAGCGGGGGTGCGAGTTGATAGCTCTGCGGGCGTGCCCACAGCCGGCTCTGCGGGGACATGGACATGGACCTCGACCGTGGCCGGTCGGGGAGCGAGTCGGGGAGCGAGATGCCGTCCAGCAGCCGGGGAAGGATGCGCGGCGGAGCCCGGCGCCACCGGCTGGCCGAAGCCGGCTACCAGGTCGACCTCGGGCAAGGCGGCAGCCAGCTCCTCGCCGTAACGCTCGGCCATGCAGCCGGTCACCACCAACCGGGCACCGGGCGCCCGCCCGTCGGCCAAGGCCAAGATGGTGTCCACCGACTCCTCGCGTGCGGCCTCGACGAAGGCGCAGGTGTTGACCACCACCAGGTCGGCATCTGACGGATCGGCAGCAGCCACGTAGCCCTCTGCCGCCAAAGCGCCAGCGAGCTTGTCGGAGTCCACCTGGTTCTTCGGGCAGCCCAACGTCTCCAACCAGTAGCGACCGGGCACCGGACCAATCTACCGGCGCTGGGCAGCGAGCCGCACGAGCGCCACCCGCTACGAGCGACGAGCACCGCCGCACATCGAGACGCCCAGCGGCCTGTTCGGAGCCCGCACCAGCTCCAACTGATCCTCCCTCGGTCCCGGTCTGCGCAGAGGATCAGCTGACGATCTCGGCGATGAGCCGGCGCCAGCTGTCGCGCTCGGCCTCGGGAAGCACGAGGTGGCGCAACGCGGCACAACGCTGGCGCAGCCGCGCGTACCACTGCGGGTCGCGAGCGGCGCGAGTGAGCAGCCCTGCCAGCGCATCGGCATCGCCGACCGGGAAGTAGCCCGGGTAGTCCTCCCCCAGGATGCCGACGGTTCCAGGGATACGGGTGCCGAGCACAGGCACCGCGCCGGCCAGCGCCTCGGACACCACGTTCGCCCCGCCCTCGTGCCGGGACGTGACCACGAGCATGCGGCTGCCGAGCAACAGCGCCCGCGCCTCGCTCCGCGAGAGCTCACCGAGCCACTCGTAGTGGGGATTACCGTCGTGCTCCCGTCGGGCCAGCGCTCCGAGATCGTCGTCCATGGCTGCGCCGGCGTGGCGAACGAGCACCGGCGAACCCGCTGGTAAGCGCCGGGCTGCTCGAGCCGCGAGAAGCGGGTCCTTCACCGGACGAAGGTGGGCGAGAACCACGGCGTCGAAGCGCTCCGGTGCAGCCGGTGGCTGCGGCGAAGCCGGCGGAGCGGACTGGTAGATCACCCGTGCTCGTGCCCGCAGGTCGGCGGGGAGCTGCTCGACGGCCAGCGGCTGCAGCACGACCAGCCTGTCTGCCAGCTCCAGCACCGGCCGGTCCGCATCGGTGAGCGCCGGGTAGAGGTCGGTGCCCGTCAACGCGATCACGACACATGGCCCGTGCCGGCCGCCCCGGAACCGCCGCACGGACTGCGCGCTTCGCCGGGCGTGCAACGCCACCAGCACGTCGGCTGCCTGGCCCCGGTGCTCCTGGACCACCTCCACGTCGTGGCCGAGGGCGCGCAGGATGCCGGCCCAGCGTTGCGCGGTGACGCTGTTGCCGTGGCTTCGCGCCGGTGGGGTCGGCGTGACGAGGCAGATCCGCATCACCGGGAGCTGGCGGTGCGGAAACCGGCAAGCACGTCCCGGCGATCAGGCGTGAAGTAGTTACGCACAGTGGTGCGCATCAGCCGCGCCCGGGTCGCCCACGCGCCCCCACGTAGCACCTTGCGGCTGCCGAACCACGGCCACGAATTGTCCCGGTAGGCGTCCTGCTCGAAGTTCGGGTACGGCGAGAACGTGGAGCTCGTCCACTCCCAGACGTTGCCGATCATCTGCCTGCACCCCGAGGCGCTGTCACCGCCGGGGTACGCACCCACGTCCACCGCGCCCATGTGGCGCCAGTCGAGGTTCGCGTGGCGCGCGGCGATCGGATCCTCGCCCCACGGAAAACGCCGGCGTACCGGCTTCCACCCGCTGGAGCCGGCGGGCTCGCCGATCGCCGCCGCCTCCCACTCCGCCTCGGTCGGCAGCCGCCTGTTCGCCCACCGGCAGAACGCGTCGGCCTCGTACCAGCAGACGTGGAGCACCGGCCGGTGCGGCTCCAAGGCCACCCACCGGTCGAAGTCACGCCGCTCCCATCCGTCTGGGCCTCTTCGCCAGTACACCGGGAGCTGCGCGGCGGTCTCGGTGCGCCACGCCCACCCGGCATCGCCCCACAGCTCTCGGCGGAGGTACCCGCCGTCGTCGACGAACCGGGCGTACTCGGCTTGGGTGACCGGCGCCCGCGCGATCTCGAAGGGCTCGAGCTCGACAGGGTGGATCCACTTCTCGTTGTCGTGCACGAACGCTTCGTCACGGTCTGCCCCGAGGAGGAACTGACCACCGGGGAGCGCGACGTCACCGACCAGGGGGCCCGCCTCGGCGACGACAGCTGCCTGCGTGCCCGGTGGATCTGCAGGCATGCCGGGGAGAACTGGTGGCGGGTACCCGAGGGTCTGGCGCGTGTAGGTGAGCGCCTCGGTGTGCATGTCATGGTGGTGCACGGCATAGCGAGCGATGTGGCGGAGCTGGGCCGAAGCCTCGGGGCGCGCGAGGCGGTCCAGCACCCTGCTCGTGACTTCGGCCGCGTAGTCGAGGGTCTCCTGGCGTGAAGGCAGGAGAAGCGACCAGCGCGTGTCGTGGGGGATGGCACCGGAGTCCCAGATCGCATCGCCGCGGCCGATGACGGGGGGCTCGCAGAGGGCGCGTCGCAGCACGAAGGTCTCCTCGAACCACGTGACATGCCCGACCTCCCACAACAGCGGGTTCACGATAGGAAGCTGCGGACCGACGAGCTGGTCGTCGTCGAGATCGGCCACCAGATCGGTCAGCCGTCGCGACGCGTCGCCCACCCACTCGGCCAGGCCTTGGACCGAGATGTCGCCGGCGACTCGGCTCTGGCCTGCAGCGAAAGACTGGTGGCCTGCGTCCATCGGGCAGTTAGTATAGGAAGCTGCACGTCGAGCAGGCTGCCGCGAGCGGGCCCGGGACGGGACACGAACGGGCCACGAACGGGCCCGGGATGGGACGCGTCGCAGGCAATAGGCCACGTCACCACGAGCTCGAACCGTATCGCGCGACAGCCTACGAGGATGGGGAAAGGAGGTTCCTGTGGAGACCGGCCCGAGACGCCTGACCGAGTTCAGCCACTGCGCCGGTTGAGCGGGGAAGCTCGCCCCCGGCGAGCTGGCGCAGGTTCTGCGCCATTTTCCCAACGATCACCCGGACCTCCTCGTCGGCATCGAGACCGGCGACGACGCCGCCGTATGGCGAGTCGCTGACGATCGCGCCTTGGTGGCCACGGTGGACTTCATCACACCGATCGTTGACGACGCGCGTACCTGGGGACGTGTCGCCGCCACCAACTCCGTGTCGGACGTCTACGCCATGGGAGGCCGGCCTCTGTTCGCCCTCAACGTGGTCTGCTGGAACGCGGCCGAGCTGCCGGCTTCGTCCCTCGACGAGCTGCTGGCCGGCGCTGCAGCGGTCGCGGCCGAGTGTGGCTTCGCCATCGTCGGTGGCCACACCGTCGAGGATCCCGAGCCGAAATTCGGCCTGTCGCTCGTCGGCGAGGTGCACCCAGATCGCCTCTTGCGCAACAGTGGGCTCCGAGACGGCGACACGCTGGTGCTCACCAAGGCGCTCGGGACCGGGGTGATCTCGACTGCCTCCAAGGCGGGCGTGGCGCCGGTGGATGCCGTCGACACCATGGTGGCCTCCATGTGCCGGGTCAACGCGGAGGCTGCGGAGGCTGCGCTCGCTGCGGGCGCCACTGGCGCCACCGACGTCACCGGCTTCGGGCTGCTCGGTCACCTGGCGCAGATGGCCAAAACCTCTCGTGTGGACGTGACCTTGGACGTCGAAGCCGTACCCTTCCTCCCTCATGCCCGGGAGCTCGCCGCGGCGGGCCACGTCCCTGGCGGGAGCCGCCGGAACCTGCTCTGGGCTGCTCAGCACCTCGAACCCGGCGCAGTCGACGAGGTCACCACTTTGCTCCTCGCCGACGCACAGACCTCCGGCGGCCTGCTGTTCGGGGCGGCAGAGCCCGCGGCGCAAGAGGCGGTGGAGCGGCTACGCGCTGGCGGCCATGCGTGCGCGATCGTCGGCCGTGCCACAAGAGGCGCCGGCGCCATCCGCCTACGGTGACGGCTTCGGCGCACGCAGGCGTGCCCTCTCAGGTCGATGCGCAGATCGAGTGGATATCCAGCTCAGAACGGTGCGCGCGGGGCTGGGCGGTGAGCCCGGAGCCCCGCCGGTGTCGAGCGAGGCCCGGCGAGGCTCCGCTCGGCGGGTGACGCAGCCCGCTACCATGAGCGACGGAGGTGTCCGGGCACCTGGTGGGCTCCCCCGCCTTCAAAGCGGGAGGGACGGGCGATCCCCGTCCGGCGGGTTCGATTCCCGTCCACCTCCGCTCGTGCCCCGAGGGATCAGCCCGGGCTCAGGGAGGCGGGGCCCGCCGATCCGAACCTCCCCACGGCGGCGAGTGACGCCGGTGGCATCGAGATGCGCCAGAAGCGGCAGCACGTAGCGTCGGGTGCTGCCGAGCGCAGCGCGCACATCGGACACGGTGACTCCCTCTGGCTGGCTGGCCAGCAGATCGGCTACCACCTGGGCAGCCTGGCGGAGCGCCGTCGCCGCGAACCAGTGGTCGCCGCACTCGACTACCAGACCGTGACGGACCAGCTCGCGCAGCTCGGCCCGGTCGACGCCCAACGCCCGAGGATCAGGCGGGGTGAAGGGTGCCGCTTCGAGGGCACCGATCAGGAAGTGCTTCACCAGGGTGGCTTCGGGCCCGCTGGTCGCCAGACGGGCTCGACCAGCGTGCAACGTGAGATCACTCATCGCCTCGGCCAGCGCCCGTCGGCGATCGTCGAGCAGGGCCAGGTCCAAACCGAGTGCCCCAGCGCCAGCAACCTGCTGGCGTAGCTGCTCCTCGGCCTCTTGGCGCGCGCCGGCGTCGACCACCCAGTGCCCGATGTCGGGCGTGCGGGAGACGCCGGTCAGGCGGTACAGCAGCGATGCGTCCACCCATCCGCGTTCGCGGACCACTCGCTGCGGCGAGCGGTCGGGGCGGGCCCGAGCAGCGGGCAGCACCGGTGCCACGTCGAGGATCTCGCCGCCTCCGACCGTCTCGGAACGCCCCGATTCGCGCAGGACGAACCGGTCACCGGGTACCAGAGCCAGCCGCTCGGCGAGATGGAGACGGACCAGACCCACCTGGCCGGGGTGGACTGCCTCGTGGCCGAGCACCCGGAGCCGGACCGGGAGCTGGGCCGAGCCCACGTGCATGCGATAGTCGCCTCGTCGGCTCACCGGATGCGACAACGAGCCCAGCACCTGGAGCGACGCGTCGACGACCGTGGTCGGCTCCCACTGGCCCGCCCTGACCAGCGCCTGGCCACGGTGCACGTCGTGGTGAGCGGCTCCGGTGATGTTGACCGCCACCCGCTGGCCAGGATGCACCGACGAGGTCGCCGCTCGGTGCGCTTGCAGCCCCCTGACACGCACGCCGGCGCCGTCGGAGCCGGCACTCGAGCCTGGAACGACCACGAGCTCCTCGCCGACCTGGAGGGAGCCCCCGGCCAAGGTACCGGTGACCACGGTGCCGGCTCCTCGTACCGCGAAGGACCGGTCGATCCACAGCCGGGGACGTCCGACGTCGGCAGGGCCAGGCGTCGCATCGAGCAGCTCGTCGAGGCGCCGGACGAGCTCGTCGAGACCGACCCGCTGCAGCGAGTCGACCTCGACCACCGGCGCGTGCGCCAAGACGGTACCGGCCGTGTGCTCGGCGATCTCGGCTCGACGACGGCGACGGGTCTCCTCGTCGACCAGGCCCACCTTGGTCAGAGCGACCACCCCTCCGGCGAGCCCGAGCAGGTCGACGATGCGCAGGTGCTCTTCCGACTGTGGCTTCCAGCCCTCGGTGGCGGCCACCACGAACAGGCAGACGTCGACGGCTCCGGCTCCGGCCAGCATGTTCTTGATGAACCGGACGTGGCCCGGCACGTCGACGAAGGCCAGCTGCCGGCCCGAGGGCAGCGACATCCAGGCGAACCCCAGGTCGATCGTGAGGCCGCGGGCCTTCTCCTCGGCGAACCGGTCGGGGTCCATGTCGGTCACAGCTGCCACGAGCGTGGACTTGCCGTGGTCGACGTGGCCGGCAGTAGCCACCACACGCAGCGACGAGGTGGTGCTCACCGCTCGGGCTCCGCCACGACCGCGACGTCCTCGGGGCGCTGGGAGTGGGGGGGATCCTCGGGAGGCCGGGAGTGGGCAGGATCCTCGAGGGGCTGGGAGTGGGCGGGATCCTCGGGGCGCTGGAAGTGGGCAGCAGCGTCGCTCACGACCAGGGCTCGGGGTCCGGCATCCCCAGTGCCTCGGCTGCCGGCCGTGTGGGGTGGCGCGCCCGGGCGAGCAGGGTCGGCGGCCCCGAGACCTCGGCGGCCGGAGACCGCCAGGGTCAGCGCCGAGACGATCACCGGGTCATCCGCGGGGTCGACGCTGCGCAAGTCACACACCGTGCGACCGGATCGAGCAGCTGCGATGACTGGCGGCTGGTGGCGCCGCAGGGCGGTGGTGAGATCGCCGGCAACGCTGACCCCCGCGGAGGGGATCTCCACTCCAGGCAACGAGCCGCCCCCGGCGCCAGCCACGCAGTCGACGGCGGTAGCGGCCGGGCCGACGGCAGCGGCCACCTGCTCGGCTCGGCGACGCACGTCGGCTGTGTCGGCCGACATCATCTTCCAGAGCGGCACGGCGTCCAGATCCCGACCGAGCAGGGCGAGAAGGGTCTGCTGCAAGGCGCCGAGCACCAGGCCACCGGGACGGACGGCCCGGGCCAGCGGATGGCGAGCGCAGGCCTCCACCAGGTCAGCAGCACCGGCGACGATCCCCGCCTGGGGGCCGCCGAGCAGCTTGTCACCCGAGAAGGTGACCAAGGACGCCCCGTCGGCCAACGTCTGGCGAGCAGCAGGCTCCCCACGTAGCCACGGCGGTGGCCCCCCGGCCAGCCACGGCGTCGTAGCGTCGAGCAGGCCGGAGCCGAGGTCGACCACCACCGGCACGCCGAGCCGAGCCAGGTCGGCCACCGTCACCGATTCGGTGAAGCCGACCATCTTGTAGTTCGACTGGTGGACCTTCAAGATGACGGCGGGATCGTCACGTTCGACGGCCGCGGCGTAGTCCGCCAGGCGTGTTCGGTTCGTGGTGCCCACCTCCACCAGCCGGGCGCCCGACTGCACGAGCACGTCGGGGATCCGGAACCCACCGCCGATCTCCACCAGCTCGCCGCGGCTCACCACGACACTGCGGCCAGCAGCCAGGGTCGCGAGAACCAGCAGGACCGCCGCGGCGCCGTTGTTCACCACCACCGCGCCTTCGGCGCCGGTCAACCTGCCGATCAGCCCCGCCAGGGCGCCGCCGCGTCGACCACGGCGGCCGGTGCGCAGGTCGAGCTCGACGGTGGACGCCCGCCCGTCCTGGCTGACGGCGACAGGGGCCCGCCCCAGGTTGGTGTGCAGGAGGATGCCGGTGGCGTTCACTGCGGGCTGCAACAGCCCCGCGGCCAGCTCGCCGGCGATGGAGCGAGCCGAGCCTGGCTCTCCGGCCGCCACCGCCCGGCGGGCCGCGTCGACCAGGAGCGGATGAGGCAGACCGAGGTCGGCGAGCGAACGCGCCAACGAGTCGATGGAGGGGGGGCGCGGCACCGCGGTGACCACATCTCGACACTACCGCGGTCGGTGCACCGCCCCTCCCGACCCGGGCGGTACGATGTCGGGCGCCCGACGGCTCGGTGGCCTGGGGCGGCGCTACCCTCGGAGGTCGCACTGGCCGGCTCACGGAGGTCGCGCTGGCTGGCGCACGAAGGGGGACCGGCACATGAAGCAGACCAAGACACTCGTGGTGTTGACATGCGACGCCCACGACGGCGACGTGGAAGCCGAGGAGACCGTGTCGTTCTCCGTCGGCACAACCTCCTACGAGATGGAGCTCTGCGCCGACCACCTCGCCCAGTTCCACGAGGCCATCGGCCGGTGGACGGCGCTCGCTCGTCCGGTGGTGGCCCGGCGGCGGCGGACGCCGGCCAAAGCCGACCGCTCTACGAGCAGCGGTGGTGGCGTGAGCAGTGCTGGTGGCGTCGGGGGCAGTGATGGTGCCGACACCACCCGTGGTCCCGATGGCAGTGATCGTGCCGATGCCAGTAGCAACGGCAGCCATTTCGGCGGCGAGGACATCGAGGCGATCGACTGGGGGGCGGTCCGGTCGTGGGCGGTCTCGCACGGCTACGAGGTGTCGACCCGGGGCCGGGTCGCCAGAGATGTGCTCGATGCGTACCTCGCCGCCCAGCACACCGAACAGGACTAGCAGGCGACTGAACAGCTATGGCTTGATCCTGCCGACCCACCTCGGAGAGCACGGAGACCCAGCAGCACCGCGACGATCATCCGGGCCGCCCGGAGCGTCGCCAGGGAGCACGTCGCGGAGTCGGTGGTATTGATCACAGGGGGGCCGGCGCCATCGGCCTCCGGCTGGGCGAGGCATTCCGCCCTCGCCGTGTCGGTCGTGGCGATGGCCGGGTTGCGCACCGGGGCAAGACAAGCGGGCATCACCCGAACACGCCCCGGCCATAGATGGCCGGGGCTGGGCTGGCGCTCTCGATCCAGCATCGGCGCCAACCCGGCCCCGATGCCCGTCGGCGGATCTCCGCAGCGCCACAGAGCTCGGTCCGCTGTACGCCCAGTCATGAGGCAGTACGCTGGTGGGGTCTCGGCAGTACGATCCTGGTGTCTCGACGGAACGACGCAAAGCGACGGTCTCGGTCTCCCTGCGACATCGCAGCCCGGTTCTCTGTGGTATCGCACTCTGACGACGCCCAGAGGCGACCGACGCCCGACGACGAAGGCGAAGCACATGACCACTCCCGCCGGCCAGCTCAGCGAGCCTGAAGACGTTGCGCTGAAGCAGCTCTACGACGACTTCGACCGGGCGGCCTTGATGCCGCTGTGGACCCAGCGCGAAGAGATGATGTCGCTCGTCCCCAGCCCCGGGGCAGTCCCGGCTTGCTGGCGGTGGGCGACGCTGTTCCCGCTGGCCAGCCGGGCGGGCGAGCTGGTCCCTGTCGGCCGTGGCGGCGAGCGCCGAGCCATCGCGCTGGCCAACCCGGGAATCCCCGGCCGACCCTTCACCACGGCGACGTTGTGGGCGGCCATCCAGTTCCTCGGCCCTCACGAGAGCGCCCCGGCACATCGTCATTCCCAGACTGCCTTCCGGTTCGTGGTGGAAGGCGAAGGGGTATGGACCAACGTCGACGGGGACGCTGTCGCCATGCGCCGGGGCGATCTGCTGCTCACCCCGAGCTGGCACTTCCACGAGCATCACAACACCACCGACAAGCCCATGGCGTGGCTGGACGGGCTCGACATCCCTCTCGTCCACCAGCTCGACGCCGGCTTCTTCGAGCTCGGGCCGGACACCCTGACCACCGCGGCCACACCAGCTCGCTCGGTGAGCGAGCGCCTGTGGGGCCACCCTGGCCTGCTGCCGGCAGCCATGCCGGCACGTCCGAATTCCCCGCTCATGGCCTACCGCTGGATCCATACCGATGCTGCCCTCTCCGACCAGCTGGCGTGCGAGGCCGAGGGCGTGCCGGCCACCGTGGAGCCCGGGCACGGCGCCGTACGGTTCACCAACCCGACCACGGGCGGCGACGTCCTGCGAACGATCCGCACGGAGATGCACCGGCTGCGGGCCGGGGTGACCACGACTCGCGTCCGGACGGTCGGCTCGTCGGTGTGGCAGGTGTTCGAGGGCAGCGGCACCGTCTACGTCGCCGACCAGTCCTTCGAGGTGGCGACCGGTGACGTCGTGGCCGTCCCGTCGTGGCAGAAGCTGACGATCGAGGCCACCACCGGCCTCGATCTGTTCCGCTTCGGCGACGACCCGGTGTACGAGGCGCTGGGACTGGCTCGTACCGTCCGTGGTGAGGACGGCACTCGCTGAGGCGGACGCGGGCTCACCGGTAGCCGCCGGGCCGCCGCGATCGCCACCGCCGGGCCCGGCGCGGTGACATGGGCCGCACGGTGGCCCGCACGTCGCCGACTCGCTGGACAAGCAGCCGCTGCGGATCGTCGAGCAGCAGGAACCACGACCTCTGCTGTGCTCCAAGCTGTCTGCTGTGCTCCAAGCGGTCGGCAGCCGCCAGCATCCTGGTCGCGCCGTTGCCAGCTGCCGACGCAAGACATCGATTGTCTCCGGGGACATGTGTGGTGGCAGCGCAGCTGCGGCCACCGCTCAGACCCGGTACTGCTCGAGGAGCCGGCTGGGGAACAGGTCTTCGGGGGCCAGGCGGGTGGCCGCCACCGCTGCTTGTGGGCGAAACGAGTGAACGCCTCCAGCCCGGTCGAGGAGACCACGGCCGCGCTCGCTCGCCGCCTCGGCGACCAGATCGGCCCAGGAGAGCCTGAGCGCCTCGACCCCCGGCACGCCGGCGTCGGGGGAACGGACACGACAAGGGACCCCACCGTGGCGTCTTCCTTCTCCGAGTCCCGGTGGGGCAGGCAGAACTGGCCGGGTACATACACCAGCATCGAATGAGGCTCTGTTGCGAGCTGGCAGCCGTCCAGCAGACCGAGGTCCCTGCCCAGACGCCCGGGAGCGGGGCCGAGCGTGGCGGCAAGACGTCTCTGGTCGAGCTCCACCCGGCTCTTCGGTATCTCCCAGGTGCCCTGCACAGATGATGCGATCGACGGCGCTGCGGTCGACGGCGATGCGGTCGCTCTCCACAGCGGGCACCGTCGCGGGCGACCCCAGTCACCGACGTCCGTCCCGGCCGGCGCCAGCAAAGCGGAGAGGGAGGGATTTGAACCCTCGGACCCAGTCTCCCAGGTCAACTCATTAGCAGTGAGTCCGATTCGGCCGCTCTCGCACCTCTCCCTCACCTCTACTGTAGCCGACCGGCGGTACGAGCCGCACACGCAGGTCACCGTCGTCGATCGGCGTACCGGGACCCGCTCGACTCGTCCGGCCGACCGCTGGTGTCACCGACTACCTGGACCACGCCAGCTTCCTGCCGGCGCACGCCCAGCCCACGCTGACCGACCGGCAGCGCAGCGGCCGGGCCTGGCTGGAGGCCAACTCGGCGATCGCCGACCAGGTCACGACGAGCGACCTCGAAGCGTTCCTCGCTCGCTTCGAGCTCAATCAGCGCGACCCCACCAAGAGAGTCGCCCCTGCGACACTTGTCCGCTTCACCCAGCCGCTGCGGGCATGCTGGTCCTGGGCGGCGTCACGAGACGACATCGCCGTGACCCGTGATCCCTGGCCGGCGGTCCGCCCTTCGCCGCAAGGCCAAGGGCAAGACCAGCCGCTCCACCGTGCCCGGCGCGCCGACGGGGGTACCCCATGCGGCAGATGGGTGACCGCCGTGGGTGAGCGCGACGAAGCCGTCCAGCCCTCTCTGGTGTGCTCCTGGCAAGGAGGGAGGTGGTGGGGCCACCCACCGGCGGAGGCTTTCGAGGCATCGGCCTCAGGTGGCGGGTGACGAACCACCCTCCTTGCTCGTCAGTCCAAATGCTTCACCGACGACGTTTGCGAACGCATTCACGACTGTGGCGCCGGTTACGGACCGAGCAGGGGACAACGTCCACATTCCTTCAGCCACCAGCCAGGATGAACGTGCGGAGGAACCGGTCTGCTCGCCGTCGGGAGCACCAGGGTTGAGCTGCCGAGCTGGCGGGTTGGCATCGATCCACCGTCGAACATGGTCTTCTTCTTCTTTCGGATCCACGTCAGAGGGGGGCCTTGTTGGTGCCACAGGCTCGCGAAGAAGATCGCCGCGGTCATGATGAAAACGACCACGGCGACTGTGTCGTACACAGGTGATATTCCGATGTGCACGGTTGGCCTCTTACTCCGCGTGCTGAGCGACTTGGCGAGCCGGCTCGACGGCAAGGTCACTGTCCATGTCCGGCGGCGTGCGGTCGGGGGCGGTGTCAACGAGAACCGTGTCGACCGCCTGCAATGTGCGTAACTCGGGGTGGGGTTCTCGTGGGGCGACGTGGCTTTCGAACCACGCTGAGACCCACAAGAACACCACCGCGGTCAACAACACGAGCGGCACAATCCACACACCGGGGGTCATCGCTGCACCGGGTCGTCGGTCTCGATCAGATCGGTCAGCCCGAGCACGTTCAGCACCCCGGTGACCAGCCTGGGTGGTGACCGAAAGGTCAGGATGCGATCTTGGCGGTGAAGTAGCTGTTGCGCGGTGACCAGGGCCCGGACGATGGCGGTGTCGTTGGAGGTCACCTCCGCCAGGTCGATGACCACGTCCCCCGTCCTGTCCGCGGCCACCCGGCACAGCACGTCGCATAGATCTGGCCGAGTGGGTGTGCCCGCTTCGCCCCGCAGGGCGATCACGCAGCGTGTCCCCTCGGCGGGTACCTCCGGGATCATGCGAGAGGATCGGCCGCGGGGCGCGGTGTACGCCGATGGCGGCAGCATCTTTAGGGCCATTGGGTTTCTCCCTTCCCTGGTTGGTGGAGCGCGTTCGCTTGCTGCGCTACCAGGGTCTGGAGCAACGCCCCCGGGAGGGTGCCGCCGCCGACGGCAGAGTCCGACACGGTTCGGGTTCAGCCCGTGTCCATTTATTTCGGTACACCTCGTCGGCGTCGTCCGCCAGCGACGATTCGTGGTCGCGGCGCGAAGCGGAGCGCGGGGGCCACCTCGCGGGCGACCAATCGGCCGGCAAGGGATCCAACCCATTCCGAACCCGGCTAGCCCGTGACCCGAGGGCCATTCTCAACCGCGCTACGGCTTGCCGTCGGCGCGCTGTAGCCCACCGGGTGACCCGCGCGCCGCTTGGTGGGCGCGCGGGCTTTCGGATCAGATGACTTCGCTCTCCGTTCTCTTCGCCTGCTGGGTCGACTGAACGGGTGTGCCCTGACTGGTAACGACCGTGCGTTGGGCGACGCCACGGTGGTAGCGGCCGAGACCGCCCCAACTCGCCCAGAAGGCGATGGACAGTACGGCGCCGATGGCACCGACGATCATCAGCACCACCCCGGTGGTGTGGACGTTGAACCCGTGGCCCTGCACGGTGACAGCGAAGCGCATGATGGCCCCGGCTGCGACTAGGAACATGCTGACACCGATTCCCATGATGGAACCCTTCTGAGTCTTGGCGACCCGGCGGGCCGCTTCCCCCGATAGTACACCTGTTCGCCAATACTTGCAAGTCACTTCTAGTATCTGGATGCTATTGTTGGGTGATGGCCGAGTGGAGCTTCCTGACCAACCACGCCCGGGTGCTGGTGTTCATCGCCCATGACCCCGACGCCCGCCTGCGCGACCTGGCCGGCGCGGTAGGCGTCACCGAGCGCGCCGCGTACGGCATCGTGGCCGACCTGACCGAAGCCGGCTACATCGTCAAGGAGAAGGAGGGCCGCCGCAACCGCTACCACATCCAGACGCACCTCCCCCTGCCCGATTCCATCATCCAGCAACCCACCATCGGTGAGGTCCTGGACCTCCTCGCCCACGCCGAACGCAAACGCAGTCGACCCCACCCCACCACCAACTAGGCCGACCCGACGGCTGGAATGGACCACATCCATGACAGGCTGTGCTCAGCGACAAATAGGGAGGGAAGTGACATGACCGACGCTCACGACGAGGCCCAGTGGAATGTGGCCGAGTGGCACGGCAAGATGCTTGTCGATTGCAATGGCGAGAAGATCGGCAAGCTGCAGGACGTCTACGTCGATGTCGAGACCGATGAGCCGCAGTTCGCGACGGTGAAGGAGGGCTTGATCGGCCGGCACCTGACTTTCGTGCCTCTGGGCGGAGTTCAGGTCGGTCCTGACGGTCTGCAGGTAGCGGTAACCAAAGACCGGGTCCGGTCCGCGCCCGACATCGAGATGCACGGCGAGGAGCTCTCGCAAGCCGACGAGTCAACGCTCTATCACCACTTCGAGTTGAACTACACGCCGATCGCCACTGCGAGCGGCCGTCGTCTAGCCCGCCGGTGACTCTTTCGCCGCGCGCCAGGGGGTGCGCGTGCTCCGACGGCTCGACCTCGCCCAGAGCGGCTGGGGCCCGAGTGACACGCAGAACGTGCACGCCGAACATCGTGGGGACAAGCTCCCGTGCCGATCGTAACGACGGTGATACGCTCGCCGGAGTGGTTCCGGTGGCCTGCCAGGGTGTCCCAGAACGCGAGCGCCGAACATCCCCTGACCCCAGGACCGTCGTAGCCCGGAACGCCGGTTCGGGGCGCACAGAACGTTGCCCGCGGACGTACTCGCAGGGTACACCGCACCGGTGCACAGGGTGGCCTTCTGCTACCTGGTCATGCGCTGGCAGGTAGCGAAGCAGGCCAGCTCGCCTGGTGTCATGACGTGGGTGACGACGAAGGCCCGCTCACCGAGGCGCCAGAGACCTTCTCCTCGGACGAGCTCGGGGAACTGGGCCACCTCGGTCGACGACAGGCCGAGCGAGGTGCCGGTCTCGGTCGCCTCGCCGGGCTCCTGGGCGTAGGTGATCTTGGTCGAGCAGTCTGCGAGCAGTCCGAGCGCGAGCCCCCGGGCCTCGCTGCCGGCGTCGCCGACCGCGTCGAGGTCCGAGAGCCGGTGGATCACGATCAATTCGGCGGTCCCGGGGGTCGAGGAACAGCCGTAGAGCCGTCGGCGCCGGCGATGATCCTCGGCCCTTGCTTGCCGATGCCTGCACCGCGATCGACTCTCCTAGACTCGTTCGAAGATCAGATCGGAGATGGGCGAGGTGGGACGCATCTGGCAGTTCGTGCACCGCTCTGCGCGTTCTCGGCGATCCTCGGGGAGCCCGACGGCGCGGGGCTGGAGGTTCGGCGTCGTCTGTGGGCTGCTGCCCGCTGTGCTGGCCGTGGCTCTCGTCTCCGCTCCGCTCTCGAGCTGGGCGCAGCTGCCTGCCACCGTCGCTGTGCACTGGAGCCTGGGTGGGCTACCGGACCGTGCCAGCTCGAAATCTGCTGCCTTCCTGCACGCAGCCGCGTATGGTTGCCTGGGCGCGGCGGTGATGTGGAAGCTGGTCTGGCGGCGCGCCGACGGGGTGGGCGCCACAGCGGGTGGCGATCCCGAACCACCGGTGTAGCTCGGGCTCGGTGCAGCGGAGAGGGCGATCTGGGTCGGAGGGGCGCGAAGCAGGTGGGCGCTACCGGCCGCAGGCTGCTCGACCCCTTTCGCTCAACCCGAGCACGGACTACCACCGCCTCGCTGGTCGCCCAAGACGGGCTACCGTCTGGAGGTTCGCCCGTCCACGATGCCCCGCCGCCATCAGAGGTGCGTCTGGGGGGATCCGGCCCAGCCCTCTGCAGGGTCGTGCAGCTCAGCCAGAGGGTCGGAGAGGGGCGAAGAGTTGACCATAACCTCGTCCGCGATCAGGTGGCACCTGCTTATTGACAGGTTCCGAAGCGGGCACGGTGCACGCGAAGCCAGCCGGGCCAGAGGATGCCTTTGCCTTGCGCAGATTGTCGCTCGCCCCCGCCACATCAGGGAGGTGTACCGGTGAGGCATCCCCAAGATGTCGGCGTCTTCGAAGTGTCCGCGTGAGGCCTATCGCCGGCAGTGCGGTCGCGGGACCTCCGGACGCGGCCGGGGCGTCGGCGTGCATCATGGGGAGCATGGACGCGGACGCCGTGACTCAGGAACTGGCAGACCGCTTCCGCTCGGTGGTACCCGAGGGTTCTCACCTTGAAGTTGGATCCGACGGCACTGTGTGGTTCTCATGCGACGAAGGACGCTTTCCGGGACAGCAGGGTGACTTCAAGCCGGGCATGGCGGGAACCCATCTGCGGTCCAACCTCCGCGCGGTGTCCGCCACAGATGCCGAGCGAGCAGTGGCGGCAGCCCGGCAGGCCCTGGACGACCTCCAGGACTATGTCGACGAGGCTTCGCATGAGCCGTGGCCGGGACTCCACCGACCACCAAGTGCTCGGGCCGAGGTTCGCGAGGGGTGCCTGCACTGCCGGTACGTCGACGGCGACGAGGTCGTGCTGGAGCTTGATCCGGTCCCTCTGATCAGACAGCCGCCCCCCGATCCACGCTGAAGATATTCAGGTTCGAGCCGCTGGCCCCCGACGACGTACCCCATCCAGTCAGATCACCACGGGTCGATGCCGGACACGACCCGCAGACGGTTCAACGTTCGGGTAGCCGCTCGAGCGACTTGACCCAGACGGTCGGATCCATGATTGGAGGCATTCCCCTGGGCAAGATGCGATAGGTCGCATGCCACCCTTCGGTGAGCTCGGCAATGAACAATTCCTCGCCGGGCCGCCCGCGAAAGGGATATCGCACAATCCCTGGCGGGTCATAGGGATCGACCAGGAGGGCGCTCATGGCGTCGTGCACCGCCCGACGAACATCCTCCGGCTCCTGTTGCGGCTGGTCGAAAACTCTTTCCGTGAGAAAAAATCGCCACGCGAGGGCGAGGGCAAGGGCAAGGGTAGTGCCCTACAACCGCAGGAGGTCGGATAACTCATGCGTGGCCCAGTAACGGCCATCAGGTGGAGCGCTGTCGTCCACAGCCCCGACCTGTTCCTGCCAGTCTTCGGAGCAAGCGAGGCGGGCGCTCACTACCCAGGACTTCACGTAGGCCCGATAGTCGTCGCGTTCTTGTGACCCACCCAGTGTCAGTTGCCACAGCCGCTTCGTCGCCCCCTCGACGAATTCGGTGGTCGCGTCGGTCCCGAGACGATGCAGGTTCTCGAAGAGCCAGTTCACCTCTGCGATGGTCAAGTCAGTCTCACCATCCATGGCCCGCACCTCCGATCACCACCATCATCGTAACGCCATGTCAAGGGTTTTCCACAGCATCTCGTGGATGACAGCTCTGTAGTTACACTGTTATCCACAAGTTCCCGCCGGTCCGACAATCGGGGGCCCGCGGTCTCGACCGCCGCTCGCTCGTCGCACCGTCGCTCACCCGACCGGCCTCGGTGATGACCCGCGACCCGAGGAGGCGATATCGGCAGCTGGCCTCAGCCTGATGCACCACTCGAGCTCGTCATGCCCGCGGATGCCCCGAGCTCGTCACCGCCGACCACATGGTCCGCCTCGCCCGAGCTCGTCACCGCCGACCACATGGTCTGCCTCGCCCGAGCTACCCGTCACCGCCACCCACATGGTCCGCCTCGCCTGCCCGAGCCGTCACCGCCGACCACCCTGCCGAGCCCTCCCGAGAGAGCACAGCAGCTGCCACGAGAGCGGTGGGGCTCCTGGGGCCGAAGAGGTTTCGCCAGGAGCCCGCTGGCCCTCACCGACTGGCGACACCGCCAGCGCTGCCGGACAACCCGCCGTGCTTCCACTTCTCCGCCCGAGCCCCAGCACTCGCGACGAGCCTCGTCATCGGGACCACCGAGGAGATGGCGGGTGACAACTTCGTCGTCGGAGCGTGGAAGCTCGAAATGACAGCACCCACGGTCGTCGGGCTCGTCCCGTCCAGGGCAGCATACGCGAACCGGGCCCAGGACGACACCGCCGAGCCCAGGGTGACGGTCTCGACGTCGACGCGGCATCGGTGGGACCGGGGCTCGCCGACCCAGGTATCGTGAGGCTCGTCTATCCAGGTCGGCCCCGGGGATGCAGCTCACCGTCTACGTAACCCCAGGTCCGATCGATCCGGCCCAAGGAGGCGTCATTGACCGAGCACGACGTACGGATGGTCGTCTTGTCCACCGACGACCTCGACGAATCGATCCGGTTCTACACCGAGAGCGTCGGGATGTCCCTGAAGTTTCGTGACGGAGCGCACTTCGCGGCGCTCGACGGTGGGTCGATCACCCTGGCGCTGGCCACCGCGATCGATCATCCCATGCCCGGGCAGGTCGTCGTCGGCATCAAGACCGACGACGTCGACGCCGCGGCAGAGGCGGTCGAGGCGAACGGTGGCGGCATCGTCAAAGGGCCGTACACCGACGCGCACGAGCGACGCGTCGTGGCGTACGACAGCAAGGGTAACGGCCTGGTCTTCTACAGCCCGCTGGCCCGCTGAGCGCCATCGCCCCCTTCAACCCCAGTGGGTGCTCCGAAGCCCGTCCACCCAGCTAGGACCCGTCGCGAAGGCGCACGCTGTCGTGCCGCTCGTGCTGAGCGAGCGCCACGAGCGCTCGCCGGCGGGCGAGCCGCTGCCCTGGCCGGGAACGACCTCCGGACGACGCTTCGGGCTGGAGATGCTCCGGGGCCGGAGAGGGCTCCTGCCCGGCGAGGCGCCCGGAGCCCTCTCCGAGGCCCTCGTGGGCTTCGAGCCGAGCGCCGGGTCGCTCGTGGCGCCCCGAGGGCTGGCGCCGCCGGGCACGCGCTCGGCCCAGGGCTCGTCCTCCTCGCCTGGCGGGAGCGACGTCGCACTACGCTCGGAGCGTGCCGCGACCCACGGAACCGGTACTGCTCGAGGCCGACAGGGCAGTCGTCACCGTCGCCGACGTCCTCGTGCTCGACGAGGTGCAGGCGGGGTCGCCGCACGTGCTCTGTGCTCACGACCACCTGGACCGACCGGTGCGCTGGGTCCACATCGCCGAGGTCCCCGACATCGCCAAGCTGCTCAAAGGCGGCGAGCTCCTGCTCACGACGGGCATCGCCTTCCCCGACCACGACGCGGGGCTCACCTCGTACGTAGAAGAGCTCGCAGAGGCCGGAGCCAGCGGCCTGGTCGTAGAGCTGGTCCGCCGCTACAGCACGATGCCCGCAGCGTTGGTGGCAGCCGCCTCGCGGGTGGGACTGCCACTGGTGGCCCTCGAGCGAGAGGCCCCGTTCGTGACCATCACCGAAGCGGTGCACGCCAAGATCATGAGCGCGCAGCTCGCCGACCTGCTGCTCGAGGAGCGGGTCCACCGGTCCTTCCACACCCTGGCAGCACGCACGGCACCCGGCGACGTGGTCCGCAAGATGAGCGAGCTGGCCCACTGCCCGGTGGTGTTCGAGAACATCGCCCACAAGCCACTCGCTGTGGCCGACCACTCGGTACCCCTCGAGGAGCTGCTGAGCGGGTGGGAAGACCGTAGCCGGCGTCTGGACAACGACCACCCGGGATGGCTCGCCGCCTCGGTCGAGCCGCGGGGCCAGCCCTGCGGCCGGGTGGTGATGCTTCTCGACCGGCCCCGAACCGCGCTGCACCGCTGCGTCCTCGACAGCGGTGCCGATGCCTTGGCCGTGGCCTGGCTGGTCGCCGGGCCGCCGTCGTCGCTGGAGCACGCCGCCCAGCGGGAGCTGCTCCAAGACGTCGCCACCGGCCGGTGCCAGTCCATGAACGAGGTCTACGTTCGCTCACGAGCACTGGGGATCCCCCTACGCCACCAGCACCTGGCCGTGATGTGCGTCGCCTCCACCCACCCGTTCTGCTCCGAGGAGGCCCTGAGCCGCGCCCTGGCCCGTTCGAGGACCACCGGCTTGGTGGGGCGGATCCGCGACGACCAAGTCGTCACCGTGATGGTGCTCCCCCCCGGCGACGCCCGCGCCGAGCGTCTGGCCCACATCGCCGCCGACGTCCGGGGCGCCCAGGCGGCTTCGCCGCTGTCGCTGGCCTTCGGGGCGGCGTTCCTTCCCGAGCACCCCGAGCTCGGCGACCTGCCCCGGGCCATGGCCCGAGCCGAGGAGGCCGCCCAGTCGGTCCTGGGCACCGGCGACGAGCGGGTCGTGACCGTCGACGACATCGACCTGCGGGGCCTGCTGCGACTGCTGTCGAGCGACCCCCGGGTCCAGCGTTTCACCTCGAGGGAGCTGCGGCGGCTCTGGGAGCACGACGAGCGCCACGGCACGCATCTCCTCGACATCCTCGTCGTCTACCTCGAGAGCGGTGGCAACAAGTCGGTGGCTGCCGCGCGCTCTCACCTGAGCCGGGCGGCCTTCTACAACTCGCTCGATCGCATCGCCACCGTCGTGCAGCGCGACCTGGAGGATCCCGAGGTCCGCACGGCCTTGTACGTCGCCGTGCTGGCGTCACCGGGCGGTCCACCGGCGCGCACGGCCAGCTGAGGGCACGCCTCAGGCCTATCTGCACGGTGTCCGCTCACGGGCTGACCACCCCGTCGCGGCATTCGAGAGATCTCGCGCGAGTCGACACGGCGCCGTCACCGTCTCGACAGCGCCGGTACGACGTCCGCCGCGTAGGCGGCCAGGGTGGCGTCCGCGTCGTCGTGCATGAGGTAGACGGCGAAGTGGTCGACGCCGATGTCCTCGAGCTGCCGCAGCTTGGCCCGATGCTGCTGCGCTGTGCCGAGCACGCAGAAGCGGTCGACGATGTCGTCGGGCACGAACTCGGTGTCGGGGTTCCCTGCGCGGCCGTGGTGGGCGTAGTCGTAGCCCGATCGCGCCTCGATGTAGGCGGTGAGCTCGCCGGGCACTGCCCCGGACTCCTTCCCGTAGCGGCTGACGAGGTCGGCGACGTGGTTCCCCACCATGCCGCCGAACCACCGGACCTGGTCCCGCTGGTGGGCGATGTCGTCGCCCACGTACGCCGGCGCTGCCGCGCAGATCGTGACCGACGCCGGGTCCCGGCCGGCCGCCTCGGCAGCCGCGCGCACTTTGCCGACCGCCCACTCGATCACGAAGGGATCGGCGATCTGCAGGATCAACCCGTCGGCCTCCCGGCCAGCCACCTCGAGCGCCTTTGGCCCGTACGCTGCCATCCATACCGGGAGCTCACCGTCGCGCACCCACGGCATGCGCACGGCCTGGCCGTGGAGCTCGACCTCTCTCCCCGCCGCGAGATCGCGGATCACCCTGATGGCCCCGGCCACCTCGTCGAGGGTCGTCGGCTTGCCGCCGATCACCCGGACCGCCGAGTCGCCGCGGCCGATGCCGCAGATGGTCCGGTTGCCGAACATGTCGTTCAACGTGGCGAACGACGAGGCGGTCACCGTCCAGTCTCGGGACCGGGGGTTGGTGACCATGGTGCCGACGTGCACCCGCTGGGTAGCAGCCAGGATCCGGCTGTAGATGACGAACGGCTCCTGCCACAGCACCGGCGAGTCGAACGTCCACACCGAGTCGAAGCCGCCCTGCTCGGCCTTCTGGGCCAGCGCCACCAGCCGGTCCGCAGGGGGATCGGTCTGCAGGACCAGGCCGAACCTCACCGCAGCACCTCCGAGCTGGCGTCTCGGAGGGAAGCAGGCCGGGCAGGTGCAGGAACCTCCAGGCCGGCGAACGGGGTGCGGGGCACGAACCGTCCCCGTCCGGGGCGGCCCCGGTAGCTCCCGTCTCGCAGCACGATCTCGCCTCGGGCGATGACGGTGTCCACCGCACCGGTGACGGCCATGGCCTCGTAGGCCGAGTAGTCCACCGCCATGTGGTGGCTCGCCGCGCCGAGCACCTGGTGGCGGCCCGGGTCGTAGACCACGATGTCCGCATCCGCGCCCGGCAGCAGGGAGCCTTTGCGGGGGTAGAGGCCGAAGAGCCGGGCTGGTGCCGTCGAGGTGAGCTCCACCCAGCGTTCGGCGGTGATGCGCCCGGTCACGACCCCCTGGTGGATGAGGTCCATGCGATGCTCCACCCCGGGCAACCCGTTCGGGATCTTCGAGAAGTCCCCGCGTCCGAGCTCTTTCTGGCCCTTGAAGCAGAACGGGCAGTGGTCGGTGGCCACCACCGACAGGTCGTCGGTGCCGAGCCCGCACCACAAGGCGTCGTGGTGGTGCCGGGGGCGGATCGGCGGCGAGCACACGTACTTCGCGCCCTCGAGTCCCGGGCCGGCCATGAGCTCGTCGCCGAGGAACAGGTACTGGGGACAGGTCTCGGCGAACACCGCCTGGCCACGGTCGCGTGCCGCTCGCACCTCGGCGAGCGCCTCGATGGCCGAGAGGTGGACGATGTAGAGCGCGCAGCCGGCCACCTGCGCGAGCACGATGGCTCGGTGAGTGGCCTCTCCTTCGAGCGTAGGAGGCCGGGTCTCACCGTGGAAGCGGGGGTCGCCGTGCCCGGCAGCGAGTGCCTGGGCGACCAGCACGTCGATGGCGATGCCGTTCTCGGCGTGCATCATGATGGTGGCGCCGCTGTCCGCGGCACGCTGCATCGCGCGGAGGATCTGCCCGTCGTCTGAGTAGAACACCCCCGGGTAGGCCATGAACAGCTTGAAGCTCGTGACCCCGTCCTCCACCAGCTGGCCCATCTCCGCCAATGTCTCGTCGGTGACCTCGGAGAGGATCATGTGGAAGCCGAAGTCGACGGCACAGGCCCCCTCGGCACGGCCCATCCAGGTGTCGAACCCCTCGCGCAGCGTGCCGCCGCGAGGTGCGATGGCGAAGTCCACGATGGTGGTCGTCCCTCCCCACACCGCTGCCTCGGTACCCGTCGCGAAGGTGTCCGAGGAGAACGTCCCGCCGAAGGGCATCTCCATGTGGGTGTGGACGTCGATGCCGCCGGGGACGACCAGCTTGCCCGAGGCGTCCACCCGCTCGAGGGGTCCCGCGCCGTCGCTGCCCGCCGATGCCGGCGCCGTGCCCGGCGCCAGCAAAGCGACGATCTGCTCCCCTTCGACCAAGACGTCTGCTTCGATGCTGCCGCTCGCGGTGACGACCGTGCCGTGCTCGATCACGATGGTGCTCATGGCGCCACCAGCGACCCGTACGCGTCGGGACGGCGGTCGCGGTAGAACGCCCACAGCTGGCGCACTTCCTGCAGCACGTCGAGGTCCAGGTCCCGCACGACCACCTCCTCGTCGTCGCCCGAGGCGGCCTCACCGACCGTCTGGCCTCGCGGGTCGACGAAGTAGGACCCGCCGTAGAAGTCGTTGTCGCCGAGCGGCTCCACCCCCACCCGGTTGATGGCTCCGACGAAGTACTCGTTGGCCACCGCGGCAGCGGGCTGCTCGAGGTTCCACAGGTAGGCCGAGAGGCCCCGGCTGGTGGCCGACGGGTTGAACACGATCTGCGCGCCGGCAAGGCCGAGCGCGCGCCATCCTTCGGGGAAGTGCCGGTCGTAGCAGATGTAGACCCCGATCCGGCCCACCGCCGTGTCGAACACCGGGTAGCCCAAGTTGCCGGGCCGGAAGTAGTACTTCTCCCAGAACCCGTGGACTTGGGGGATGTGGGTCTTGCGGTACTTGCCGAGATAGCGGCCGTCTGCGTCGATGACCAGGGCGGTGTTGTAGTAGACGCCGGGCTGGTCCTCCTCGTAGATGGGGGCGATGACCACCATGCCGCTCTGGCGGGCCAGCTCGATCATCTTCTGCGTGGTCGGCCCCGGCACAGGCTCCGCGTAGCCGTAGTACTGCGGATCCTGCACCTGGCAGAAGTACGGGCCGTAGAACAATTCCTGGAAGCAGAGGATCTGCGCCCCCTGGGAGGCCGCCTCTCTGGCCAGGATCACGCTGGAGTCGATCATGGACTCCTTGTCCCCGGTCCACTTCGCCTGGACCAGTGCAGCTCTCACGATGTGTGCCACGTCCACCCTCCTCGTGCTCGTGCTGTCTCTGTGCTCTTCGCCGCCGGACCGCCCCTCGCCTTCACGCCGCCCTCGCCGCCGGTGTGCTCCTCGCCATCAGGCTGCCCTCGCCGCCGGGCTGGTGCGCGGCACCGGGCTCACTGGTTCGTCGGGAAGCTCAAAGAGCCCCGGTGCGCCAGCGGCCGGGCGGTGACCTTCTTCGCCCGGGTGTAGAACCGCACCCCGTCGGGCCCGTAGATGTCGTGGTCGCCGAAGATCGACGCCCCCCACCCGCCGAAGCCGTAGTAGGCCATCGGCACGGGGATGGGGACGTTCACCCCGACCATGCCCGCCTCGACCTCGACCTCGAAGCGCCGCGCCGCGGCCATGTCGTTGGTGAAGATGGCAGCACCGTTGCCGTAGGGGTTGGCGTTCACGAGCGCGATGGCCTCGTCCAACGACCCGACCGACATGACGCACAGCACCGGACCGAAGATCTCGTCGCGGTAGATCGTCATGTCCGGGCGCACGCCGTCGAACAGCGTCGGCCCCAGCCAGAACCCTGCGGGGTCACCACCGTGGCCGTGCTGGCGCCCGTCGAGCACGAGCTGGGCCCCGGCCTGCACTCCGGCCTCGACATAGCCTCGGACCTTGTCGAGATGGGCTCGGGTGACCAGTGGCCCCATCTCCGATGCCGGGGCGTCGCCGGGTCCGACCACGAGGCGGGCACCGCGGTCTGCGACCTTCTCCACGAGGGCGTCGGTGCCATCTCCGACCACCACGGCCACCGACACCGCCATGCACCGCTCACCAGCGGACCCGTACGCCGAGTTCACCAAGGCGTCGGCGACCACGTCGGGATCCGCGTCGCCCATGACCACCAGGTGGTTCTTCGCCCCACCGAGGGCCTGCACCCGCTTGCCGGCTGCAGACGCGTGCTGGTAGATGGCGCGTGCCACCGGAGTGGAGCCCACGAAGCTCACCGCCTGCACCTGCGGGTGAGCCACGACGGCGTCCACCGCCTCCTTGTCGCCGTGGACCACCTGGAGCACCCCCTCTGGCAGGCCGGCGTCGGCCCACCGTTCGGCCAGCCACACCGACGCCGACGGGTCGCGCTCGGAGGGCTTCAAGACGAAGCTGTTGCCACAGGCGATGGCCAGCGGCGCCATCCACAGCGGCACCATCGCCGGGAAGTTGAACGGGGTGATGCCGGCCACCACACCGAGCGGCTGGCGCAGCGTGTAGGCGTCGACGCCGGTGGACACGTCCACGGAGTGGTCCGCTTTCAGCAGCTCCGCTACCCCGCAGGCGAACTCCACGACCTCGAGCCCTCTGGCCACCTCACCTGCAGCGTCGCTGCGCACCTTGCCGTGCTCAGCGGTCACGATGGCCGCCAGCTCGCCAGCACCGTCGTCGAGGAGCTGGCGGAACCGGAACAGCACTGCCATTCGCCGGGTGAGCGACATCCGGCCCCACTGCACCCCGGCAGCGGCCGCACCCTTGACGGCCCGGTCGACCACGGCCGCCGTGGCCATCTCGACTTCGGCCACCTGGCGTCCGGTGGCAGGGTCGAACACCGCTCCGGTGCGCGCCCCCGAGGCATCTGCGGCCTTGCCGTCGATCCAGTGCGTGATGTGCCTCATCGGTTCGATCCTCTCACTTGGTGGTCGACGGTGCTCAAGGCAGCCACCAGGCGCTCGGTGCCGTCCTGCGCGTCCGCGCCGGTGATCGCCATCGGCGGCGAGATCCGAAGCACGTTGCCGTACAAGCCGCCTTTGCCGACCAGGAGGCCGTTCTCCTTGGCCTGCTGGAGGACGGCACTGGCCGCCTCGGCGAGGGGCGTGGTCGTGCCCGGCTCCACCAGCTCGACCCCGATCATGAGCCCTTTGCCCCGGACGTCTCCCACCGTAGGCAGGCCGGCAGCCGCCTCGCGCAGGCGCTGGCGGATCCGACCCCCGACCGCCAGGGCGTTCGCCTGCAGGTCGTGCTCCAAGATGTACTCGAGCGTCGCCAGGGCGCCGGCCGTGGACAGCGGGTTGCCGCCGAAGGTGGAGATGGAGCTCGATGCGAAGGAGTCCACCACCGCCCCCCGGCCCACCACCCCGCCGATGGCGAGCCCGTTGCCGAGCCCTTTGGCGAAGGTCAGCAGGTCGGGCTCCACCCCGTGGGCCTGGTAGCCCCAGAAGTGCTCGCCGGTGCGCCCCCACCCGGTCTGGACCTCGTCGGAGACGTACAAGATCCCATGCTCGGCCAGCACGGCTTGGAGCGCGCCGAAGAACCCGTCAGGGGGGACGACGAACCCCCCGACGCCCTGCACCGGCTCGGCGATGAGGCAGGCGACGTCACCCGCGGTGGTCGTCTCGATCACCTCCGCCAGGTCGCTGGCGGCCACCTCGCACATCTGCTCGTCGCTCATCGAGGCGAGCATGCCGCGAAGGCGCTCGCCGTTGTGGATCCAGCTCACCGACAGCGGCGCGAACGACGACGGCGACCAGGAGCGGTTCCCGGTCACCCCGACCGCCGCGAACGAGCGGCCGTGGTAGCTGTTGCGCAGAGCCAGCACCTGGTTCGAACGTCGGGCGGTGCAGCACATCATGAGGGCGGCGTCTATCGCCTCGGTGCCCGAGCTCACGAAGAACACCTTGGCATCGGGGATCCCCGACAGTGCGGCGATCTTCTCGGCCAGCTCCACCATGGGGCGGATGAGGTAGAGGGTCGACGAGTGGACCATCTTCCCGGCCTGGTCCCGCACTGCCTCGACGACCTCGTCGACGCCGTAGCCGATGCTGGTGGTCAAGATGCCACCGAAGAAGTCGAGGTACGAGCGTCCGTCCGCGTCCGTGACCCAGCAGTCCTTGCCCGAGACGAGCTCGATCGGCTCGTCGTAGTAGAGACCCATCCACGTCGGCATCACCCGGCGGTGACGCTCCAGCAACTCCGCATGTCGGCTCACGGCATCACTTCCTTTGCTCGGCTCACAGCGGTGCCCGGGTCGGGCGGGCGCATGTCGAAGACGAGCCGCCCGGGTCCCGGCCGCTCCCGTGAGCACAGTGGGCGCTGCCCGGAATGCGACGGCGCTCGGCTCGACGGGGCGATGCCACCAAGTATCGGCACTGCCCGCGTCGCCCACAAGTGTCGATCTGCATGCGATTCGAGCTTCCGAACGACACTGTGTTGCCTGGTGGGCCTGTGTTGCCTGGTGGGCCTGTGTTGCCTGGTGGGCCTGTGCTGCCTGGTGGGCCTGTGCTGCCTGGTGGGCCGGTGTTGCCTGGTGGGCCGGTGTTGCCTGGTGGGCCGGTGTTGCCTGGTGGGGCTGCCTGGTGGGGCTGCCTGGTGGGCCTGCCTGGTGGGCCTGTGCTGCCTGGTGGGCACCTGGGCACCGCGGTACCGCCAGGCTCGCCGCCCGGTCGCCGCGTGCGGCACGCCGGGCAGCGTCGGGGCACGAGCGCCGCGCCAGGCGCGCTCTGGCCGCCGGAGGGTCGGGTCGCTCTCAAATGATCTCCTGGCTGGCCCTGCGACGGGACAGCTGGGCGAAGGCGACGGCGACGATGAGCGCCCCGCCGTAGAAGACGTCTTGCACCCAGCTCTGGATGCCGAGAATGGCTAGGCCGGTGACACCGGTCACCAAGAAGTAGGCCGCCACCAGCGTCCCCCAGGCGTTGAAGCGGCCAGGGGTGATGGTCGTACCGCCCAAGAAGGCCGCCGCGTAGGCAGGAAGCAGGAAATCGCTCCCTGCCGTCGGGTTCGCCGCACCTGACGTGCCGGCGAAGAGGATGCCGGCCAGAGCGGCCAGCACGCCTGCGACCACCAGTGCGCCGACCCGCATCCGCTCCACCCGGACGCCGCTCAGCCGAGCCACCTCCCGACCACTTCCCACGAACAGCAGGCGGCGGCCGAGCGTCGTGTGCTCGAAGACGTACCAGACACCGATACAGACGATCACGGCGTAGTAGAACTCCAGTGGGATGCCGAGGAAGCGGTCTGTGACCACAACGTCGATCAACCCCGGCGAGATACCTGCATAGGTCTGGTCGCCGCTGATCAGCAAGGTGATCCCGAGCAGCAGCGTCCCCATGCCGAGGGTGACGATGAAGGGGTTGATGCCGAACACACGTACGAAGAAGCCATTGGTCAGCCCGACCCCGACACCGACCGCCAACGCGATCGCCACGGCGATCCAGATCTCGATGCCACCTCCGCCGTTCAACCGGCCGATGATCATCGAGGACAGCGTCAGGGTGCCCGCGACCGACAGGTCGTAATCTCCAGCGCGCAGCGGAACGAGGAGCCCCAACGTGACTACCACAAGCACCGCCTGCGATCCGAAGATGCTGCCGAAGGTGCCGATCGTCGGGAAGACCGCAGGGCGCAAGATGGTGAAGATCAGGACCACCACACCGAAAGCCAGTGGCACCGACGCCCTGCCCAGCCAGTCGCCGGCCACCTCACTTCGAGGACGCGACGTCACTGCGGCCCGGGCTCCGCTGTCACCGCCCGGCGCCGCCTGGGGCTCGGGCTGCTGGGTATCGACTACCATCGCTCGCTCCTCGTCTTCTCGCCCGTCGTAGGTGGGCATCTGTGCTCGCGGCCCGCTCGGGTGGACACGCCTCTTCGTGCAGGACCTCACCGCCGGTTCTTCTTACCGTCGATCGGCTCAGGCTGACGATCGGTAGGTCTCCTCGACGATGCGGTCCTCGATCAACGTGCTGCCGGCAAGCTCGGCGCCGACGACCCCTCGACGCAGCACCAGGACCCGGTCGCAGAGCTGCTCGAGCTGGCTGGCGTCAGTGGTGGCGCAGACCACCGCCGTACCCGAGCGCGCCACGTCTCGGAGCTTCCCGATGATGTCGGCCCGGGCACCGACGTCGACGCCCTGGGTGGGCTCCACCAAGGCCAGCACACGAGGTCGCTGCGCCATAGCTTTGGCGATGACGACCTTCTGCTGGTTGCCCCCGCTCAGGCTGCGCAGATCCGCGTCGGGAACCGGGGGCTGCACGCCGTACTCCAGCAGCAGCTGGCGTACTTCGCGGCGGAGCTGGCGGTGACGGATCCGGTCCAGGTGACCACGATGGCGGTCCATGATTGCCAACGAGATGTTCTCGGCAACGGTCAGGGAGACCGCGGCACCTTGGCGCTGACGGTCGTGAGGGACGAACGCGATGCCGGCGCGCCGGGCCAGCACCGGCGACATGTTCGACAGGGACATGCGACGACCGTCGAGAACAAGCGTACCTGCCTCTGCGTGAGCTGCGCCCCCGAGCACGTTGCACGCCTGGTCGTGCCCTGAACCGACAAGGCCGGTGATCCCGAGCACCTCGCCGCGGCGAACGGAGAAGCTCAGCTCCCCGATCTCCTTGCTACGGAGGCCGTGCACCTCGAGGACCTGCGAATCTTCCACACCGCTGTGACCCGACCCTCCGCCTGTGGGGGAAACGAGCTCGAGCTTGCGCCCGATGATGAGCTCTACGAGCTGCTCCTCGTCCATCCCCGCCGTCGGGCGATCGGCGACAACTCGGCCATCGCGCAGTACGGTCACATCATCTGCCCAATCCAATACCTCTTCAGGGAAGTGCGAGACGAACAGGACGCCGTGACCCAAGCCGACCACCTCCTGGACCACTGCCCGGAGCTGTGCCCGAGCGGCGAACGGCAGGAAAGCGGTCGCTTCGTCGAGCACCAGCACCCCCACACCCGAAGTCTGCGCCGCCGAACCGGCGCTACCACCGTCGTCTGGTCGGCCATCACTACGACCCATCCCGTCAGTGCCGGCACCAGCTACGTGAGCACTCACGCTAGGGCTGCCGTAAGATGGGCTCGTCCGAGCCACTGCCGTCGTCCGCAGGCCCTCCGCGGCACGGACGATCACGACCATGGCCTGCAAGGCCGCAGGGAGGTCTCCCAGACGCCGCCGGGGGTCCACGTCGACACCGAACGCGCCCAGGAGCGCAGCCGCTCGAGCATGCTCGTCGCGCCAGCGCAGCAAGTGCTGGCTCTCCGTGGAGAAGCGGTCTACATAGAGGTTCTCCGTCACCGATAGCTCGGGGATGACCCCGAGATCCTGGTGGACGAAGCGCAACCCCAATGTCCGGCTGCGGCCGCCACTGAGAGCCGTGGTCACCACCCGGCCTCCGACAACCACGGTGGACCCCGGGTCCGGCATGTGGTATCCAGACAGCACTTTCACCACCGTGGACTTGCCAGACCCGTTCTGACCGACCAACCCGTGCACCCGACCCGGCATCACCTGGAACGACACGCGGTCCAGGGCCTGCGTGCTCCCGAAGGCCTTCGACACCTCCAGCAATTCCAGCACCGCTGCACCGCTGCGCGCACCGGATCCCAGCGAGCCGACGCGTCCTCGAATTGGAGGGGAAGAGCCCTCTGGCGCCTGAGTCGTCTCGTGTCGCCCAGTCACCACTCTGCACTCCCCTCGGCATCAGTCACGGTCAGCTGGACAGTTCCCACAGCTTCTCGTAGCCCTGCACGAAGCCGTTGCCGTACCCTTTGGACTGTTGAGGCGGGTTGCCTGCCGAGGCGATGTTCCTCTGGGTCCAGATCATGAGCGGCGTGTTCTCGTTGGCCACCGGCTTCAGCCCCGCCATGATCCGCATCTCCTGGTCCATGATGGCCCAGGCGATCCACTTGAGATCCTCACCGACGTCCATCACGACACCGTCATGGCTCAACAGGTACTTGAGGACGAACGCCGTGCCGTCGTAGCTGACGATGTGCACCTTGCCAGTGTCGCCAGCCAGGCTGATGGCCGGGGTGATGTACTGCGACTGGCTGTCGTAGACTGGCAGGATGTAGTTGATGTTGGGATCGGCTCGAAGCTCCGACTCGACCTGGGTCTGCGTCTCCGACGCCCAGTCCGACACCGGGATGTTGATGACCTTCACCGTGCACGAGGGGCAGTTCCGGTGGAAGGCGGTCACAGCCGCGCCAGCTTCCACTGGGCTCGACACGACGTCGTTGGACTCGATGACCAACGCATTGGCGTGGCCCCCGCTGTTCTGGATCGTCCAGTCGGCCATGATCGTCCCCGCCTCGGCGTACGGGACGTCGACCACGCCGGTCAACAGCGGATCCGATGCCTGCCCGATGCTGTACGCGTCAGAGGCCACGACCGGGATGTTCGCCGCCTTGGCTGCCTGCATCTGCGGCGTGAGCTGCTCGGGGTTGATGCCGGCGAGGAGGTCGATCAGGTTCGCGTGCTCGGAGACCGCCTGCTCCATGCCGGTGGTCCAGCTGGCAGGGTTCCCGTCGTTGGAGTAGTCGACGAACTTGATGCCGACCGTCTTCGCCACAGCCGCCATGTCGTTCTCGAGGATCTGGACGAACTGGTCCTGACTATCCACCGGGATGCTGAACAGGGTCTTCCCGGCGTCGAGCTTTCTGGCGTTGAAGGCTGGACCCGGCGGCACGAACGTCGGCAGCTTGCTGTACTGCGCTACCACCTTGGCCGCTGCGGCGATGCCCGACGACGTACCGCTCGACTTGGCGGCCGGTTTGGCTGCTGTGGAGGATGTGCTCGAGCTGCACGCGGCGAGCAGCACCGCCACAGGGACCACCGCCAGCAGCCCTCGAAGCAAGCGACGCCGCGGGCCGCGTGACCGGCCGATCAGTAGTCCCGGGTTCGACATCCGGCCTCCTCCCATCCGCTGCCGTACGCAGCGATGCACCGTGTCGTGACAGTGTCCGGCCGGAGCCCGGGCGGTTCAAGGTGCAAAGTGTCTGCGATGGCGCAACGCCGCGCGCACGTTGTGTGGTCCGAGCGCGATCAGGGCACGCCGAACACGCCAGTTCACAGGCCAGAAACACCGCGGAAACACCGCGGAAACCCGTCGCGGACCATGCGGGGCGATGGTGACACGCTCGCGCCGCCGAGCGCCGCGTCCACCCTGCTCGATGCTGGCGCCGGCTGGCGCTGGGTGGCGCTGGGTGGCGCAACCCGTCCATGCATCCGTCCGCGAACGAGGACCGCGCTCACCGGGCGTTCGGAGACGGCCCTGAAGTGCTCTCGGCGAAGCCTGCCCCGGTGCTCCAGCCAGTGTCCCCAGGCCAGGGTATCCACGCCAGGATCCCCACCCGACGGCGGTGTCCCCAGCGCCGCCCGGTCGCCGCGTGCGGCACGCCGGGAAGCCTCGGGGCACGAGCGCCGCGCCAGGCGCGCCACGTCGCTCGATCCATCTGTACACCTTGTCTTTCAGAACGGCCCGTCTGCGACATGTTGACCATTTTCAGCGAGCCGACCCTACCGTACAATGGCTCGAACAAGAGCTTGGCGGCAGTGGAGCCGCAGGACGCCTACGATGCAGGTGTCTGGCTTTCCTGCATGGGCCAGGTGGCTCCACTTCCCCGGCGACACGATCGAGGAGCGCCGCCTTGGACGAGGGATGCCTGCGCAGTGAAGAAGCGAGGGCCGCGATGACAGGCAGCGTCGACAGCGGAGCGTACCCGCTGGGCGCGAGCTGTGCGGGCACTGCTCACCTCACGCGCCATCTCGGTGCCGGTCACGTATGGTTCCTTCCGGCAGCATACTCTGTGTCACCGCTTTTCTCGACAGCCCGTACCACGCCGAGCACCCCAACAGCCCTGGAGGACCAATGACCGACAGCCCCGCTCCACCGACGCCTGGGACCCAGTCTCGACGCTCGTTCCTCCGGAAAGCGAGCCTGCTCACCGTGGCGAGCGTCTCCGGGACGGCCCTGCTGCCGGAGATCCTGGCTGCATGTGGGTCCAGCGCCAGCTCGAGCACGGCGAAAGCCAAGCGCAGCGCCGTCGCGCCGTCGTCGATCGCCCTGCTCAGTCCGCAGAGCTCGGGTGGCGACCCTCCTGTGCTGGACATGATCGCCGCCATGGACGCGGCGGGCAAGCAGTACCACGCAAAGACCCGCTTCGTCTACGTGAGCGACCCGTCGTCCTACACCTCCACGCTCGACCTTCTGGCCGAGTCCTATGACGTGGTGGCCACGGCCTTCCCCGAGATGGGACCACCGATCAAAGCAGCTGCCCAGGCGCACCCGAAGACCCGGTTCATCTGGATCTTCGGCACCCCGTTCACGCCGCCTCTCCCGAACGTCGTGACGGTCGGCTACAAATTCTACGAAGGGATGTACTTTGCGGGGATCCTCGCGGCGAGCATCTCCACTACGAACAAGATCGGGTACATCGGCGGCGCGGCGTCTCCTGAGCTCAACTCGGACTACAACGCGTATGCTGCCGGGGCCAAGACCGTGACACCGGGCATATCGGTAGCCGGCGCCTTCGTCGGCTCGTTCACCGACCCGAACGGTGGTCAGCAGGTGGCCGACAGCATGTACGGCTCCGGCGTGGACGTGATCCAGACGGACGCTTCGGCCACAGACCTGGGGGTGCTCAAGTCTGCGGAGGCGCACAAGCTCTTCATGAGCTACGACTCCGATCCCACCGCGTACAAGCAGGCGCCGAGCCTGATCCTCGGCTCCGCCATTCTCCAGTTCGGGACGTCGTTGGCACTCCAGCTCAAATCGGCGATGCAGCCGACGTGGTCGCTTGCAGGGCACTCCGTCGAGCAGGGCCTGAAGGAGAAGGTCACCGGGTACACGCCGAGCCCGGTGTTCGCTACGTCCGCGCCTGCGGCGGTGGCCAGCAAGTACACAGCGGGGCTGAAGAAGATGCAGACCGCACAGGCTGCTGTGGCGGCCGGCACCTTGACGGTCCCGTTGAACACCAGCGCTGTCCCCTGATCGTACCGTTGTCCCCCAAGCACGGACCTGGCGATCTCCCCGGGCGGCGCCAGGTCGGGCGATCGCGGATGGTGCCCGGTCGACATGCGAGCGAGGCGTGGTGTCGCGATGCCGTGAGCCCGCCGGCGCGGCGGGGGAACCGTGAGGAGGTTGCCCGGTGATCGTGCTCGGCTGCGTGGACGTCCGCGTGGACTTCGGCGTCACCGTCGCCCTCGACGGGGTGAGCCTCTCATGGGAGCAGCCGGGTGCGATCCACGCCGTGGTCGGACAGAACGGTGCAGGGAAGACCACGTTGTGCCGGGTCATCGCCGGCCTGACTCGTGCCGAACGAGGAGAGGTGATCGTCGAGGGCACGGAGCACCCGGCAACGGCTCAGGGTCGCCGGCGCAAGGGTGTCGAACTGGTCCACCAGACCTTCGCTCTGCCCCCTCAGTTCACCGTGGCCGAGGCGCTCCAGCTCTTCCGGCCCGGCACGGCACGGGGTGGGATGTTCCGGCGGGGAGCAATGGAGCGGCGCTGGGCCGGCCAGCTGGAGGAGCTCGGGTTCACCGTCTCCCCGAAGGCGTTGATCCGCGACCTCGCTCCCGAGCAGCAGCAGGCGGTCGAGATCACCCGGGCGCTCTCGAGCGGCAGCAGGGTGATCGTGCTCGACGAGCCTACGGCGGTCCTCCCGCCCGAGGCGATCACCGGGCTCTTCGAGCGGCTGCGGGCTCTGGCTGCCCAGGGCATCACCTTTCTCGTCGTCATGCACAAGCTGCGCCAGGTGAGGGAGCTGGCGGACACCGTGGCCGTGCTGGCCGGCGGGAAGGTCGTGCTCCCGCCTACGCCGATGCAGACCATCGACGACGAGGAGATCGCCCGCCTGATCATGGGAGGAGCGACCGAGCAGGCCGTGACCGGCGCCTCGGCCGTGGCTATGGGCCTCGCGGATGCCCCCGAGGGCCTGGCCGGCGTCGCCGTGCCGAACGGCCGACAGCATGCAGGTGGCCCTGCGTCTGCGTCTGCGTCTGCGTCTGCGTCTGCGTCTGCGTCTGCGTCTGCGTCTGCGGCTGCGGCTGCGGCTGCGGCTGACGCGGCCATGAGCCCACTCGACAACAGCCGGCCAGCCGCTCACGGAGCAGTGGAGGCGAGAGACCTGCCTGGCTCTCCTCGAAGCGAGCCGGCGCCAGCCGTGCTGCGGGTGGTCGACGTCTCGGTCAGCTCGATCGAGGGACGCCGGGGCCTGCGCTCGTTCTCGGTCGACGTCCGCCCTGGAGAGATCGTGGGGATCGCCGGCGTGGAGGGGAACGGCCAGCAGGCGCTCGTCGACGTGGTCGTCGGTCTGCTGGCGCCGCGAGACGGCCGGGTGGAGATCGGCGGCAGAGAGGCCTCCGGGCTCCGGATCGCCGCCCGGCGCCGGCTCGGCCTGCGCTACATCCCTGCCGACCGGCAGTCGAGAGCGGTGTCGCTGTCGAGCTCCCTGTGGGTGAACGCCATGGCGGCACCCGTCTCGTCGGGCTACGGCGTATCGGGCTCGGTGCGCCGCGGGTTCTTGTCCGAGCGCAAGCTGCGCAAGCGGGGAGAGGAGCGGCTCGAACGCTGGCAGGTCCGGTACGCCGGCAGCGACCAGGCGATGCGGGAGCTCTCCGGGGGTAACCTCCAACGCGTGGTCCTGGCCCGCGAGGTCGACGACGACGCCCGGCTCATCGTGGCCGAGCACCCGACACAGGGTCTCGACCTCGGAGGGACGGGGCTGGTGTGGGAGGCGTTGCGCCGGGCGCGTGACCACCAGGTGGGGGTGCTGCTCGTCTCGTCGGACCTCGACGAGCTGTTCGCCCTCTCCGACCGGATCGTGGTGATCCTCGACGGGGAGCGGGTCGACGAGCTGCGCCCACCTTACGACCGGGCGACGCTGGGGCACGCGATGGTGGTGGGGGCGGCGTCGTGAGCTGGCGCAACGGTCTGGGCAGCGCCGGTCGCAGCGGCGTGGCGCTACTGGTGGGCCTGGCCCTGGCGGCGATCACGTTCCAGGCCGGCGGGTTCTCCGCCGGCGGCACGGCCAGCGGCGTGGTGACCGGTGCCGTCACCGGATCGGGCTCGCTGGCGCTCACGCTCCGCTACGCCCTCCCCCTGGCGTTCATCGCCATCGGGGTGGTCGTGAGCTTCCGGGGCGGGTTCTTCAACGCCGGGGCGCAGGGGCAATTCTACGCCGGGGGGATCGTCTCGCTCTACGTCGGCCTCACCCTGCCCACCTCGCTCGGGGGGCCGATCGTCGCCTTCCTGGCGGTCCTGGCCGGAGCGGTGGCGGGCATGGTCTGGTCGGTCGTCCCCGGGATGCTGCGCGTCTACTTCAACGTGAACGAGGTCATCGGCACCTTGATGTTCAGCTTCATCGCCGAGTACCTGGTCACCTACATCGCGGTCGGCCCCCTCAAGTCCAGCGCCGGTGCCGGGCAGGTGGCGGTCACGAGCTCGGTCCCAGCCGCCGTCCGGGTGACCCCGGCTTCCGGGATCAGCGCCGGCGTGGTTCTCGGGGTCCTCCTCGTAGGTGCCGCTGTCTGGTGGCTCTTGCGCCGCACCCGCTTCGGGTTCGAGATTGCCCTGATCGGCCGGAACCCGATCATGGCCGAGGTCCAGGGCGTCGAGACCCGCCAGATCGGCCTGGCGACGTTCGCCGTCACCGGCTTCACCGCCGGCCTCGGCGGCGCCATCGAGATCCTGGGTCCGCTCGGGAGCATCTCGAGCGGGTACGACCCCAACATCGGCCTCACCGCCATCCTCGTCGCACTGGTCGGCGTGCTCGCCGTCGGGGGCGTGCTGGTCGCCGCGCTGGTCTTCGGCGGGCTGACGGCGGCCAGTTTGTACCTGCCCATCGCCACCGGCCTGCCGAGCACCTCGCTCGTCTTCCTCACAGGTCTCGTGTCCTTCGTCGTCACGGCCAAGGTGGGCTGGGGTCGCTGGCCACACGGCCTCCTGCGGCGCGCGCGAGGCGGTCCGGACCGCCACCGCGACGATGAGCTGCCGGTCCCCGGCGGGACGCGACCAGCCGGGGAGGAACCGCCACCTCCTGCCCCTGCCACCAGCCCCGGACCAGTGGAGACATCGGTATGAACGAGGTCTATACGTTCGTCAACAGCGTGCTCCTGGGCACGACGCCGATCCTGTGGGCGGCGCTCGGGTGCCTGTTCGCCCACCGGGCCGGCATCTACCAGCTCGGCCTGGAGGGCCTGATGCTGATCGGGGCGTTCGCGTCGATCGGCGGTGCCGTCGCGTTCGGCTCGGCGTGGACCGGGATCCTCCTCGCCATGGCGGTCTGCGTGCTCGTGTCCGTCGTCTTCTGGTTCGTGGTGGTGATCTTGAAGGCGAACGCCATCATCGCCGGGCTCGGCCTGGTCGGTATCGGCGTCGGCGGCACCAGCTTCCTCCAGGGCGCCATCTTCCACACCTCAGGCGCGGTCAGCGCCCGCGCCATCGTCGGCACGCCCGTCTCGGGCACCGCGACGGGCCCGCTGTCCGTGCTGAGCTCGCTCTCCCTCCTCGTCTACCTGCTCCCCGTGGCCGCCTTCGTCGTGTGGGTGGTGGCCCGCCGGACGAATTTCGGTCTTCGGGTGTCGGCGTCCGGGCAGTACCCTTTCGCCGCGAAGGCAGCCGGCGTCCGCGTGCGCCTGGTCCAGCTCGGTGCACTGTGCATCACCGGGGCCATGTGCGCGGTGGGAGGGAGCCAGCTGTCGGTCGGCTCCCTCCACGCCTTCTCGTACGACATGACCTCGGGAGTCGGCTACGTGGCGTTCACCGCGGTGCTCTTCGGCCGGGAGGCGCCGTGGGGCGTGGTGCTCGCCTCGTTCATCTTCGGGATCGCCACCGCTTTGGGGATCTTCAGCCAGATCCATGCCATCTTCGGCCTGCCCCTCGAGTTCATCCAGATGATGCCGTACATCGTGACCGTGCTCGCGCTGTGGTTCGCCGGATGGCGATGGCCCCAGGCCGGGAGCGCTGCCGAAGGAGCGTTCGCGGAGCTGCGAGGGTGATCCCGCCCGAGGCCACCCAGGAGGGTCAGCAGCCGCGGGGTTTGCCAAGCGGGGCGCGCGCGCCGTCGCGGAAGGGGTCGAGGGTGGCCGTCGCCCCGGCGGTGCAGGCCGCCCTCTCAGATGGCCTCCCCGTGGTCGCGCTCGAGTCGACCATCATCTCCCACGGGTTGCCGCGCCCACGCAACCTCGACGTCGCGATCGAGCTCGAACGGATCGTCCACGACGGGGGGGCTCGCCCGGCGACCATCGCCGTCCTCGACGGCGTCGTCCGCGTGGGCTTGGACGAGAGCGAGCTCGAGCGGGTGGCTTCGCAGACCACGATGCGCAAGCTCGGCTTTCGCGACCTCTCACTGGCGCTGGCGACCGGGGCGAGCGGGGGGACCACGGTCTCGGCTGTCAGCTTCGTCGCCGCGCGCGTCGGGATCCAAGTCTTCGCCACCGGTGGGCTGGGCGGAGTCCACCGAGGCTGGGCAGAGTCGTGGGACGAGTCCGCCGACCTGGCGATGCTCAGCCGCACCCGCCTGACCGTCGTCTCCTCTGGCGTGAAGTCCATCCTCGACATCCCGGCCACCTTGCAGCGGCTGGAGACGCTGAACGTCACCGTCGTCGGGTACCGGACCACGATGTTCCCCGGCTTCTACGTCGCCAGCTCCGGGTGTCCCGTGGACTGGACGGTCGAGTCACCGCACGAGATCGCCGAGGTGATGGCGTGCCGAGAGGCGCTCGGAGGTCCGGACACGGCGCTGGTCGTGGCGAACCCGGTCTCCGAGGACCACCAGCTCGACCCCGAGCTCCACGACGTCGCGCTCGCCGAAGCGCTGGCGGCAGCCGAGGACCAGGGGGTGAGCGGGCAGGGCCTCACCCCCTTCCTCCTCGACTTCATGGCACGCCGGACGGGAGGGGCGTCGATCGAGGCGAACCTCGCGGCGGTCCGCGGGAACGTCGCGCTGGGCGCTGCCATCGCCGTCGCGTGCGCCAGCCGCGACACCGGCGCCGCTGGCGACGCCGGTGCTGGCGACCCCGGTGCTGGCCCTCGTGACGGCCAGCGTGCCGCCGCGCGCGGGGGTGCCTGAGGAGCCGTGACCGACCCCCGTCGCATCGTCCTCGACTGTGATCCGGGGCACGACGACGCGCTCGCCCTGATGCTGGCGGCCGGGGACCCCCGGATCGACCTGGTGGGGGTCACGACGGTCGCCGGAAACCAGACGGTCGAGAAGACCACCCGCAACGCCTGCGCCGTCGCCACGGTCGCCGGGCTCTTCGCGGTGCCTATCGTGCGTGGTGCGGACCGCCCCCTTCTCCGCCCGCTGCGCACCGCTGCAGAGATCCACGGGGAGAGCGGCCTCGACGGCCCGCCGCCGGTGGTCCCGACCGTCCGCACCCGGCCCGGTCACGCCTGCGACTTCCTCATCGAAGCGGTGACGGCGTCGCCAGGCGAGGTGACGATCGTGGCGACCGGACCGCTCACGAACGTCGCGCTCGCGCTCATGAAGGAGCCGGCACTTGCCGAGGCGGCGCGCGAGATCGTGATCATGGGCGGCGCCTACGGCCGGGGGAACGTGACGCCGGCGGCCGAGTTCAACATCTCCGTCGACCCAGAAGCAGCAGCCGTCGTCTTCGACGCCCCGTGGCGAGTCACCATGATGGGCCTCGACGTCACCCACCAGGCCGCGTGCTCCGAGGAGGCCCAGGCGCGGATCTCGGCCATCGGAACGCCGCTCGGCGTCTTCGCCGGCCAGCTCCTCGAGTTCTTCCGGAGCACCTACCGCCGTGAGCAAGCGATGGGCGACCCGCCCGTCCACGACCCCTGCGCGGTCGCTTACGTCGCCGATCCCACGCTGTTCGAGACGCGGGCGGCACACGTGGTCATCGAGACGCGCGGCACCTACACCAGCGGGATGACGGTCACGGCTTTCGTCGCATCCGGCGAGGGCAGCCGCCACGACGTCGGGATCTCGGTGCGCCGTGACGCCCTGTTCGACGCGCTCACCGCGGCGATCGCGGCCCTCGGTTGAGCACTCCGGTGCCCCCACGAAGCGCACCGCGCGACAGGACGCCGGCGGACGAGAGGTCGCGCGGTGAAGGACCGGCGGGTGGGGCACCGGAACCTGTCGTCGCGGACAGCCTCTCGGGACCGGGTCGGCTCTGCACCTACGGTGACGCGGTGATGGACGTGGTCGTGCAGCTCTCCCGGCTCCCGGTGGCCGACGACGACGTGCCCGGGGAGATCACCCTGTCCGCGGGAGGCCAGGCAGCGAACGTGGCTGCCTGGCACGTCGCCCTGGGCGGGCAGGCCCGGCTGGCCACCAGGCTCGGCGATGACCGCACCGGCGCGCTCGTGGGGATGATGCTCGCCGACGCGGGTGTCGAGGTGGTCGGTCCCCGAGGAGGAAGGACCGGGATCGTGACGTCGATGGTGACGCCCGACGGAAAGCGGAGCATGGTGTCGGACCGCGGGGCGAGCGCCGACCTCGCCCCGTTCGAGGTGGAGGACACGTGGTTCGACGAGTGCGCCTGGCTCCACCTCTCGGGCTACGCCCTCTTCGGGGAGCGCTCGGCACCGGCGGCGATCGCTGCCGGTGCGCGGGCTCGCCGGGCTGGCGCCGGCGTCAGCGTGGACCTGTCCTCGGCGGTGCTCGTCGCCACGGCGGGCCGTGCCCGAGTGCGCCAGGCCGTCGAGCGCTGTGGCGCCACGCTCGTCTTCGCCAACGCGGCGGAGCACGAGGCGGCCGGGCCGCTGCGGGTGCCTCGAACCGTGGTGAAGTGCGGGGCAGACGGCTACGTGGTCACCGATGCGGGCGGCGGGCATAGCTGGGGGGCGTTGCCGCCGGCCGTCGTGCGCGACACGACGGGCGCGGGTGACGCGTTCGCGGCGGGATGGCTCCTCGGCGGGCCATCGCTGGCGCTCGATGCCGCCCGGATCTGTGTCGCCACGACAGGCGCGATGCCGCCGGCCGGTGTCGAGCGCCCTGCCTCGTCATGATGGACAGCGAGGCGCTGGTCGCCGAAGCAGCGAAGTGGCGGGATCGAGATCCCGACCCGCTCACCCGCGCCGAGCTCGCCAGGCTCGTCGACCGGCGCGACGTCGAGGGTCTCCGTGCCCGCTTCGAGGGCACCCTCGCCTTCGGGACGGCGGGCATCCGCGCCGAGCTCGGTGCAGGACCGCTGCGGATGAACAGGCTCGTCGTCGCCCGAGTGGCCGTGGGCCTCGCCCGGCACCTGGACGACCGGGCATCTGGAGGGGCTGGAGCCCGGGTCACCATCGGCTACGACGGCCGGAGCGGCTCGGCGGTGCTCGCCGCGGACGCGGCCCGGGTGCTCGGCCGTGGCGGTGTGGCCGTGTGGTTGCTGCCCCGGGCACTACCGACACCGGTGCTGGCGTTCTCGGTGCGCCACCTCCATGCGGATCTCGGTCTCATGGTCACCGCCAGCCACAACCCGCGTACCGAGAACGGGCTGAAGCTCTACGTGCGCGATGGCGGCCAGCTCCTCCCGCCGCTCGACTCCGAGATCGCGGCGGCGATCGGCACTGTCGACCTCGACTCGCTCCCCGACGGCTGGTGGGAAGGGCCGTGCGCCTGGGAGATCGCCGACGGCGTCGTCGACGCGTACGTAGAGGCGATCACCCGAGCGACGCGCCCAGGGCCGCAACCGCAGCCTCGTTCCTCGTCGCTGGTGGTGGTCCACACCGCGCTCCACGGCGTCGCCACCGAGACGCTGCGGTCGGTCATGGCCGCCGGCGGTTGGCCGCCGCCGCTGTCGGTGACCCGCGAGGCGGACCCGGACCCGGCCTTCCCGGGGATGCCGTTCCCGAACCCCGAGGAGCCCGGCGTGCTGGACGGGGCGCGCTCGACTGCTGAGGCGCTACACGCCGACCTGGTCGTGGCCAACGACCCCGATGCCGATCGGCTGGCGGTGATGGTGCCCGGTCCGGAGGGCTTCGAGCGCCTGAGCGGAGACGAGGTCGGCGCGCTCCTGGCCGACGACGTGCTCACTCGTCTCGAGGGCGCCGGCTCGACGCGAGGCGGGCCGGTCGGCCGGGGCACGACGGCACCGGTCGTGGCCACCACCGTCGTGTCCGGCTCGCTGTTGCGCAAGATGGCCGACCGGGCAGGGGTGCGCTGCGTGACCACGCTCACCGGCTTCAAGTGGATCGTCCGGGCGGCAGGCCCCGACGCCCGGCTGGTCTACGGCTACGAGGAGGCGCTCGGCTACGCCGTGCGACCCGATGTCGTCGCCGACAAGGACGGCATCAGCGCCGGGCTTCTCGCCGTCGAGCTGGCCGACGCCGCGAAGCGCGCGGGCCGCACGCTTCGCGATCGGCTCGACGAGCTCGCGCTCGTGCACGGCCTGCACGTCACCTGCCAGCGGGCGCTTCGGATCGACGACCTGCCTCGCAGCGAGGGGATGGGACAGCTGGTCCGAGCGCTCGAGCACGTGCGCCGGGCACCGCCGCGTGAGCTGGCCGGAGGGGCGGTCACGGTCACCGATCTCCTCGAAGAGCATCCCGGTGCGGTCGACTTGGCCGGCGGCACCGCCGAACGATGGCCTGGATGCCCGATCGAACCGGCCAACGTCCTCGTCTGGCACGTCGGCGCCGACGCCCGGGTGGTGCTGCGGCCAAGTGGCACCGAGCCGAAGCTGAAGATCTATGTCGAGGTGGCCGACATAGCCGAGCACCTTTCTGAGCTCACCGAGCGCCGGGCCGCGGGGAACGCCCGGGCCGAGCAGCTGGCCTCGGCGGCCATCACCGCGCTGGGCGTGGTTCCTGGCGCCTAGCGCCGGAGCCGGGGTCCAGAGCGCGAGGATGGCCTCGACCACCTGCTCGTCGATGCGTGCTCGGTTCGCCCCGGGGCACCGGAACGACGCGGCCCGCGGTGCCGGCTCACCCACCGGCTGCTCGCGGCTCGGCCGATGGCGCCGGGCTCCCAGGCAGACGGCCGCCCACCGAGCGCTCGACCTCCGAGCGGGACGGGAGGTGGCCGCGCGCGCCGGCACCGGTGGTGGACAGCGACCCGGCGACGACAGCGAAACGGCACGAGGCTTCGAGGTCGAGGCCGAGGGTGCGGGCGACGCAGAACGCGGCCACGAACGCGTCCCCAGCCCCCGTGGTGTCCCGGGCGTCCACCGGGAGGGCCGGGACGAGGAGCGCTGGGCACCGGGGTCGGACCAGCTCCGCCCCCTCCTTCCCCCGGGTGACCACCAGCGCGCCGACCCCCAGGGCAAAGAGCCGCTCGGGTGCCGTCTGGATCTGCGCCAGCTCCACCTCGTTGGGCACGAGCACGTCGCAGGCGGACAGCAGCTCGTCGGGGAGCATCCGGGCCGGCGCCGGGTTGAGGACGAAGCTGGCGCCGGCCTCTCGAGCCGCGACGCTCGCGGCGACGACCGCGTCGAGGGGGATCTCGAGGCTGGCGAGCACGGTCGTCCCAGGCGCAGCCGAGCGGGCTACCGCCTGCCGGACGTGGGCGGGATCGAGCGCGCCGTTCGCTCCGGGATAGACGATGACGAAGTTGGCCCCTTCGGGGTCGACGGCGATGGTCGCCTTCCCGGTCGCCGCGGCGACCCGCTGGACCTGCCCGACGTCCACCCCCATCCGCTCGAGCTCGGCCACCCCGGCATCGCCGTCCAGGTCGTCCCCGACGGCCCCGACGAACACCGTGTCGAGGCCGAGCACGGCCGCGGCTGCCGCCTGGTTGGCACCCTTGCCCCCCTGGGCGACTGCCTCACCTCGACACGGCACCGTCTCCCCGCGCGCCGGGAGGGACGCGACCGACAGGACGCGGTCGGTGTTGAGCGAGCCGACCACGACGACCCTGGGCGCCGTCACGCACAGACCCCCGGCTCGCAGCACGAAGAGCAGATCACCTCGTCACCCTAGGCGCTTCACGACGGGCCGAGCGGGCTGTCGTGAAGTGCGTCCCGAGCGGACCAGCCACGAGGTTCCTTGCCCACGAAATAGGCCGTTGCGAGCCAATTCGCGACAGCCTGCCAGCGGGCGGACATCGAGTGTTACCCTCGGGTCGATGAGCCCACAGCGTGGTGACGGTCAGCTGCACGATGCCGTGGAGCTCATCAGGACGAAACGCGACGGGGGGGCGCTCCCCGCCGAGGCGGTCCACCGCCTCATGGAGGCGTACGTCGGGGGAGGGTTCGCCGAGGAGCAGATGGCGGCGCTGCTGATGGCCGTCGTGTGGCGCGGGATGACCGCCGGCGAGCTGGCGGCCTGGACCGACGCCATGCTCGCTTCGGGCAGCAGGCTCGACCTGAGCGGGCTCGGACGCCCCACGGTCGACAAGCACTCGACAGGTGGCGTGGGGGACAAGATCTCCCTCGTCCTTGTTCCGCTGGTCGCCGCGTTCGGCGCGGCCGTGCCGCAGATGTCCGGACGCGGGCTGGGCCATACCGGCGGCACGTTGGACAAGATGGACGCCATTGCCGGCTGGCGTTCGAACCTGAGCCCCGAGGAGGTCCTGGCGGTGCTCGGGAGCGTGGGCTGCGTGATCACCGCCGCCAGCGCGGAGATGGTGCCGGCAGACCGCCGTCTCTACGCCTTGCGGGACGTGACGGCCACCGTCGAGTCGATCCCACTTGTCGTGAGCTCGATCATGTCGAAGAAGATCGCCGAGGGCACGTCGTCGCTGCTGCTCGACGTCAAAGTGGGCAGCGGCGCCTTCATGACCGATCTCGACCAGGCCAGGAAGCTGGCCTCGACGTTGGTCGACGTGGGCAGCGCGCACGGCGTGCGCTGCGCTGCGCTGCTCACGGGCATGGACACCCCGATCGGCAGGACCGTCGGCAATGCGCTCGAGGTGGCAGAGGCGCTCGAGGTGCTCGACGGGGGCGGCCCGGACGACCTGCGGGACCTTGTGGTGTCCGAAGCGAACGCCATGTTGCAGTTGGCCGGGATCGAGGGCGATCCGGCGGCGGCGTTGACCGACGGCCGCGCCCGCCGGCGCTTCGAGGCCATGGTGGAGGCGCAAGGTGGCGATCTCGGCCAGGCGCTGCCCGCCGGTCGCCTGCTCGAGACGGTGCGGGCCGATCGCAGCGGCTTCGTGCGCCGCCTGGAGGCGAGGGCGGTGGGTATGGCGTCGTTCCACTTGGGAGCCGGCCGTTCCCGGCCAGGCGACGGGGTGTCGATGACCGCAGGGGTCGTGTGCCGGGCCAAGCCCGGTGACGAGGTCACTGCCGGACAGCCGGTCCTCGAGCTGTGGGGCGACGATCCCGCACGCGTGGAGCTGGCAAAGGCTGCGTTGCTCGGGGCGCTCGAGCTCGGGGACCTCCCCCCGAGCACTGCCCCTCTCGTGCTCGAGCGCATCGGCTGCTGAGCCCTCGGGACGCGCGGGGCGCGAGACGGGCACTGGGCACCACCAGGTACGCTGGGTGACGTCCACTGGATCGCAGGCAGGCTGGTGCGACCGCCGGCGCGGTCCGGGTCCGACCGCTGCATGGCAGAGAGTGCCCACATTGCAAGGGACGACGATCGGAGTGATGGAGATGGCCTCGAGCTCCCAGCTGGAAACCACCACCGCGCACCCGATGCAGCGCGCGAGCTGGATCGGCTCCGCCTCCGACCGGGTGATGGCCAGAACGCCGGGCGCGGCGCTCGACGGGGTCGCGAGCTCCGAGGCGTCGCTGCGGCGCTTCCTCATGGGCCTTCCAGGTGTCGATCAAACCGGCGTCGAAGCCCGTGCGGCCATGCTGGCGACGCGCTCGATCAAGGCTGCGTCGAAGCTGGCGGCACTGGACATGGTGATCCGGATGATCGACTTGACCACCCTCGAAGGAGCAGACACCCCGGGGAAGATCCGAGCCCTCTGCACGAAGGCCCGCCAGCCGGACCTGGCCGACACCGCTGTCCCCCCGGTGGCAGCGGTGTGCGTCTACCCGGATCTCGTCGAGCTGGCGAAGAGCGCGCTCTCGGGCACCACGGTCGCCGTGGCGTCGGTAGCGACCGCGTTCCCCTCGGGGCGCGCTGCGATGAGCGTGAAGCTCGGTGACGTGCGCGAGGCGGTGGCAGCCGGTGCCGACGAGGTCGACATGGTGATCGACCGCGGCGCATTTCTCTCCGGGCGGTACCAGTCGATCGTGGAAGAGGTGCGGGCCGTGAAGGACCTCTGCGGCACTGCGCACCTGAAGGTCATCCTCGAGACCGGCGAGCTCGAGACCTACGACAACGTGAAGCGCGCCAGCTGGCTGGCGATGCTCGGCGGGGCCGACTTCGTGAAGACGTCGACGGGGAAGGTGAGCCCGGCAGCGACGCTCCCGGTCGCCCTCGTCATGCTCGAGGCGGTGCGAGACTTCGACGCGGTGACCGGGCGGAAGGTCGGCGTGAAGGTGGCGGGCGGGATTCGCAGCGCGAAGGATGCGCTGCGCTATCTGGTCGTGGTGAAAGAGACTGCCGGCGAGCAGTGGCTGGACCCCGGCCACTTCCGGTTCGGCGCTTCGAGCCTGTTGAACGACGTCCTCATGCAGCGGGCGAAGCAGCTGACCGGCGTGTACCCCTGCGCCGACGACTTCAGCCAGGACTGAGGGGCCAATGAACTGGGAGTACGCACCAGCGCCGGAGTCTCGCTCCGTCGTGGACTTGGCGCCCTCGTACGGGTTGTTCATCGACGGCGAGTTCGTCGACTCCCAAGACGGCTCGGTGTTCGAGACGGTCAACCCTGCCACCGAGGAGGTGCTGGCGCAGGTGTCAGCCGCCGGCCCGGCGGACGTGGATCGTGCCGTCAAAGCGGCTCGGCGAGCGCAGAGCGAGACCTGGGGCCCCTCGAGCGGTGCCGAACGGGCCAAGTACCTGTTCCGTGTCGCGCGGATCCTCCAGGAACGCTCCCGCGAGCTGGCAGTGCTCGAGAGCCTCGACAACGGGAAGCCC
>JAKAQW010000337.1 GCA_021819525.1 Actinomycetes bacterium
TTCCGATCTAGAACCGAGCCTCCGAGGATCTGGTTGCCGGCCCTGGCAGGCGCGCCTCCGAGAACCTGGTTGCCGGCCCCGGCAGGCGCGCCTCCGAGAACCGAGCCTCCGAGGATCTGCATATCGGCAACGGCCCGCCGGCGGGTCGCGGCCTCAGGGCTTGACCACCATGACTACTGCTGCGCCGATGAACAGCATGGCCAGGATCGGCGCCGTCCATGCCACATGCCGGCACACGCGGTCCGTCTCTTCGTCGATCCGGGCCGGCCACTGCTCGACCAGCGCCTGCTGGATGCGGCGCTCACCGGGCCACAACACCAGCTCGGCCACCAGCACCGAGGTCAGCCATACCCCCAACCCGACCTCGACGAACGGATCCTCCAGCCCGAACGCGCCGCGGCTCAGCGCGATCAGCGACAGGCCGAGGACGGGAACGAGGTAGATCACCCGAGCCACCCAGTTCACCCCGGGGCGAAAGTAGCGGGCCACGGCCCCAGCCGCGGGTGCGTCGGGACCCTGGCGCACCCGTGCGGCCTGCACCCCGGTGGTCACCATGGCACCAAACCCGACCACCGCGCTGGCCACGTGGAGCAAGAGCACCACGCTGAACGCCGGTCCGCTCGGCGGAGCTGGCGCCACGGCCCGGCCGGCCGTCGAGGCCAGCCAGTGCGTGCCGCGCCACGTCACGACTTCAGGTAGCGGCAGGGGGCGCACCGCACCATGGTGACGCTTCGCCGTGCACCGGGGCCAGCCACCTCGGCCATGACGCTTCGCCGTGCACCGGGGCCAGCCTCCCGGCCGACATACTGAGGGCGAAGGCCACGCGACGCTTCGCCGTGCACCGGGGCCAGCCACCTCGGTGAAGACGGCGAAGACAGCCTCCGAGAAACTCAACACCCACACAATGGTGGGCTGGGCTCTCCCGAACCGGGTCGAACCGGCCGATCTCGTCCAAGCACGAGATCTGCTCCGGGAGCAAGGCAGAGGCCATCTGGTCCTGGCTTTGGGACCAGCCCCGCACCCCGGCGTCGTCGCGCACCGGCGTGGCGACGTCATGGCGTCGCACTACCAGGTGCACCCGCACAGCCCGGGCCGGGAGTACCGTAGAGGTCCAACGATGAGCACGATCCACACGTGGCGGTACAGCAGGGTTCGACACCGACCGGGATGGCCTTCCCGCCCCGGTCGAACCTGCCGCTCCCAGACAGCCCATTCCCAGACAGCCAGGTCACGATGAACCAGCTCCGCCTGGATCCGCTCACCGGTCGGTGGGTGGTGGTGAGCATGGAGCGCGCCGAGCGGCCCGCCGCGTTCGCCCCCCGCTCCGTCGCCGTGCAAGCAGACACCACCAGACCCTGCCCGTTCTGCCCAGGCCACGAGGAAGCCATGCCACCGGCGCTCGAGACGTACGGGGCCTCGGGCTCGTGGTCAGTTCGGGTCGTCCCGAACCTCTACCCGGCCTTCGAAGGGGACCAGCCGTTCGTCGTCGAGCACCGGGGGCCGGTGTTCACCCAGGCCACCGCCGGCGGCATCCACGAAGTCCTGGTGCTGTCGCCGTCCCACGACGACGGGTGGGACGCGCTCAGCGACGACCAGGCAGGCCTCGTCATGGCCGCCATCCGTGACCGAGTGGAAGAGCACTCGACCATCCCCGGCCTGCGATACAGCCAGGTGATCGTCAATTCCGGACGCGAGGCGGGCGCCTCGGTGGAGCATCCCCACGGGCAGCTGCTGGGCATGTCCTTCGTGCCGCGCGAGCTGGCCGAGGAGCAGGCGGGGTTCGCCCGCTTCGCCGGACGGTGCCTCCTGTGCACGACCGCGGATGCCGAGGAGGACGCCGGGCACCGCGTCGTCTACGCCGACGAGCGCGTCCTGGTCATCTGCCCGTTCTGGAGTGGCACCCCATTCGAGATGCTCGTCATCCCCCGGGTGCACTCGTCGCACCTTTTCCGCACCGGACCGACGGATCTGATGGCGGTGGCTCGCTCCATCCGCAGCGTCTTGCACCAGCTGCGCCATCGGCTCGGGGACGTCGCCTACAACATCGTCTTCCACGCCGCACCCTACCGGGCCCAGGAGCCGTACCACTGGCACGTCCACATCTGGCCCAAGCTGACCACCTTGGCCGGCTTCGAGCTCGGCACCGGGGTGCTCATCAACATCGTCCCCCCCGAGCAGGCGACCGAAGATCTCCGCCTGGTCGTCCCGGCCTGATCGCCCACGAGCCACCGCTCCAGCGCCGCCAGCACCCCGCTGCACCGGTCACCGGTCACCGGGTCACCGGGAGCCTGCTCGCCTCGCCACCTGCGCTCGTGACCGGCGTCGTCGTGGTGGGCTGCCGCTGCTCCGGTCACCGGGAGCTGCCCGCCTCGCCACCTGTGCTCATTGCCCACGTCATCGTGGTGGGCTGCCGCTGCTCCGGTCACCGGGAGCTGCCCGCCTCGCCACCTGAGCCGACAGCGCGCCGACCGACCCGGGCCACGGCGGCACCGACGATCTGGTCGGCGGCCTCGTAGGGGTCGAGGCGATGGTCGAGGACCGCCGCCAGCACCTCGGCTCCGGCCCCCC
>JAKAQW010000338.1 GCA_021819525.1 Actinomycetes bacterium
CACCAGCCCGCCGAACCACCGAGGGCTCTTGCGCACGGTCTTGGGGATCGGCGGGGTGTACTTCCCGCTCTGCTCCGGCGCGGTGTAGCGCCCCACGCGCGACGTCGTCGCCACGGTCGTCCTCCCACCGGATGACGCGCCCTTGCGCTGGGCTCGCCCCGGGCCGCGCCGTGCCTTCGTTCCCACGGCGCTCGAGGCTAGACGGTCGGCCCCGCCAGGGGAAGCCACCGGACCTACGATCTCGCGGTGCCCGTGCGCCTGCTCGTCGTCGACAACTACGACTCCTTCGTCTACAACCTCGTCCAGGAGCTCGGCGAGCTCGGCGCGGAGCTCACCGTGCACCGCAACGACGCGGTCGACGTGGCCCGGATCCGAGCGCTCGCGCCCGACGCCGTCGTCCTCTCCCCCGGACCCGGGCGCCCCGAGGACGCCGGGGTCTCGCTCGAGGTCGTCCGCGAGCTCGCCGGGATCATCCCGATCCTCGGCGTCTGCCTCGGTCACCAGGCCATCGGCCAGGCCTTCGGCGCCCAGGTGGTGCATGCTCCCGCGCTGATGCACGGCAAGACGTCGGAGGTCCGGCACTCGGGGACCGGCATCTACGAAGGGCTCCCGAACCCGCTCGCCGCCACGCGCTACCACTCCTTGGTGCTCACACCGCAGAGCATCCCCGACGTCCTGGAGGTCACCGCGACCGCGCCCGGTGGCGTGGTCATGGGCGTGCGCCACCGCACGCTGGCGGTCGAGGGCGTCCAGTTCCACCCCGAGTCGATCCTCACCGCCACGGGGCCCGCGATGCTCGACAACTTCCTCGGACAGCTCGCCGGCGCGCGGACGCGGTCGGGGCGTCGCTAGAGGCTCGGCGACGCGGGGTAGGCCGCTCAGGCGCCGCTCTTCGTCGCCGACGACTTGGAAGCCGGCGAGGTGGCCGGCGTCAGCGCCGCGTGACCCGGGGGTGTCTTGGGTGTCTTGGGTGTCTTGGGTGTCTTGGGTGTCTTGGGTGTCTTGGGTGTTGTCGGGGTGGTGGAGGTGGGCGGGCCCACGGCGCTCCGGCAGACGCTGATGGCGACTGTCGAGCCGCTCTTCACTGTCGTGCCGCCGACCGGTGTCTGCCCGAGCACCCGCCCGTCTGTCGCCGGCACGCACGCCGCTGTTGTGGACGGGATCGCCTTCAGCCCTTTGCTCGAGAGCGTCGAGACGGCCAGTGTCTCGGAGTCCCCGACGACATTGGGGACGAGGACGCTGCACGGGCCGCTCGACACCTCGAGATCGACCTTGGCGCCGGGCGCGACGTGTGTGCCGGCCTTCGGCGACTGCGCGATGACGATGCCCTTGCCGTACTGGTTCGAGCACACTGTCGTGGCCGAGCCGGCAGCCAGACCTGTCGCCCCGAGCACGTCGCCTGCGCCGGCGGTCGTGTCGCCGACCACGTCGGGCACGACCACCGAGTTGCGTGTGGCGACGGTGAGCGTCACCGCGGTGCCCTTCTTCACCCGTTGGCCGCCCAGCGGTGTCTCGCCCAGCACGGTCCCGGTGGCCTTCGTGCTCGCCTGAAGACGCTCGGTGGGTCTCAGGCCCAGGGCGTTGAGCTTGGCGTACGCGTGGGAGTACTGCTCCCCCTTCACTGTCGGCAGCAAGACCCTGGGCACGCCGCCTCGGCTCACGACCAGCGCCACGCGCTCGCCGTGGTGGGCTTTCGTCCCGGCACCCGGGACGGTCGCGATGACCTCTGTCGCCGGCACGGTTGTCGACGTGCGCGGCGTGACCAGCGAGACCACGAGCCCGTCCGACTCGAGCGTCTTCATCGCGACGCTCTTCGTCTTTCCCTGAAGTGTGGGCATCGCGAACTTCGTTGTCCCTACGTAGCCGAGGCTGTGCAGGACGAAGTAGACCACCACGCCGAGCACCGCGAGCAGCCCGAGCAGGAGCAGCACCCAGCGCCACACGTGCGGCTCCTTGTCCCCCGGGACCCGTCCTTCACCTCCTTCACCGGTCGGCACCGCCTGCGTGGCGGGCGTGGGCGCGATCACGCCCGTGCGGACGGCCTCACCAGCGCTGCCGGCTCCGGCAGCGGCTGCGGCTGCCAGCATCGCGGTCGCCGCGGGGTCGGCCGCGGCCACCTGACGACCCGCGGCGAAACGCTGGAGATCCGCCCGCAGGTCCGCCGCCGACTGGTACCTGAGGTCAACGGACTTCGCCATCGCCTTGGCGATGATCGCCTCGAGGGCAGGCGGGACCGACGGGCTCAGCTCGTGGAGCGGCGGCGGCTGCTCGCGCACGTGCTTGGACGCCACGGCCACGGGGGAGTCCCCGAGGAACGGCGGTCGGCCTGCCACCATCTCGAAGAGCACCACGCCGAGGGAGTAGATGTCGCTCCGGCCGTCGACGCCGATGCCCTCGGCCTGCTCGGGCGAGAAGTAGGTGGCAGTGCCCATCACGGCGCCCGTCTGGGTCAGGCTCTCTTCGGTGTTGATGGCGCGCGCGATGCCGAAGTCCGTGACCTTCACCTGCTCGTCCTCGGTGAGCAGGACGTTGCCCGGCTTCACGTCGCGGTGGACCACG
>JAKAQW010000339.1 GCA_021819525.1 Actinomycetes bacterium
GGCAGAAAAGCAGCGGGAGGTGGGCCGGCCGTGAGTCAGACGGAGGCCGGTGGGCCGGGGTCGTCCGGCGGCCCCGTCCCAGGATGCACACCGCTGTCGAGGGAAGCACCGGGGTGGTCGGGCGCTGGTGCCGGTGGGTGCTCGTGCTGGTGGCGGTAGTACTCCTTCCAGACGAGGCGGTGGACGGGGATCTTGCGCGGGATGTCTCGGACACCGGGGATGAACGGCACGAGCAGCAGCGCCAGCGAGCAGACGGTGATGATGGCGACCACCTCGACGTCGGCGTTGTCGGAGGTCTTCATGGGGCCGACCTGGTACCACATGGTGTAGAGCCACAGCCACGGCTGGCCGGGCCACGACCCGGTCTCGTTCATCACGCCCCACTGGTCGCCTTGCATGTGCTGGGCGGTGACGATCTTGTTCCAGTAGCCGTTCGGCTGGGCGACCGCAGAGTCGCCGAGGAACAAGATGGGGTTGGTGTAGTTGGTGGTGAAGAACGAGGCGTGCTCCACCAGGGCAGCGTCGAGCCCGCCGGAGCGGGCCATGGCCAAGAACGCGCTGAGCATCTCGGCCACCGGCCCGTAGGGTCCGGCGGGCACCACCAGGTGGCTGCCGAGCACGGTGGCACGGTCCAGCGCCTTGCCGTAGGCGGCGAGCCAGGCCATCTGCTGCGCGTGGCTCGCGTGGTCGTAGCGGTGCAAGGCCGCGGTGAGCCGGGGTCGGTCGCTCATGGTGCGAAGCGGATCCAAGACGAAGGCGTCGGCAGGGTCGATGGGGTCGGTGACCCCGAAGGCCTTTTGGATGGAGATACCGAAGAGGTCTTGGACCGACCCGTCCGCGTGGTTGTACGGCGGGCCGTAGGTGGCGGTGGCGCTGGTGCCGTCCAGCTCGCTGAGGGCAGTTTGGGTGAAGCCCTTGGGCTGGGCGGACGACCACGCTTGCAGGGTCACCGGCGGCACGTCGGGCGAGGAGAACAGGAACGCCAGCACCACGGTGAGCACGAGCACCACCACCAAGGCGATGGTGGCCTCCTTCAAGATGTCGTAGCGACGGACCGGCCCACGCCACGCTCCGGCGTCAGCGAGCCGTCGGCTCCGGGCCCGCTCGCGCCGAGACGGTCTGTCCGTGGCCGAGGTGGGCTTCTCGGCACTTCGCCCGGTCGATGTCCCGGGCGCGCTCACCGCTGCACCCCGGCGTCTCCGACGCCGACACGCTGCAGGCGCGACATCGCCGGAGCAGCAGGTGACGCCCCGACTGCCTCGCGGTCCGCCGCCGGTGCCTTCGCGGGTGCCGGTGCCTTCGCCGGTGCCGGGGCCGGCATGGTCCTGGCCTCGTCGGGGGGCGCGAGGTGCTCAGGGCTGGCGTCGATGGGATGTGCCACGCCGCGTAGGCGGACCATGACGATGTGGATGGCGATGATGATCGCGAGCACCAGAGGCACGAACACGATGTGGAGCATGAGCGCCTGGCCGAAGTTCAAGGTGTTGAAGAAGGCGCCGATCCCAGCGCCGTTCATGGCGTCTTTGGACTCGAAGGCGATCCACTGCGAGTCGAAGTTCGTCTGGGAGAGGTAGCCGGTGAACGCCTCGAACACCGACACCAAGAAGGCGACCACCCCGGTCATCCACGTCAGGGCCCGCTTCCCGCGCCACGACGCCATCCAGAACTTCCCCCACAGGTGGATGGCCATGAACCCCATGAAGCACTCCACGCTCCACATGTGCAGCGAGTTGAAGAAGTGCCCGACGGTGGAGCTGTGCCACCAGATCGGCCCTTCGAGGGCGAGCACCAGCCCCGACAGGCACGCCACGACGAACCCGGCCAGGGTGAGCACCCCGAAGACGTAGATCCACGACGCCACGTATGCCGGCTGGCTGTCAGGCAGCAGCTTCTCCGGCGGCAGGCGCGCCAGCCACAGCCGGCGCAGCCGGCTCGTCCACAGGCCCGGGTCGCCAGCTGTGGCGGACGCCGGCACAGCTGCCGACGTCACCGGGAGCTCCGAGGATGCAGCGGCCATCGAGGTCACCGGGCCCGGGGCGGTCGTCGAACCCGGGCCGGTCACCTCCGCCGACGGTCGCGCTGCGCTCGAGGGCTCCGAGGCCGCCACCATCGAGGTGCCTGCTCCTGACGGCAGCCTCAGGCTGTCGCCGTCACTGTCGCCGCCTGCGTCGGTAGGCGCCGAGGCGTGGCGGTGAGCGTGGCGGCCGGCGTGGCGGCGGGCGTGGACGAACGGAAGGGTGAGCGCCAGCACGAACAACACCAGCATCGCCACGACCACCAGGAAGTTCGCGAGCGAGATGAAGATGAACCCCCAGTGGATGTAGTGGTCGGGGGCGTTCAGGTTCACGATCGCAGCGAGCACGCGCCCCACTGTACGACCTCTGCGGCCCTGCAATGCCCCGCGCCGGTTCCCGGCACGCTCCCAGCGCACTGCACGGTCACGGACATCAGTTCCCAGTTCCCCGTCCCCAGTTCCCCGTCCCCAGTTCCCCGTCCCCAGTTCCCCCTCCCCCGTTTCCCCTTCCC
>JAKAQW010000340.1 GCA_021819525.1 Actinomycetes bacterium
GTCTTTCCCCCTTGGTTCGGCCCGGACACCACGAAGATTCGCTCCGGGTCCTGCAGCCGGAAGTCGTTTCGGACAATCGGAGCTCGCTCTGTGAGCAGCTTTTGCGCCAGCGCCAGGTCGAAGGTCTCGGTGGCGAAGACGCTCTTCGAGGTGGCGGTGACCTCGGGGTAGCAGAACCGCAGTCCGGCCGCCCGAAGCGGTCCGATATGCTCGAGGTAGGCGAGGTAGAAGTGCAGCTCGCGCTCGAAGCGCCCGACCGTCTGGTCGAAGAACACGGCGTGCTGGCGACAGTACTCGTCGAGCGCCGTGAACTCGTCGGTGAACAGGCGCGCCACCAGCTCGAGGATCTGGGCGCCGACGTGGTTCATGCCCGGCCAGGAGCGGTACGTGATCCGGTAGTCCTTCACCGCCCCTTGCTGGAACCGCTCGAACGTCTCGAGCACCTCGTCGCTGTAGTCGGGCTCGCCCTCGTAGCGGCTGACGTCGACCCTGAGGCCCCGGACGCGAGTGCAGTACCGGACCTGGGCGAGCGCACCCTTGCGAGCACGGGTGTCAGCGTCGAGCTGCGCGAACGCGTCGGAGGCCACATAGGTGCCCAGGAACTGCCGGAAAGCGAGCAAGGCGCGCGAGCCGAGCCGCGTCCCGTGGAGATCGCCAGCCAGCGAGCGCACCGCGTCGCAGTAGATGGCTGCCGCGTCGAGGAACCAGCCCTCGCGCTGGTAGTGGTACTGCATCTTCTTCACCTGCGCCAGATGGGTGCGTACCTGGCGCATCGATCTGGCAAAGCGCTGCATCTGCTCGAAGAGCGGGGGCTGGTCGAGGTCGAGGAAGACCTCCTGGCGATAGCGCACGGCGTCCACGGCGTGGAGCTCGCGGTAGAGGAGGGGTGTGATGAGGTCGTGCTCCTCGTGGCCGCCGGCGATGGACTCGACGATCTGGTCGAGGTTCAGGTCTCGTGCGACGCAGCGGTCCGTCTCGTCACCGATGCCGGCCCCCGCCGGCTGTTCCTCGAACAACAGGCTGGTGAAGGGGTGATCGGGCCCGAGCGGCGGTCTCTGTGGCGGACCTGTCACTGCGCGCCTACCGTCGGGCCATGCCCCAGGGTGCTCACCCACGGGCCGAGGTTCGACACGCTGCCCGACCGCACCACGTCCTCGGCCGCTCACGTCTGCGAGGGGACTTGGCCGCGTCGGGTCGCTCGTGGTCGATCTCAGCCTCGTCCACGATGGGTGCTCGGTACGCCACGACAGCTCCGTTCCTCGCCGCGAGGGCGCTGGACAGGAGCCATCAGCCACCAAGGCGCCGTCGGCGAGCTCCATCGCCGTACCTCGATGATGAATGGTACGGCGCGAGAAGCGGCAACGTCCACTTCCGCATCTCGCCGGGGCTGTGGGTGGGGGCCCATGGAGGTAGATCAGCACATACCAGTAGAGCCGACCAGGCATCTGGGGGCCTCGCGGTCGTGCCCGACGAGCGTCGGCAGCGGGAGCATGGAAGTGACCGCGGCGCAGCTGGTGCGGTGCTCGCTGTTCCACGCAAGCGGCTCAGCGCATAGGAGTTGACCTGGAGGGTTTCACGCCGTTGTCGCTGTCCCAACCAGGTGGTTCTTGGTGGTGACCTCGGTAGCCACCTCCGGATCCGCTGAGCCTCTAAGATTGCCGCGGCGATGGAGCTCGCCGAGACTGCCTCGTCGAGGCTGATGGCTCCTGCGGAAGGCATTGCCAATTCTGCAGGAGGACACGGGCCGGTGAACGTCGAGACGGGTGTGGGTCGGGGACCAGGGTTGACTCGGATCTATCTGGCGCGGCACGGTCGGACGTCGCTCAATGCAGCGGGGGTGCTCAGAGGCCGTCTCGACCCGGCGCTCGATGATGTCGGGCGTCGACAGGCGGCCTGGCTTGGCGCGGCGCTCGGTGACAAGGGGGTCCGGGTCGTGGTGACCAGTCCGCTTCGCCGGGCGCTGCAGACGGCACAGGCTGTCGCGTCGTGCGCCGGGATCGAGCTGGAGACCGATCCCCGCCTGATCGACCGTGACTATGGAGCGTGGGCCGGAAAGTCCATAGAGGTCGTCGAGGCTCGATGGGGTTCCATGGACGGCGCCCCGGGCGTCGAACCGGCAGCCGAGGTTCAGGCTCGTGCCTGGGAGGCCCTCGTCGACATCGAGCGGCGAGCGCACGGCGCAGCCGCGGTGGTGGTGAGCCACGACGTCGTGAACCGTCTGGTGCTGGTGGCCTGCGATCCGAAGCTCGGAGACCCCGCCCGGCTTCCCCAGGAGACGGGGTGCTTCAACATCGTGGAGTGTCGAGATGCGCGCTGGGCCGTGGCCAGTGTGAACGAGCTCCCCGGCGAGGCGGGCGGATCGGGGGTCGACGGCGAGGCGGTGGTCGCCACGCATGAGAGAGGGTCGAGTGGTCGCGGTGGATGACGGAGCACCGGTCGATCTGCGCTGCTCGGTCGTGTTCTTCCGCGACGATTCGGTGTTGCTCTGCCGCCGCACCGATCGGGAGGACGTCTGGGTACTGCCCG
>JAKAQW010000341.1 GCA_021819525.1 Actinomycetes bacterium
CCGAGCGCCCGCCACTCAGGCGCACAGAATGCGGGGAGACGGAGGACCCACGAAAGGCGAACCATCACTATAGGCGACAATGCCAACCTCGTACCGCTGCTACCTCCAGGCCCCGCGCGCCCTGGAACGCACTGCCTGCCGAAGTGGCTGGCCAGGCGCTGGGTGCACCTGGCGCTGGGTGCACCTGGCGCTGGGTGCCCCCAACGGGATTCGAACCCGTGCTACCGCCTTGAAAGGGCGGCGTCCTGGGCCGCTAGACGATGGGGGCCGCAGCCCCGAACGCGGGGCCTGGCGAACGCTAGCAGCGCCAACCCGGATCACGTCGGTGACCGGTCAGCGGCGAAAACCCGCGGTGGTCTCGGCCGCACTGGGTGCCGAAGCAGCCGGTGCCGCCTGCCCGCCGGCTGCACCGACGAGATCAGGCACCACGCGCAGGCCGACGGGCGCGCGCTCGGGCAGGCGATGCGTGAGGGCGAGGAAGAACTGGACGGTGCCGATGACGAGGACCGTCGCACCCAGCTCGTGGAGCTCCACGAGCGCTGCGGGCAGTCGAGTGAAGTACTGCGCATAGCCCACCGCCGCCTGCAGCACCAGCACGGCGACGAGCATCCGCCCGGCCTTCCGGACGCGCTCTGGCACGTCGAGCGCGTGCAGCGCGATCGCAAGGGACAGCACGACGCCGACGAGGAACAGCGCGAGCGTGGCGTGGAGCTCGGCCATGTCGCGAAGCGCCATGGGGATGCGCGGAGCGATGTGCTGCCCCGATGCGCCCCCGCCGTCGGGGGCCGTCCCAGTGGTCGCCGATCCTGCGGTGACCACGACGGCGAGGAGCACGAGGACCCCGCGCGCGAGCATCAGGATCGGCGTGGGCACGAGCAGCCGTCCGGGTGCGGAGTAGTCGCGGCTGGTCCGGTGCACGAGCACCACGGCGTCCACGAGCAGGAGCAGCGTGGCGAGGAAGTGCACCATCACGAGGTAGGGGTTGAGCTTCGTGTAGACGACGATGCCGCCGATGACCGCTTCGGCGAGCACTCCGGCGATGAGCCCGCCGGCGAGCCACGCCAGATCGCGCCGGAACGGCCGCCGGAAGAGGGCTGCGAGGAAGGTCGCCCCGATCAGCACGACGAGGACGACCGTGACCATCCGGTTGCTGAACTCCACGAGCGAGTGGAATTCGAGGGGCGGGGTGAGGTGGGTCTTCGTGCACGTCGGCCAGTCCGAGCATCCGAGCCCGGAGCCCGTCACGCGCACCGCGGCGCCCGTGAGCACGATCGCCGCAACGGACACGAGGGAGGCGATCGAGAGCCGGCGGAGCGTCGAAGGTGCCACGGAGCGGAGCCGGCGTGCCCGATCCGCGGCAGCGGCGACCGATGAGGGCACGTCCGTCGATGGTAGCGGGGGGCCGAGGGGGTGGGGTCGGCGGCCCCGTGACGGCCGAGGGGGCGGGGTCGGCGGCCCGTGGGTGCCGAGGGGCCCTGAGCCGATCGCGGGCGAAGCCGCAGCAAGACCCGGGCGCGCGAGCTCCCGGGGCGCATGGTCGTACGCTTCCCCACTCGATGTCCGCAGCGGGCGACCACGTCGAGGGTGCGGCGCCAGGGCGCAGGCGACCCCGCCTGATCTTCCTGGTGGTCGGGATCGTGATCGCCGCGGCGCTCGCCGCGGTCCTCCTGGCGCTGCGATCCTCGGCGACGAGCACAGCCAGCGGGACAACGTCTGCCGGCGCAGGACGGCCGGTGCCCCGTTTCTCGCTGCCCGCGCTGGGCGCGACGGGCAAGAGCAAGAAGGTCGGGGTGCCGGTGGACGGCGGGGCCGGGGGTCGGCCCGCCATCCTGATCTTCTTCGCCAGCTGGTGCCCGCCGTGCGAGCGGGAGCTGCCCGCGCTCGCCGCGACGTACCGGCGCCAGCAGGAGGCGCACAGCCGCCTCGCCAAGGTCGCCGTGATCGGGATCGACGCCAACGACCCGACGCCCAACGCTCTCGCTTTCGTCCGCAAGAGCGGGGTGACCTTCCCTGTCGGTGCGGACATGAGCTTCGCGGTGACCCAGACACTCTTCGACTTCAACCACCTGCCCGAGTCGGTGTTCGTCGCGGGCGACGGCACGATCGCGGGCACCCACCTCGGTCCGCTCTCGCCCAGCCGGTTCGTGTCGTGGGAGCGCACGCTCCTCGCCGGTGGATGAGCGCGGCGGTCACTCCCAGCGGAAGCTGAGCGCGGCCAGCGCCGACGCGCCGAGCGCCCACGCGCCGAGCGTCACCCAAGCCTCGGCCGGCACCGCTCGGCCCAGGCCGAGCGCGGCGTGCATCGCGTCGGAGAGCGCGGCCGCCGGGAGCGCACGCGCCACCGCCGCGAGCGGGCCCGGCAGCTTGCCGAGCGGCACGATCATCCCCCCGAGGAGCAGGAGCACCAGGTAGAGCCCGTTGGCTGCCGCGAGGTTGACCTCGGCTCGCAGGACCCCTGCCAGAAGCAGGCCGATGCCGCCGAAGGCCACGGTCCCGAGCACGGCCGC
>JAKAQW010000098.1:0-9380 GCA_021819525.1 Actinomycetes bacterium
CTGGCACCGGCCGCTCGGGCGGCAGGGGACCGGACGACCACGGTCGGCACCGGGGGACGTAGCTCAGTTGGCTAGAGCACCTGCTTTGCAAGCAGGGGGTCGTGGGTTCGAGTCCCATCGTCTCCACCAGATCGCCGTATTCGAACTCGCTCGTAGAAAAGAGCAGGTCGAACGGCGGGTGGTACCCCACGTCGGCGATCTTGCCGTCGCGCACGTCGATGCGAGAGAAGACAGCTTGGTTGAACCGGCGACGGGTAGGCGCGGAGGCTCGGGCGTAGGCCTTGGCGCAGTTGGTGGCGAAGCGCATGGCGGTCCCCAAGATCTCCTGCCACTCGGCCAGGTGGGCGTCGACGGCGGCGAGGCGTTCTTCGGCCGAGCGGACGTCGGTGGCGATACGAGCCTGCTCGGCTTTGAGGGTGGTGACGTCGATGGCGGCGGCGTAGTACGCGTCGAGGAGCTTGCGCCGTTCGGTCTCGGCCTTGGCGAGCTTGCGGGTGAGGAACTCGCGCTCTGCGGCGTTGCGATGCCGGCGGGCGGTGATCTCGGCTTCGAGCTCCTCGCGTAACCGCTTCAGCCAGGACTTGGGGAGCTGGATGTGCTCGTAGAGCTGTTCGACTTGGGCTTCGAGGTCACCGGCGGGGATGTAGGGCTCTTGGCAGCCGGTGGGGTTGCGGTTCTTTTGCCCGAGGCAGTACAGGTACTCGTAGCGGCCCTTGGCGAGCTGGAAGGAGAGTCCCCTCCCGCACACCCCGCAGAAGAGCGTGCCCTTCAGGTAGTGGTTGTGGCGGCGCTCCCTCGTCCCCCGGGCGGCTCGGGCGGCGAGGAGGTCCTGGACCTTGTTGAACGTGGCGGTGTCGATGAGCGGCTGGTGGAGGCCGGGGTACTCGACGCCCTCCCAGGTGACGATCCCGGTGTACGCCTTGTTGGACAAGATGTTGGCGAGGGCGGACACCCCGATGGGTCCGACCGGCCGGTCCCGTCGGCCCCGGTTGGTGAGCCCCCGGTGGGCCAGCTCGGCGACGAGGCGTTCGAGGGTCCACTCGCCGGTCGAGTACAGCTCGAATGCAGCGGTGACGTGTGGGGCGCGTTCGGGGTCGACGACGATGTGGGCGACCTGGCGGCTGCTCATCGTCTCGCGGACGTTTCGGTAGCCGAGCGGGGCGGCGTGGGGCCAGCCGCCCATCTTGGCCTTCTGGGACATGCCTTTCTTGATCTCGCTGGCGAGGTTGGCCGAGTAGAACTCGGCCATGAGGGCGTGAATGCCCTCGACGAGGCGGCCTGACGCGGTCTCCTCCAGGTTCTCGGTGACCGACACGAGCGTCACGCTCCGACGGCGCAGCAGGGCGCGGATGGCGACGTGGTCTTCCATGTTGCGGGCGAGGCGGTCGATCTTGTGGACCACGACGGCGTCGACGTCTGCGTCCTCGGCGATGCGGGCGAGCATCTCTTTCAGTTGTGGCCGGTCGGCCGAGCGGGCGGACTCGCCCCGATCCGCGTACTCGTCGACGAGGTCCCAGCCCTTGTCGCGGATGTGGCGGACGCAGGCTTCGCGTTGGGCGGGGATGGAGAAGCCCTCCTCGCCTTCGCCGTGCTCGGCCTGCTCGCGGGTCGAGACTCTCAGGTAGATCACGCAGCGCACGATCGCCCTCCCTTCTGCTTGCCGGCCACCGTGTTTCGGGGTGCGGGTCGATCAGACCTCGGCGGGGCGCCCACCGCAAGCCGCTCGGCGTGGACCTCCTCGGCGAGGGCCAGCAGCACCCGGGCCAGGGAGCGGAGAACTTCGGATTCGGGCGCCCTGGGTGCCCGTGGGCGCCGACAGCACGGCTGGGCGCTATCTGTCCCACGCTCGGCGGCAGGGCGGCGCTCGTCGCCACTTGGGCGCCGCTCGGGGCCAACCGGCGACCGGCGGGCCGGGCTCAGGAACGCCTCCCCGATACTGCGGTCCGCGCGGCGAGGTCGATGAGGTGGCGGCGGCTGCCGGTCGAGCCGACCGGCAGCCACACCGCTCCTCCCGGTCCGGCGCCCTTCCCGGCGCCCAGCCCGCCCGCTCCGGTGGCGACCGCCACCTCGGGGTGGTCGAGGACCCGACGGGCCTCGGCCTCTCGGCGCGGTGAGGGGAACCAGAAGCACACCCAGGGCGACCAGCCCGTCGCGTGGACCAGCTCGGCGTAGCCGGTGAGCTTGCCCGCCAGGCGGGTGAGGGTCTCGGTGCCCCGGTCGTACTCGACGAAGCACTCGACCGCCCGCTGGCCGTGGCGGAGGGTGCCGAACCCGTCGGGACGGACGACCTCGCCCCACTCGGCGGCGCAGCGCCGCTCGGACCACCACTCGGCCAGCTCGGCGTCCTCGACGGTCCTCGCCCAGCGGGCGAGGGAGCAGAACAGGCCGTTGACCCCGAGGAGGTGGGCGAGGCGCTGGCTGTCGGAAAGCGCCAGCGCCCGGGTGTGGTGCTGCCCAGGTCGGGGGACTTCGATGCCCCGATCAGCGACCGCGATCTCGACGCCGAGGCTGTCGAGCACATAGTGGTAGGGGTCGGAGCCGACGGGGCGGAACGGCCGGAACCGGTCGAGGACCCGTAGCTGGTACAGCGCTGTGAGACGGTGGCGGGCGGTGGTCAGATGGTCGAAGCACAGGTCGGTCACCTGCTCGGTGGTGAGCACCTTGTGGTCGAAGAGGACCTGGCAGAGGAGGCGGTCCCGGGGCGTCAGCCGGTGAGCAACCGAGCCCACGAGGTCGTGGTCGGCCCGGGGCCGCACGGGCAGCGGCCGACGGCCGGCGGGCCGGACCGATGGGGTAGCGGAGCTCACAGATCACTCCAGGAGTCGGGCTCACCGCCTGCCGGGGTGGGGTAGCGGTCACGCTGGCGTTCCGCCCACGGGGACCCCGGCAGCTCTGGGCGTCCGGGGGACCTGCCGACCGACCTGCCGACCGACCTGCCGACCCGAACGTCACCGTCGCCACGGTGCCGGGCGCCGCGCCGCCCGGCGAGCCGGCGGCGCAGGTCCTCGTCGTCACGTTCGGCCCGGCTGCGACCGAAGTTCTCCCGGGCTGCCGCCCGGATGGCCTCTGCCTGCCCGGTCACCGCCGGGGCCGGCTCGGTGCGCACGGTGAAGGCCGGGGCTTCCTCCCAGTCGACCACCAGGCGCACTGCCGCCTGATGGGCGCCCAGGTGTGACAGGTCGTGCTCGGAGATCTCGGGGGCAACGTGGCGCACGAGGACGTGGGCGTCTTCGGGTGAGCAGTTGAAGAACACCTTGTTGCGGGCGTTCGCCGACAGCGCCTCGCGCAGCTCCCGGGGGAGCTGGCCCAGGTGCTGGTGGGCGGCCACGATCGACAGGCGGTAGCCGCGGGCCTCGGCCAGCATGTCTGCGATCGACCCGGGCAGGGTCAAGAAGTTCTGCGCCTCGTCCAAGTACAAGGCGGCGTCACGGCGCAGCGTCTGGCCGCTCCTGGCGCGGGCGGTGACGGTCTGCCACACCTTGGCCACGATGAAGCTGCCGAGGAGCCGGCAGGAGTCCTCCCCGAGGGTCCCCTTGGGGAGCCGGGCCAACAGCAGCCCGCCGTCGAGCACGGCACCCAGGTCGAAGCTGGAGGCGGCCGAGCCGAGCACCGCGGCCACGAACGGGCGGGTGAGCACGACGCGGAGCTTGTTCATGACCGGCCCGACCATCTGGGACTGGGCGGCCGGGCTCATCCGCTCGTAGGCGTCCCAGAAGCCCTTCAGGGTCGGGTCGTCCAGGCGGTGGGTCAGCCCGGCCCGGAAGACCGGTTCGGTGAGCAGGCGTGGGATGTCGGCCAACGTGGCGCCCGGCTGGCGCAAGGCGGTCAGGGCGGCGACTCGGAGCACGTCGTCGGTGCGTGGCCCCCAGTAGGCCTCGAACAGCCGGTGGAAGATCCCGACCAGGTGGTCGACGGCCAGGTGGGGATCTGCGGCGTCGAGGACGTTCATGGCCGGCGGAGCGGCGTCGTCGTCAGGGTCGAGCACCACCACCCGCCCGGCCGCTTCTTCGGGGAGGCGGTCGACGATGTCGTCGACCAGGTCGCCCTTGGGGTCAAGCACGACCGCGCCGCGGTGCGCCTCTGCGTCTTGGAGGACCAGGTTGGCAAGGAGGGTCGACTTCCCCGACCCGGTCGCCCCGAGCACGTGGGCGTGCTGGCGGGCGTCGGCCACCGCGAGGCCGACCGGCCGCTGGCTGCGACCCTCGGCTCGGCCGAGCACCTTGCCGTCGCATCCCACCTCGGGCGGCGGGGGCACGACGTGCGCCCCGGCCCGAGACAGCCCGGCGACCGACCGGTCGATCGGCAGGTGGGCCAGGGCCGCCAGCTCGCCGACCGAGTACAGGTCCCCCCGACCGAGACGCCGGGCGCACAGGGTGCGCCACGGGCGGGCGAGACGGCGGCGGGTGAGGCGGTTGCGCCCGTCGAAGAGGGCGAACGCGCCGACGATCCCCTGTCCCTCGGCCCGGAGCCGCTGGCGCGCCCCGTGCCCCCGGGCCTGGCCGACCACCCCGTAGCGGAGCGTCGCCTCGAAACACAGCGAGGCGGCCTTCTCGGTGATGGCCCGCACGTCGGACGCCCGGGTCGGGTCCGCCGAGAGGCCCGGGTGCTGGGACACGCCCTTGGTCATCCAGAAGTCGACGAGCCGCACCAGCCTCGAACGCGACCGCCCGGTCCGCAGCGCCACTGCCGCCGCACGGCAGCGGCGATAGCGGCGGCCGTTGGCCGGACGGGCCAGCACCTGGACCACCCCGGCGTCGTCGGTCCCGAGGCCCGACAGGGCGGCGAGGAGGAGCCGGTAGGGGTCGGTGGGATGATCGACCCTGAGGGAGAACCACTCCGGCTGGGCCTGGCGCAGCTCACCCGCGGCGATCCCCTCGCCGTTGGGCAGCGGGGCATCCGCCGCCAGCACCTCGGTCGCCGCACCCGGCCAGGCCGCCTCTACCACCCGGGCCACCCGTGCCGCCGGCACCCGCACCGGCACCCACACCCCGAACCGCAACCGCCCGGCCTCGACGCCCACCTCGAACGCCACGTGGGGCCGCCCAGAGACCATCCCGACCAGCCCGCCGCGGCGGAGCACCCCGTGCAGCCCGTTCCACAGGGCCTCGGCCCCGGCCGGTTCCACGTCCGGCCCGGGGGCGACGGTCACCAGGTGGGCGCCGGCCGAGCGCTGCCGGCGGGTCACGGCGAGCACCAGGCGACCGACCACTGCCACTGCCACCACGGCGACGAGGGCGGGGAGAGCCATCCGGCCGGCGGCGACCAGCACATCCAGGACGTGGTGGACGAGCGTCGAGGTCTCCTGGCCGGGATGGAGCAGGTAGCGGCCGAGCGGGCCGCCGGGCACCGACGGTGGGGTCGGCGTTGGGGACGACTGCGCAGACGGGTTCATGGACCTCCCTTGGGTCGAGGGACGACGGGTTCACTATGAGAACAAGGGGTTTCGGGCTCGATTTGGACAAACGACTCGGAGGCAGCGGCGGTCCCGTCGCCGGGCTGACCGCGGTCTTCGACCGGTAAATAGGGAGGCAGGGGCTGAAACCGGACACCGGTTTTTCGGAGCCGGCGCCAGGCTCCTCGGAGCCGCCAGGGTCACCTGCCGGCGGCCGACCGACGACCTCCACCTACAAGAACATGGGCTTCGCGCCCCGTTTTCAACAAAATCGCCCGCGGCACGAGACCTGGCGGCCGCCCGTCGAACATCGCTCATCACTTAGAACCGGCAGGTCGAGGCCGATCGGCGACAAATCAATCGCTGAAGTGGGCGGTGGTGGCACGCCCCGTCGCCATGGAACGCGTGGACAGCGGACGGCCAGCCCCGCCGGCCCGGGATCAGGTGCCTGGCGGTCCGGTGCAACCGCGCCGGGGGGTGCCGCGTGTGGAGCGGTTGGAGCTGGACGAGGCGAAGGGGATGCCCGGTGTCGAGCAGCGGCGAGGCGGGTCCAGGAGACATCAACGGCTCCGACGCCGTCTACCGGGCGCCGTACTCGAGGCTCGTCGGCCAGCGCTACGTCGTCACCACCAGTCGGGCGGACGCCGAGGAGGTCGTCCAGGAGGCCTTCGCTCGGCTCTGGGCTCGCTGGGACCAGGTGGGTGGCCACGAGAACATCGAGGCGTGGGTGCGTCGCGCGGCGACGAACATCGCCGTCGGCCCCTGGCGTCGCACTATGCGCGAGGGGCCATTGTACGAGTTCGCCGGTGCGGCGGACGATTCCACGGGACCAGACATCGAGGTCCTCCTGCCGCTGCGCCGCATTCCCATCCACCAGGGCTGCGCACTGTTCCTCCCCTGCGCCGTCGGTCTGTCCGTCGGCGAGGTCGGCGACGAGATATCGAGCAAGCTAGGAACCGTGAGTCGTGGCTGACCCGCGGCCGGGCTTCGCTTGAGGGTCTCCTCAGCAGTGCCCGGGATTTGCCGGATCGCTCATGAGGCAGAGGGGTGACAGCGATGGCAACTGACCACCGCTAGAACCAGATCGCTTTGGTGATCGGCGCGCTGACCACCCGCGTCGAGCGGGCGGTGGTGCTACCCGACGTAGGGTTCATCGCCCAGCGGGCCCGTCGCCTGCAGCGCCAGCGGCGGTACCGGCGGATCTCGGCCCCATGAAGCCCGACTGGGTCAGCCTGAGCACGGGCGTGGGGGCGTGGGTCAGTTCCACGTTTGAACTTGAGCGGGTACCAGCGGACGAGTAGCGTTACGCAGTGTCTACTGGAATCGGACGCCTTTGCCTCCCGGTCGTAGCGCTGCTGTTGGTGGCCACGACGTTGGCAGGCTGCGGTTCGAGCCGTTCGGCATCGTCCCAGTCCCCGGTACACAAGCTGAGCGCTTCGAGTACGACGACGTCGGCGGCTGGTCATGGCACGCCCGCTAACTTGGCCCCGCAACGGTCCCTTGCCCTCGGTGTCGGCGGGTGCCCCGCGGCTTGGGCGGCCGAGCCACTGCTGCCCTGCAAGAACATTCCAAGCGTGTTCAGCCCTGACCCGAGCTCCGGCACCAGCTCTGGGATGTCGGCGTCGGTTCGCGCCCAGCGCTTTGCACAACCCACTGGGTGCACGCACGCCGTCCTCGAGACCCTCATCGTCGGCGACTCGACGACCAAGGCAGACTCGCAGGGAGCGATCCTCGCTTCCGCGGCGGTCACCTGCCCCTCGGCTGTCGACGCGCTGCGGGGTTTCGAGAAGCTTACGGCTTCAACGAAGAAAGAAATCTCCAACACTGTGCCCGACCCCCACGTAGCGACGGTCGGCCAGAGTTCGATCGTCTTCTTTTCCGCCACAAGTCATCACGACACCGGGGTCGGGGTTGCTGTTGCAAACAGCACCATCCTCTTCGTGGAAGTCTCGGCGTCGACGACATTGCCGGTCTCGGCAGACCACGAGCTGACTCTCCCTAATGCCGTCGTCAGCTTCCTCCAGGACCAGTACCGCAAGCTGCTCCAGGTTGGAACGGTCCGTCTTCCCCTCCCAAGCCCCAACCTCGCAGCCTCGGAAGCACTGAGTCCCGGCGTGGGAGGCTGTCCCCAGGCGTGGCTATCTGCTCCGCTCCTGCCCTGCAAAGACATCCCACGCGTGTTCAGCCCCGACCCGAGCGCCCGTGACACCGGTAACGGGATCCGCAGCACGCAAGCCCTCAGCAGCGGAAATAAGTACGGCTGCACCGGCGCGGCCAGCGAGATTTTCGTCACGGGCACTTCGGCCAAACAGGCCGCCTTGCAGGGAGCGATCCTCGTCTCCGAGGACTTCTCGTGCCCCTCGGCTGCTAACGCGGACAGCGCTATGCGGGGAACCTTCGCCTCTCTTGGCGTGACGGCCGACCCGAGCGCACCCCACCTCGGGGACCTCTCCGAGGTCGGTACCTCCACGACCAGTGGTCAGGACAAAGCCGGCGTGACTGTGGTGTCAGGTACGTCCGTAGCGAGCATCGCCGTTCTCGCCGCACCGTCTTTACCCTCGAAGGTCCTCCGGTCGCTCGTGAGCCCCAACGCGATTGCCAGTTTCGCGCGCGACCAGCTCGCCCAGCTTCACCGAGCAGGAGGTGTTGCACCATGACCAGTCGTGCCGGTAGCAGCAGCCTGGACCTGAGCGGCGCTTCGGTCATTGTCGCCGCATTCAACGGAACCGACGTGCTGACCAGCTGCGCACGATATCGTCAGCTCGCGGGCCTGTTGCTGTGGCTCTTCATCAGCCCGGTGGTTGCCTTCCTGCTCCCTTACGAGATCGAGCTGGCCTACGCAGCCCGAGGCAACTTTTCGCATGTGCGAGCCTTGACGGGCCTTTGGATATTGCCTCCCCTCGGCGCTGGGATCGTGTGTTTCGTGAAGGCGCAGGGCGCGATGAACCGACTCTGGGCAGGGAGTTGACGGGCGATGGTGGACCCGGTCCGCTCTGTGGCGGACGTGACTTGGACCTCCAGGGTCGGAGGTAGGTCGAGAAGTCGATATCTCGGGGTTACGGAAGTTGTCGGCATGCCCGGGTCTACCAGGTAGCCGGAGTCGACGAGAAGGCTGGATGTGATGCAGTGCCAAAAGTGTGGTCACCACGGGGCTAAGGACGCGAGATACTGCGGGAGTTGCGGGTCCCCTATCGGGATAGGCGCATCCCCGGATAGCGAGCGCTCTGGCACCCAGGCAGGCGACCAACCTATCGTTTCTGGGCCGGATCTCTCGGTCGCCATTCAACCTAAGCCGGCCCACCTCGGCGTAGCTGGCGCTCCCCGCGGGTGGTATCGACAAACACGCCAGCGACGCCGGAAGGGAACGATGGGGAGGCGTCCGGCTCGTCTGCTGCTCGGGGTCGTGGTACTCGCAGCCGCGCTCGTCGGGGCCGGGTTCGTCACCGTGAACCGGCTCTCATCAGGACGGACCTCTCAGGCCGAGAAGAGCCACGGGTGGCAGCTTGAGGGCTATCCGAAAGGGCTGGGTCTCTCCCATGGCTCGATCAATGCCGCCAGTTGCCCCTCACCGTCACGTTGTTATGTAGTTGGCACTGGGCTCTACGACGGGGCGATGGCTCCCGTCCTACTTTCATACCGGCGTGGAGTGTCCAAGTGGGTGTCTGACCCCTTGCGGTCGAGTACCGTCTCAGGAAACTCGAACACCACGCTTGCCGGTGTTTCGTGTTCCAACGCGAGTTTTTGTGTGGCGGTTGGTGAGGGTAACCACCCGGTGATCCTCGCCACCACCGACGCCGGTCGGGTCTGGCATGTCGAGACCTACCCGAGCGGACTTGGGTTGTCGGGCGGTTCGCTTGCCGGTGTTTCGTGTTCCAACGCGAGTTTTTGTGTGGCGGTTGGTGAGGGTAACCACCCGGTGATCCTCGCCACCACCGACGCCGGTCGGGTCTGGCATGTCGAGACCTACCCGAGCGGACTTGGGTTGTCG
>JAKAQW010000098.1:9390-12246 GCA_021819525.1 Actinomycetes bacterium
TGTTTCGTGTTCCAACGCGAGTTTTTGTGTGGCGGTTGGTGAGGGTAACCACCCGGTGATCCTCGCCACCACCGACGCCGGTCGGGTCTGGCATGTCGAGACCTACCCGAGCGGACTTGGGTTGTCGCGGCGATCACGAGTCCTCACCAGCGTGTCCTGTAGCTCGACGGCCGACTGTCTCATTGTCGGAGACCCTGTCCTCCTAGCGACTACCACCGGAGGTCGTTCCTGGAGGGAGGAGAACCTCCCGGTTGGGGCGCGGAACGCATCACTTTCCAGTGTCTCGTGTGCGAAGGGCTCAGTGTGTGTAGCAGTGGGCAGGAGTTCCGCTCCTGTTGTCGCCGCCACGACTGACGCGAGTTCGAACATCCCCGCCGTTGCTGGGGTGAGCGGAACCGGCTCTATCGGTTGTCCCAGGTCTGCGTCGTGCCCGGCTGCTCCAGCTATCTCCTATGTGAGCCCTATAACGAGCAAGCAGCCGCAGACTATCGTGATCGAAGGGATCGGCTTCGGCTACCATTCCCCTTACAACGGAGATGGCAATCATCTCCGTTTGCACGACAATACCGGTGGCTGGGACGCAGGATGGCATCACTGGGATCAGGGGGCGTCTTGCTGGGGTGGCTGTCCCGACTGGGTCACTGTCGCAGTGAAGAGTTGGACCCCCACCGAAATCATCCTCTCTGGAGCAACGGGGTCATACGGGTCCCTCGGATGGACCTTCAACCCCGGGGATGCCATAACCGTGTCGGTGTGGAACGCTCAGGCTACCTACTCGAAAGCCCTGCTTACCCAAGACGCCCAATACCTTCAGGAAGTCGGAAGCTCAACGCCGACCGGGCCAGTCTCTACCCCTATAAGCACCCTCGGCTTGTTCGCTCCGACACCACCAGTCGGGATTGTAGGCCAACCCTTCTCCTACCAAGCGCGGGTCGAGGGCCCGGCCGGCACTTATCAGTGGTCCCTCGACGGGGGGTCGTTACCGGCTGGCCTTAGCCTGAACTCATCGACCGGACAGGTGGACGGAACTCCCACAGCGGCGACGGGCGGCGGCGGTAACGAGGTAGGACTCCAGGTTGTCGATTCAACCTCGTCGGGGAACTACTCGGCCACTGCGGCATTGGACTTCGTGGTGGCTCAACCACATATGCCGCTCGTCACCTCTATCTCCCAAGTAGCCCTGGAGAACAACCCGACCATCGTGATCACCGGGATCAACTTCGGCGATTCGTTCCCTGCCTCGCTGATCGGCCAAGCGACCACGACGCCCTATCTCGCCGTCTTTGGCTGCAATGGAGGCGGGAGCTGCGCTCCAGGGACCGCGGACCTGCCCACTTGGACAGCAGGCTACAAGGCACAAGGAGCCTTGCTCGGAGATGTTTGTGACCTCACCGTCGAACACTGGACGAACAGCACGATCGTGCTGAAGTTCGATTCGAGTCCCGTTTGCCCATTCGCCCTCGGCGACGTACTGGGAGTGCAGGTGTGGGATACTAATCAGCCCACCACCAACTCCCCAAGTCAGCCAGGATACACTACAGTAGGCGGAGGCGTATGGGGCTACTGCATTTCCGGAAACGTTGGAGCCGTCGGAAACTTTCTACATGGGGGATGGACTGGCTGTATCGTTACGAGCGGATCTAACGATGTCGCATATCTCTCTAATGGTGGCGCGGGAGTGACGCCGCCGCCGTCCAACCTCAAGGCGCTCTTCGAGGACTTCGGCAAGGCAACGTGCGCGACCGCTTGCGCCAAAGGGGCCTTGTCGGCATTCGGATCAAACGCTTCCTCTACCTCGAACCTTGGATGGCCCACGGTATTTCAGACGACTACCGCGGGAGTGAGCCTGCTCGGTTTGGGCGGAACGACCATGTTGTTCAATGATGGGACCGACTCTACTAACGGCTTCAGTAATGGAAATGTTGTCGGCGGGATCGAGGGATTTGCAGCTGGCGTTGGTCTTGGGTTGCCATTTGGGGTGACCTTGGGAGACGGCACGATGTCGTGGACGGTTCAGCCGCTCAGAGGTAGTCAAGCCACCACTGTTTATGATGCTCTCAGCGCTTTCCAGACTGCAGCAGAGATCGCCTGCGATCTACCTGGGTCCCCAGGCTGGCAAGCCGCCTGTGTTTATGCTGAAGCCCCATCTCTTGGAGCAAACGAGACGACATTAGCTTCCGCTTTTGACTCGAGCTACGGTCTGCTAAAATCCTCGTAGCAACAGTTAGCCAACCTACGCCCACCTAACTACTTGGTGGTAACTTGGTGGTTCAATCCACTGGCCGACGTAACCGTCGCTAACTCTGCGGGTTTGTGGTCATTACTGGTAGTTAGGATCTGAGCTGGTATGGCCTAGCGGCCACCGTGAAGTGATGGAATGCTGGTGGGGGCTGGTGGGGCCGCCTCGCGCGCGGCCGCCGCCCCCTTTTGTGAGCTGCGAAGCTCGTATTGAGGTTGGTGCGGGGTCCGGGGGATCGTGGATTGTTGCCGTGAGCACGAACCCCAGTATCCATTTCGTCCTGGTCCCTTTCCGAGACCTCCCCGAGGCGGCCCTGACGCTGACGGTTCCCGGTCCACGCTGTCGCTGGCGGGTCGCCAGCTGTTGGCGGCCGCCGGCATGTTCCTGTCGGCATGCCCCTCGGCGGTGGTATCGGAAAGGGTCTGTTCCACTGGCTCGTCCTGCCGTGTGGGGTGTGGGTTACCGGCTCTTCGCGTTGAGGCGTGGGGCGGTGCCAGACCGGTGACCCGCCCATAGGCATCCACCGCCAGGGCCCCGTGCCCCCCGATCCTTGCGGTTAGAGACCAGCGAGAACGGAGGACACAGGGCATGGGTGACCGTAGTAGCGATGCCAGCGC
>JAKAQW010000099.1 GCA_021819525.1 Actinomycetes bacterium
TCCGATCTCGACTCCAGAAGTGAGCTGGTTCGCCACCATCCCCGCTTTCCGGCCGTTGATGCGTCGGCATGAGAGTCAGCCATCTGAGCAGGAGCCAGAATGTCACCCACCACCGGCTCGGCGAAGTACCAGGTCTGCGAAGTACCAGGTCTGCGAAGTACCAGGTCAACAGGCATCTATGCGCCAGTAGGTCCGCGAACGGTCCCTTGGCGTGCCGGACGCGTGCCCGGTGACGGCGAGGCACGGCCCGCGATGCGCTCCCCGAGTGCGGCCACGGGTCCCGTGGCGAGGCCAGGCCAGGCCAGGCAACAGGTGCCCGTACGTGCCCAGAGTGCAGGTGGCGGCGCTGTGGTGCCGCCGGGGCATCACCGACTCCACCATGAGCCCGGCTCCCGGTCAGTGAGGTGTCAGCACCGCCACCGAGTGGGCGGCAGCAGCGGCCGCCAATCGTTCGTCGTAAACGACCATTCCCTCCAGGTCGGCACCGAGATCCAGCGCTGCAGCGAGGTGGAGGGCATCGAGGGACCGAAGGCTGGACGGCGGCAGCTCACCGGCTCGGCGGAAGGTGGTCTCGCTCGGGGATACGAGCGAGACCGTGTCCAGCGCGTCGTCGATGGCCTGCGGATGCACACCGAGCCGTGTGCCGGCTCGCCGCGCTTCGGTCCGTAGTAGCTGCGACGACCACAGCGGGCCGTGGGAGGCATGCCACGCCCGCATTGCCGGTGACTCGGCTTCGGCGACGACGAGCTTCAAGAAGGCGGATGTGTCGAGGTACCAGACCACGTCTTCAGCGCTCGGCCCGGACGTCGTCGAGCACCTCGGCGATCGTATGCTTTGCCGGCACCGTGGCGGGGAGATCGGCCGCCGCACGCCGGGCGGGCTGCACCCGACCTGCGGCAACCAGCGCGCCGACCCCGGTGGCCGCCGACGGCGGGCTCAGTACCGCCACCAGGCGCCCCCGGACGGTTACGCCCAGCGACTCTCCACGCCGCACTCGCTGGAGCGCCGCCGACGCGTGCTGCTGCAGGTCCCGTACCCCGATCATCTCCATGTACGTCGATTGTAGCACATTGTGGGACGGAACCTGCAGTCTGCGAGTGCCCACTGCACCAAGCGATCTGGCAACGACCTCGGGCCGGAGGAGCAGCGATCCGCGTGCTACGAAAAGGTGCGGCCGGTGATGGGCAATGGGCGCTTCGAGGCGTCCGAGCCCTCATGTGGCCGACGATCTTGCCGCTCCAGCAAGATTGCGCCGAAGGGCCTCTCCATGTCGGTGCAGCACTTCACAGCACTTACCCACGTTGTCCCTACTCGCACGGCGCACCATCACGTGGTTCCCTCACCCCCGCGGCATGGCCACTGAGCAGGGGTTATACTCCAGTTGCTGCACTCAGGCGGACAGGCCTTTGCGCCGACAACCGCTGCCCTTCAGAGCCGAGAGAAGTCACAAGGTCGTTCGTCGCGGCGTGGAGCCCCGGAACATTCGCTTCCGCGGGTATCGCTGGCCATCCGGGGCGAGGGAGCGACGGGGCGCCGGGCGAGGGGGCGACGGGGCGCCGGGCGAGGGGACGACGGGCGACGGGGCGACCGGCGCCGGGCCATACGCAACCCGACGTTCACGGGCCTATCCGGCGCTGGACGGTCCATGTCCGGCCGCCGTCGGTGGTGCGCTCGATCACCCCGGCTTCGAAGTCCGGGTTGCCGTGGCTGGTGGCGACCCCGACCACCCAGCCCTCTGACGCCGAGAGGAATGCCAAGCCGACCGGTTCGGCCAGCCCAGCCACCCCCCGAGCGGGGGACAGCACCTGGCCGTTGGCGTCGAGCACCTCCACCCGGGCCATCTGGCCCACGGTGGCAGCCGGGGTGAAGCCGCCTACGGCGGCAAGGCCAGCGCCGATGACCGATATCGGGCCCGGGTAGCTGCCCGGGGTCCCAGGCGGGGCGGGGACAGCACCTGGGTACATGTCGGCCTGCAGCAGGCGGGCCCCGGTGCCCGACGTGGAGGCGAACACCGCCCACGGCGAGGTGCCCGCGGCTACCCCGCCGGTGTCGGATGCCACCCACACCTGATCCGGGGCACCGCAGCCGACCCGGGCGATGTCGTTCCCGTCGGGCGCGGCACCGCTCGAGGCGCCCGGGTCGGCCACCTCGCTCCACTGCCGCCCGCCGTCGACGCTGCGGTACAGGCCCCCTCCAGCGCCGAGCCATCCTGTCGTCGCGTCCACGAAGCAGACGCTCTGCGCGTTGCGCGGGGCTGTGGGCACCGGGCTCCACCTGTGGCCGCCGTCGGTCGTCTCGACCAGCACGCCACCGGTGCGCGGGTCGACCGGAGCGAACGGGCCGGAGAACCCCTCGTCGGCGTTCGCCGACGCGGACGCCGGATCGAGCACGATCGTGCCCCCAGCCACACCGAAGCCGGTCGTGTCCGACACGAAGTGGACCATGCGCAGATCACCGAGTGACGGCTCGGCGAGCTTCTGCCAGCACTGCCCGCCGTCGGTGGTGACCAGCAGCTCGTGGGCGGCTACGGCCCAACCCGTCGACGTGCTCAGGAAGTCGACCTCGCCGAAGTCGGCGGCAGTGGTGAGCTGCACCGTCCAGTGCACCCCGCCGTCGGTCGTGGCCAAGATCCGTCCCGCGCCTGCCACCCACCCTGTGCTCCCCGAGACGAGCTCGACTGCCGCCGCGCCAGGGGCCACTTCCCCGGCTGCCGACGGGGTGCTGTCGGTGACGCACGACGCCGTGCTCGGGCTGCTGGCGCTGGGAGCGGAATGGGTCGTCGACGGGGCCGACGCCGTGGAGCGCGACGACCTGGAGCGCACCGCGGTGGAACGCGGCGCGCCATGTCCGCACGCCGAGAGCACCAGCGCGCCGGCAAGCATCAGCGCGGCAGGCCCAGCCACTGGCCCTCCATGCCGATGAGGTCGCCGGGCAGCGCCTCCTACGGGGCGAGCCCCGGCCATCGGGGCCCCCGGCACCCGGCCTCGACCCAGATCCCCTGAAGCCGAAGACCGCGTGCCTCGAGAACCAAACCTCCGTCCCATACCTCTTCGACGCTCGAGCCCGTCGCCAGGTTCCCCAGCGCCGAGGTACGCGTCGACCTGGAGACGGCTTCGCGCTGCGCCTCGTGGTGGTGGAAAGCTGGAGAGATGCGCTTCCACGCCGAGCACCGGTTCCACGCCACAGCGCAGGCAGTGGCGGGGCGCCTGGCGGACCCGGCGTTCCACCTCGCCCTGGTGCTTCCCGACTTGGCCGAACCCGAGCTCATCGCCCAGCACACCGATGGTGACGAGGTCACCCTCCGCCTCCGTTACGAGTACGTGGGCCAGCTCGACAAGACGGCCCGGCGGCTGCTCGGCGGGCGGCGCCTCACATGGGTGCAAGAGATCACGGTCGATCAAGGCTTCGCGAGCGGCTCGCTCACCATGGAGGCCGAGGCGAACCCCCGCCTCCTCCACGGGCGGGCCGACTTCCGGATCGTGCCCGATCCCGAGGGCGCCCGGCGCTCTCTCGACGGCACGCTCACCGTGGCAGTGCCCGGCCTCGGCTCCATGGCCGAGCGCCGCATCGTTCCTGGCGTCCTGCACCGTCTCGACGTCGAAGCGGCAACCCTCGACGAGCAGCTCGCCCCCGCGCACGAAAGCCCAGGAGAGAAAGACGCAAGAAGAGATCACCTGTGACCAGGGCCACCTGGCAGCGATCGCCGAGGTCCAGGGCCCCACGCAGGCGGTCGCACCACAAGACCCTGGAGCGGGCGGCAGCAGGGGCACCCTGTGACCTCTGTGACCGGTCGCCTACGACCAACACCAGGATCTCGGCGCGGGCCGCAGCCCTGGCTGTGCGGGGCGCCATCGGGCTGGCGGTCGACATCTTCTCCTACCCCGAGCTGTCGCTGCGCCAGGCACTGTTCTGACCACCTGCACGCCGAAGCCCAGCGCGCGGGGTTCGGTCTGTCCTTTTCGTTCCGGTCTCGCAGTCCATCGGGGCGCTGTCGGTTGCCGTCACGGTCATCGGGATCATGATGACCACGGTGGGCTTCCATGTCGCCATCGCCACCATGGCCGCCACCTTCCTTGCCGCTGTCGTGGTGGTCATCGGCACCCGCGGCCAACAGCCAGCTCATCTCGGCCACGAGCAGCTGGCATCGGCAGCACCTCGCCCAGCGGTCCCACGGTGGCATGCGGACCAGCACCTGCAGCGCCTCGTCGAGCGCGATTCGGTCGGCTTCGGAGAGGACCGGCATCTCGCTGGGAGAACCACCGCGTCGTCACTCCTGGATGCGAGAATGTGGCGTGCCTGACTCCCGATCCGTGTCCGCCCTGTTCGCTGGTGTCGGAGGGATCGAGATCGGCCTGGAGCGAGCGGGTTTCCGCACTGAGTACCTGGTCGAGCGCTGGGAGCCGGCCCAGACCGTCCTGCGCCACCGATTCCCCGGCGTTCGCCTCGATGGCGACATCGGTGACGTCGACGCCCTCCCGCCTTGCTTCGTCGTCACCGCCGGATTCCCTTGCACGGACCTCTCCCAGGCAGGGATGACCGCCGGGATCGAGGGCCGCCAGTCGGGACTGGTCCGCAAAGCTCTCACCCTGGTGGGCGGCCACGGGGCCACCTGGGTTCTCCTCGAGAACGTACGGAACATGCTCCCGCTGCACGGCGGGCGCGCCATGGCCTCGATCACCCAGGAGCTGAGTCGCATGGGTTTCCGGTGGGCGTACCGGCTCGTCGACTCCCGTTTCACCGGGGTTCCCCAGCGCCGACAGCGAGTCATCCTCCTCGCCAGCCGGACGGAGGACCCGAGAGCGGTACTGTTCGTCGACGACGCCGGGGAGCGAGACGAGGCGGAGCTTCGCGAGGACGCCTTCGGGTTTTTTTGGACCGAAGGCCTCAGGGGCCTCGGCTGGTGCCGCGACGGGGTGCCGACACTCAAAGGTGGCTCCACGATCGGCATCCCCTCCCCGCCCGCCGTGTGGCTCCCCGGCCAGCCGAACGGCGCGAAATTCGTCACGCCCGGCATCACGACGGCTGAACGCCTTCAGGGCTTCCGCAAGGGGTGGACGGCGCCAGCCGCCGGGCACCACCGCGGAGAGGGCGCCCGGTGGAAGCTCGTGGGTAACGCAGTGACCGTCGGCGTCTCGGCCTGGGTCGGGCGGCGTCTCGTCGAGCCCGGCACCTGGGACGAGTCGCTGTCGACCCGCCTGCCGGTAGGTGCACCGTGGCCGACGGCGGCCTGGGGCGAACGAGGGAGGGCGTGGAGCGTCGACGTCTCCCCGTGGCCTGAGCGACGACGCTACAAGCATCTGCTCGACCTCATGGCCGACGATTGCGTGCCGTTGTCGCACCGCGCTGCCGCCGGGTTCCTCGAACGGCTCGACCGCGGAAGACTGCGAGCTCCGGAGCAGTTCCGCCTCGACATGAAGAAGCACGTCGAGCTCACACACGAACCATGAACGGCCTCGAGATCATCGCCCGGACCCTGAGCGAGGTCCGCCCCTTCGGACCCTCTGAGCAGATGCTCCAATACCACTCGCGCAGTGACCATCACTCGAAGCTCTGCTGCTGGGCCATCGCTTTCGACCTCCTGAAGACGAGCTCGTTGCTTCGCCGGCACGTCACCGACGCGAAGGTGTGCATCGGCGTCAATCACACGATGGTCGACTTCAAGACCTCACGAAAGAAGGACCTCGACCTGGTGATCGCCAAGCCTGCCGCTGACCACAAGGTCGCAAAGCACACCGTCACCCTGGCGGAGATCGGCGAGTCGATCGGCGTCGTGCTCACTCCAGAAGAACAGGCCACCTTCGCCGCACTGCCGCCTATCGAACGCCAGCCGGTCGGCTCGGTGCTCGTGGCCCTCGAGGCCAAGGCCTGCGCCACCGAGCACAAGAAATCCGAGAGTCGGATGTTCGACGAGCTCAATTCGTCACAGGCGACGATCCATGGAGCCGCCGACCAGGCCGTCGCCGTCGGGCTGGCGGTGGTGAACATTGCCGACACCTTCGTCTCGCCGGGACGTCAGAGCGCCGGCCAGCCGATCGTCGTGAACCAGCACCACCAGCCGGCCGCCACCGAATCGCTCGTTGCGAAGCTCCGAGAGCTCCCGAGGCGATCGGCTGTTGGGGAGAGCGGCTTCGATGCCCTCGGGATCGTGGTCATCGCCATGGCGAACGACGGAACGCCTGTGACGCTCCACACCGGGCCGCCCGCTCCACAGCCGGGTGAACAGGACACCTATGCTGCCATGGTGATGCGCGCGGCGAGCCTCTACGACTACCGCTTCTCGACGCTATGAGCTTCCCACCGGCGTCTGGGCCTGTGGTCCTGGCCCGGATGCAGCGGCAACGGCGCAGGGACACGGCCCCCGAAGTGGCCCTGAGGAGAGCGCTGCACCATCGGGGGCTGCGTTACCGCCTTCACCTCCCAGTGGTGGACCGGCGCCGGCACCACGACATCGTGTTCCCCCGAGCCAAGGTCGTCGTCGAGGTCCGCGGCTGCTTCTGGCATGGCTGCCCCGAGCACGGGACTACCCCCAAGGCGAACGCCGCCTGGTGGGCCGACAAGCTCTCGAGCAACCAGCGCAGGGATGAGGACACGGCGATGCGGCTCGGGGCCGCAGGTTGGTCGCTCGTCGTGGTGTGGGAGCACGAGGAGCCTGAAGCGGCTGCTGGACGAGTAGCAGCCGCCGTGACGGGCCGCAGGCCCTCCCAGGACGTACCGTGACCTCCTCAGGCCCAGGCCGCGAACGGATTTCGGTGCCTACCAGGGAGATGGGTGGCTGGAGACACGCGCTTCCACGCCGAGCACCGGTTCCACGCCACAGCGCAGGCAGTGGCGGGGCGCCTGGCGGACCCGGCGTTCCACCTCGCCCTGGTGCTTCCCGACTTGGCCGAACCCGAGCTCATCGCCCAGCACACCGATGGTGACGAGGTCACCCTCCGCCTCCGTTACGAGTACGTGGGCCAGCTCGACAAGACGGCCCGGCGGCTGCTCGGCGGGCGGCGCCTCACATGGGTGCAAGAGATCACGGTCGATCAAGGCTTCGCGAGCGGCTCGCTCACCATGGAGGCCGAGGCGAACCCCCGCCTCCTCCACGGGCGGGCCGACTTCCGGATCGTGCCCGATCCCGAGGGCGCCCGGCGCTCTCTCGACGGCACGCTCACCGTGGCAGTGCCCGGCCTCGGCTCCATGGCCGAGCGCCGCATCGTTCCTGGCGTCCTGCACCGTCTCGACGTCGAAGCGGCAACCCTCGACGAGTGCCTCGGCGGCGCACCACAAGACCCTGGAGCGGGCGGCAGCAACGGTCGCCTATGACCAGGACCGCGAGGCGCCCACGATCAGTACCACCCAGCCGTTGTCGCCCACGACCAGTACCACCCAGCCGTTGTCGCCCACGACCGGCGCCACGACGCCACCGCCAGCCGGCCCGATCGACCTGCCCGGCAGCCGGCCAGAGCCGCCGTCCCCTTGATCTTCAGCCGCTAGCAGGCAGAGCGCACATGTCGCCCCTGGTTCAGCGGGAGCTCGGCGGCATGCGAACCAGTACCTGCAATCCCTCGTCGACCACGGTGACCTCGACAAGTCCGCTGGCCGCCGTGGCCAGCTGCGCGAGCTCGCTCAGATCGGGGCGCTCGGTCCCCGGTTCGACAGCCACCGTCACCTGCACCTCGCACCAGCCGACACGAACCAACAACTCTTCGCCGATGTGCGCGAGGCATCGCAGCAGTTCGGCAACCACGCGAACTGTCGACACCGTGCACAGCGGATCACTGAGCCACCGAGCAGCCAGCTCTTCTCCCGATCCATGGCGCGCTGCAGAGCGCCTGGGCAAAGCCGTGTCGTCATCCTGACTACCGTCGCGCCACCGGTCGTCGGAATGGCCCGCGACCTCGAGAGCACTGCCGTCTTCGGTGCCGGCTCCAGCCTCGATCAGACCGGCTGCGCCGGCGACCTCCGACCGGCTCGGGGTAACAATGCTCTCGTCGGCGACCTCCAGGCGACCCGGAGTGCCGATGCTCTCTCGGATGAGCTCGAGCTCGACGGCGAGCGCGGCAGCAACCGGATCATCCCAGGCCACCGGCACTGGCACCGCCACGCCGGCTATCTCGCGCCACTCGCGCTCCAACCGCAGCCGTTCGAGCCTCCAGATCGCCGCAGCCTGCGCCGACGCTGACAGCTCGGCTCGCTCTTCGTCGGCTGCGGTGCCCGGCTGAGCACTCCCGGCTCGGAGCGGCTCTGTCTCGACACGAAGCGCTTCGGCCTCCACGCGACGAGCATGGGCATCGACTCCGGGCTGTGCGGCCTCGGCGTGGAGCTGCTCGTTCTGCGCCTCGAACTGCCCGGCCTCGGCGTGGAGCTGCTCGTTCTGCGCCTCGAACTGCCCGGCCTCGGCGTGGAGCTGCTCGTTCTGCGCCTCGAACTGCCCGGCCTCGGCGTGGAGCTGCTCGTTCTGCGCCTCGAACTGCCCGGCCTCGGCGTGGAGCTGCTCGTTCTGCGCCTCGAGCGCCTCGGCACGACCCCGTAGCCGCTCGGCCTCGGCGTGGAGCTGCTCGTTCTCGGCACGCGAGCCGACCAGCAGCCGGGAACCACGGCGCTCGCGCGCAGTGGCGACCACGGCGACCACGACTGCGATCGCAGCGACGACGGCGAGGGCGACGGTCACCGGATCGACCGTAGCGGCCGCCGACCCCTGCGGCGAGCCTGCGCGACACTGGCAGGATGCGCGCCAAGCAGATCACCAATGTCGCCGACGCCCGCCGTTTCGCCCGGCGCGCCCTGCCTCGAGTGGTGTTCGACTACATCGACGGGGCCGCCGACGACGAGCGGACCATGCACGCCAACGAGTCGGCCTTCGACGACGTGGCCCTGGTGCCGCGTATGGCAGTAGGTGGCGAGACCCCGGACCTGACGACGTCGGTGCTCGGTACGTCGCTGTCGCTCCCCGTGCTTCTGGCCCCCTGCGGGCTGGTGCGGCTGATGCACCCCGACGGGGCCGTGGGCGTGGCCCGGGCCGCGGCCCATGCCGGCACGGTCTCCGTGCTGAGCACGGTGGCCGGCTCGCCGGTCGACGAGGTGGCACCGGCAGCCCCGGGGCTGCTCTGGTTCCAGCTTTACGCACCTGGTGGCCGGCGCGGCGCCGAGCCGTTGCTCGCCAAGGTGGCCGAGGCTGGGGTCGAGGTGCTGGTAGTGACGGTGGACACCCCGGCGCTGGGCAACCGTGAGCGTGACCGGCGCAACGGTGTGGCCTCACCGCTGCGGATCGACGCCCGCAACGCTGCGCGCCTGGGACCACAGATCCTGGCCCGCCCCGGCTGGGTCTATGCCATGGCCCGCTCCGGCATCCGCTTCTCGCCCGCCCACAGCGTCGACGGGTTCAGCATGTTGTCGATGGCGTCCTCCCCGTTCCGCTGGGACGACATCGCCTGGCTTCGCGAGCAGTGGCCAGGCAAGCTGGTGGTGAAGGGCGTGGTGGCGGCAGCGGATGCAGCCGCTGCCGCCGAACGGGGTGCCGATGCCGTGGTGGTCTCGAACCACGGTGGGCGCCAGCTCGATGGCTCCGTCGCCACCCTCCACGCCTTGCCGGCCGTGGTCGCAGCGGTGGGCACCCGGGTAGAAGTGCTCTTCGACGGCGGCATCCGCCGGGGCACCCATGTGGCCAAGGCGCTGGCACTGGGCGCCACCGCCGTCATGATCGGCCGGCCCTACCTGTGGGGGTTGGCCGCCGGCGGCGAGGCCGGTGTGGCCCAGGTGCTCGCCTCCTTGCGCCGCGAGCTGGCCCAGACCCTGCTGCTCGCCGGTTGCCCGTCGGTCGGTGATCTGGACCGGTCGTGGATCACCCCTGCCGGCTTCGTCGGCGGTCTCCCCGAGACCTGACCTCGCCGGCCGGCAGCGGGGCGTGTGTGCTCCTGCAACCCGAAGAGCTGCTCGGTTCGACTCGAAGACCCGGACTGCCGATGATCGGGCCGACCCGGGCCGCGACCGGAACCTCGACCGCTGGGCCGTGACCGGGGCCGCGACCGGAACCTCGACCGCTGGGCCGTGACCTGGACCTCGACCGCTGGGCCGTGACCGGAACCTCGACCGGGGCCGTGACCGGGGCCGTGACCGGGGCCGTGACCGCTGGGCCGTGACCGGGACCTCGACCGGGGCCGTGACCTGGGCCGTTCCGGCACCGATCACGGTGATCGAGACAATGCACCCACTGAGCGTGCAAGCCGAGTAATTTGATCGCCCGTGTCCCAGCAGCCGCCATACTCCCCTTATCCCGGCGCGCCCGTGTCGCGCCCAGCACGGCGCCGAGCCAGCCGCCGGAAGATCCGCCTGCGCCGCACCATCTTCGCCGCCTCGGCCCTGCTGCTGATCCTGCTGCTCCTGGCCGGCGGCGGCTACCTCTACGCCCAGTACCGGTACCACCAGATCCACAAGGACAACGTGACCGGGCTGACCGCCGAGGTGCCCAACCAGCCGATCAACATCTTGATGATCGGCAACAACTGCCGGACCTGCCTGAACGGCAAGCAGGCCGCAGCGTTCGGCAGTGGCAGCCAGGTAGGAGGCGCTCGCTCGGACGTCACCATGATCCTGCATCTCGATCCGGCCAAGCACACCGCCAGCGAGGTGTCGATCCCCCGGGACAGCTTCGTCCCCATCCCCGGCACCGACCTCGCCAACCGGGTCGACGATGCCTTGAACAAGGGGCCGAGCGAGCTGGTGAAGACCATCGAGGACGACTACGGGATCCCCATCAACCACTTCGTGTCGCTCAACTTCGACACGTTCCAGGCCGTGGTGAACAGCCTGGGTGGCGTCCGCATGTACTTCCCCGACCCGGTCAAGGACGCCTACTCGGGGCTGAACGTCCCGAACGCCGGCTGCCACTTCTTGAACGGGACCCAGGCACTGCAGGTGGTGCGGGCGCGCCACATGTACTACTACACCGGCGGCCGGTGGGTCTACGACCCGACCGGTGACATCTCCCGTATCCACCGCGACCAGGAATTCTTGAAAGTCCTCGCCGCGAGCATCCGTCCGAAGCTGCACAACCCGCTGACCGTCAACTCCCTTCTCGGCGCCATCGCCCCTGACCTGCAGATCGACCAGGGCTTCAGCCTCCACGAGCTGCTCAGCCTGGCCCTCGACTACCGCTCGGTGAACCCGAGCACCATCCCGACCACCACCCTGCCGGTGTTCGAAGTCCCCGGCAGCTTCACCTACGACGGCAACCCTGGTTACGGCTCGGTGGTCTTCCCGACCTCGCCGGCAGACTTCACCGTGCTGCGCCAGCAGCTGGGGCTGCCCACCCCGGCCATCGCCAAAGGGACCACGGTGAGCGTCCTGAACGGCAGCGGCATCTCGAACCAGGCCGCCCAGATCGGCAATGCCCTCACCCAGCTGGGGGAGAACGTGGTGAACGTCGGGAACGCCACCAGCTCTGCCAGCCCGGCATCAGAGACCGTCGTCTACTACGCCCCTGGCGAGCAGACCCAGGCCGAGGCGCTGGTCGGTCACCTGACCGGCAACGCCATCATGGGAGAGCTGTCCCTCCCAGCGGGCACCGATCTGGAAGTCGTGACCGGCACCTACCTGTCGGTCACGCCGCCGGCTTCGCCGGCTCCCGGCTCGTCGGCGTCGTCGGCCCCTCCCTCGAGCAGCAGCCCGTCGTCGAGCTCGTCCGGCCAGGTCCCGCCCCAAGACGTCACGCGAGCTACCGAGGCCCTCCCCAGCTACGACCCACGGGGCTGCCCGGCGGGCATGCCGGTGACACCCATCTCCTGACCCGCGGCACCTAGCGAGCCGATCTCGCTGCGACATTCGACGGATCGGCGCTGCCGGGCTGGCCAGCCCCGATCGGATCGGCAGCCCGTGGCTGACCGGCAGTCCTCCGCCGGCGGGCCAGGTCGAAGCAGGCGACGGCGCCGGCAGTGGCCACGTTGAGCGAGGCCACCCCCCCGCGCTGGGGGATCGACACGACGATGTCGCAGCGCCGGCGGGCGAGCTGGCTGAGACCTTTCCCCTCGGATCCGAGGACGAGGGCCACCGGACCGTCGGCGACGCCACCGAGGTCGTAGAGCGCGGTAGGTGCATCAGCATCCAGGCCGATGCAGCGCACCCCCGCGTC
>JAKAQW010000100.1 GCA_021819525.1 Actinomycetes bacterium
CGACGCCGGTCACCCTCGGCCGGCACCGGTCACCCCCGGCCCGCACCACCCGCGCCGCGCCGGAGCAGCCCTGCGGCGTGGAGCAGCCCTCGGGTGCAGCTACTACCATGCACGGCGCCGGCTCGAGGTCCGTCAGAACCCGCAGCTCCCTCTCACCACTGACCCCTCGGACGCTCGCCCGCCGACGTGTCACCGCCGGAGAGATGCCCACCCACTCGCCGTCGCACCAAGGAGATCTGTCATGCCCGAAGCCGTCATCGTCGCCACCGGTCGCACCCCGATCGGCAGGGCCATGAAAGGCTCGCTCGTCACCTGCCGGCCCGACGACCTGACCGCGCTGGTGGTGAGAGCGGTGCTGGCCAAGATCCCCCAGCTCGACCCGGCCCAGGTCGAGGACCTCATCCTCGGCTGCGGTGAGCCCGCCGGGGAGTCCGGCTACAACGTGGCTCGAGTGTCTGCGCTGCTCGCCGGCGTGGACGTGCCCGGTGTGACCGTGAACCGGTACTGCTCCTCCTCCCTCCAGACGATCCGCATGGCCGCCCATGCCATCAGAGCCGGCGAGGGCGACGTGTTCGTGGCAGCGGGCGTGGAGACGGTCAGCCGCTACGGGCACGGGACCTCCGACTCGGGCCCCCACAACCCGGCGTTCGCCGAGGCCGAGGCGCGCACCGCGGCGCGCACCGCGGCGGTGACCGAGCCGTGGACGCCGCCGGCGGGGCTGCCCGACGTGTACATCGCCATGGGCCAGACGGCGGAGAACGTGGCCGAGCACGAGCAGGTCAGCCGCCAGGAGATGGACGAATTCGCCGCCCTGTCGCAGAACCGGGCGGTAGAGTCCCAGCGCAACGGCTTCTTCGAGCGCGAGATCATCCCGGTCACCTTGGCCGACGGCACCGTGGTGGCCAAGGACGACGGTCCGCGACCGGGCACCACGGTCGAGGCACTCGCGAACCTGAAGCCCGCGTTCCGAGAGGGAGGCTCGGTGACCGCCGGCAACTCCTGCCCGCTCAACGACGGCGCGGCCGCCGTGGTCGTCATGTCCGACACCAAGGCGAAGGCACTGGGCATCACCCCGCTGGCCCGGGTGGTCTCGAGCGGCGTGTCGGCCCTCGACCCGGAGATCATGGGGCTCGGTCCCATCGGCGCGAGCCGTCAGGCACTCGACCGGGCCAAGCTGACCATGGACGACATCGACCTGGTGGAGATCAACGAGGCGTTCGCCGCCCAAGTCGTGCCGAGCGCCAAGCACCTCGGCATCTCCTACGACAAGCTGAACGTCCACGGGGGCGCCATCGCCCTCGGCCACCCCTTCGGCATGACCGGCGCCCGCATCATGACCACGCTCGTCAACGGCCTCGAGACGACCGGCGGCCGCTACGGGCTGGAGACGATGTGCGTCGGCGGCGGCCAGGGCATGGCCATGATCGTCGAGCGCCTGTCGTAACCGTCTCGACGAAGACCTGGGGGCGCCTCGTGCCCCCAGCCGGTGCCACGGTCCCGGTCGAGACGACCCGTACGAGGCGGACGATCCGGCCCCACCTTGGCGGTGGGGATCTCGTCGGGGCCTGGCGGGGACGTGCCGGGGATGTGCGGGGGCCTGGCGGGGATGCGCCGGGACCTCACGGGGGCCTGGCAGGGATGCGCCGGGGATGTGCGGGGGCCCTGGCGGGGTCATGCGAGCGGCTCGGTCACGACCTGGCCGGCGGGGATCTCCCCGGGGCCGAGGACCAGCAGCGGCCGCGAGGTGGTCGCCCGATGCAGCAGCGGCAGGGCCGCAGGCTCGAGGCGCTGCAGGCTGCCCCGGTCGGTGAACACCGTGGCCGGGACGTCAGGCCGCTGGCAGAGCACCAGGGCGAGCTGGCCGGCCGGGCGCCTGGCCGGCCGGTCCACCGCCACCGACTGCACACCGCCGGTGCCCCGGCTCTTCACCGGGTACTCGCCCAGAGCCACGCAGAGCGCCATGCCGCTGCGATGAAGCGACACCAGTGAGGTGCCCTCGGCTCGGACCGCAGCCACCACACGGTCACCGGCGTCGAGGCGGGCTCCGGCGACGGTACCGGCAGTGGCGCTCACCACCGGGCGGAGCTTGGCACCGGTCTCGATGCGCAGCACCTTGCCCTGGGCCCTCGCGAGGAGGACGTCGTCGTCCTCGTCGTGGGGAACCACCGCCACCACCCGGTCGCCGTCTGGGACGCGGCAGCAGACGATGCCCTGCCCGTGGGCGCCGGCCAGTGTCTTCGCCGGCAGCCGCTTGATCTGGCCCTGCTCGGTGACGATCAGGTAGTAGGGCGCGTCCGCGCCGCAGAAGGCGGTCACCACCCGGTCACCGGCCAGGTGCACGACCCGACGGCCCGCCCCCGAGGACGACACCGGGTGCTCCGACAGCGTCACCCGGTAGGCCCGGCCCTGCTCGGTGAAGAGCAGCAACGACTCGTCGGAGCGGGCGCCGACCACAGCCGCGAGGATCGCATCACCCGACAAGCGCAGCGGGCTGCTGGCGAGCGGCTTGGTGCCCTGCTTGGTGAGCAGCGTCGCTCCGTCGGAGGCCACGAAGACCCACACCGCCTCCGCGTAGACGTCACCCCCGAGCACGAACGAGGCGGTGCCCGGTCCCGCTGCCGGCGCCGCCGCGCCGGGCGCTCGGGTTCCAGGTGCGCCACTGCCGGTTCCAGGTCCACCGGCGCCAGGTGCGCTCGGCTTGGGGATGACGGTGCGCCGGGGCCGGGCGAACTGCTTGCGGGCCGCTCCGAGCTCGGCACGGACGACGTCGGTCACCCCGCCCGGGGAGCCCAAGACGGCGTCGATGGCTTCGATGCGTGCCGACTTCGCCTGGAGCTCCTCGTCGATCTTCAGCTGGTTCAAGGCGTTGATCTTCTTGAGCGCCATATCGATCACGTGCTGAGCCTGGACGTCGTCGATGGGCACGGCGCGGCGCTGGCCGTGGGGCACGTAGCGCAGCTCGGCCATCAGCTTCGCCTTCGAGTCGTCGTCGTCGGTCGCGCTGCGGATGATCTGCACGACCCGGTCGATCACATCTGCCGCGGCCCGCTCTGCGAGCAGCAGATGGAGCCGCTGGTGCAAGACGTCGCGCTCGTAGCGCAGGCGCCGGGTCACCACCTGGCGGCGGAAGTCGACGAAGTGCACCAGGATCTCTCGCAGGGAGAGGGTCTGGGGGGCGTTGTCGACCAGCACCGTGAAGTTGAAGGCCAGGGTGTCGCGGAGCTTCGTGTGCTGGAACAGCTCCTCGGCCAGCCGAGCGATCGACCCGCCGCGCTTGCACTTGACCTGGACGTCGACCCCCGAGGCGTCGGTCAGGTTCCTCGGCAGCTCGGCGGTGTAGATCTCGGTGATCTTGCCGCCCTTGGCGCCGGCGACCGCCTGCTCGACGATCGACTTTGCCGAGACCTGGTAGGGCAGCTGCGTGATGCGCAGGGTCTGCTGACCGGGCATCTGCTCGACGCGCCCTTGGACCAGCACCGTGCCACGCCCGGTGGCGTAGATCGACGCCAGGTTCTCGGGGTTCACGACGATGCCCCCGCCGGGCAGGTCGGGCCCGGGCACGACGGCCAGGAGCCGCTCCAAGGGCACCTCTGGATCGTCGAGCACGAGCAGGGCGGCGTCGAGGACCTCGCCGGCGTTGTGCGGCGGGATGGAGCAGGCCATGGCCCAGGCCACCCCCATCGAGCCGTTCACGAGCAGGTTGGGGAAGGTGACCGGCAGCACGGCGGGCATCTGGCGGGTCTCGTCGAAGTTCCACTCGTAGTCGACGATCTCGGGGCGCAGGTCCGCGAGCATGGCGGAGGCGGGTGGGGCGAGGCGCGACTCGGTGTAGCGCTGGGCAGCAGCGGGTGCTTCGTTGTGCAGGTTGCCCCAGTTCCCCTGCCCGTCGACGAGCGGCAGGTTCGACTGCCACGGCTGGGCCATTCGCACCATGGCGTCGTAGACCGCGCTGTCGCCGTGGGGATGGTAGTTGCCGATGACGGTGCCCACGGTCTTGGCCGACTTCGCGTACTTGCGGTCCGAGCGGAGCCCCAGGTCGTCCATGGCCACGATGATGCGCCGCTGGACCGGCTTCAACCCGTCGCGGACGTCGGGGATGGCCCGGGAGGTGATGACGTAGCTGCCGTAGGCCCGACCACGGTCGAGCATCGCGTCGGAGTAGTCGACCTGCTCGCCGTCCCACGAGAACCCCTGCCCGTGCGCCGCGCCGTAGGGAGGCGGCCCGAATTCCCCGTCGGGCCCCGAGCTCGACCCCCCGTCGGACTTGGAGCTCGACCCCCCGTCGGACTTGGAGCTCGACCCCCCGTCGGACGCGGTCGCGGGGTCCCCGTCGGATGGGAGATCGGGGTGAGGGTCGTCCGTGTCGTCGCCTCCCGGACCACGTTCCGCACCAGGCTCGAGCTCACCCCCCGGACCAGAAGAGATGTGAGCGGTCTTCTCCGCGTCGCCCGACAGGTCGAACAGCGTCTGCTCTCCGTCTGGAGCGCTCACCAGGACACCTCCAGGATCACGACGCGAACCGGGCGTAGGCCCGTGACGCACCTTCCGCCGCGCTCACCACACCACACCACACCACGCCACCACGCCTGCGGGAGCACACCACTTCGTCCCTGCCGGGCTCACGAGGGCACTGCCAGGCCGACGTCTGCCAGCCAGCTCCGTCGCTTGCCGGCGGCGGCGGGGCCGTTGCCCATGATCAAGGTCAAGGTGGCCGACACCTCGCCGACGTCCTCCACGGTCACCTGCTGCAGCTTGCGGGTGACCGGGTCGAAACAGGTCGACTGCAGATGCTGCCACGGCATCTCTCCGAGCCCCTTGAACCGCGACACGTCGTCGCCTCTCCGACGGTGCTTCTTCACCAGCGCCGAGCGCTCGTGCTCGTCGTAGGCGTAGACGAACCTCTCGCCTTTGGCGTCCAGGTCGATCTTGAACAGCGGCGGCCGGGCCACGAAAATCCGGCCCTCGCCGACCAGTGTCGGGAACAGCTCGTGGAACATCGCCAGCAGCAGGTTGCAGATGTGGGCACCGTCGGTGTCCGCATCGGTCAAGATGACGATCTTGCCGTAGCGGCGTTCGCCAGGGGCCAGCGAAGCCACCACCCGCTTGCCGACGGCCTCCTTGCGGCCGCCCATGGCCACCAAGATGGCCTCGACCTCGTTGTTGGCCCAGATCCGCTCGTTCTTGGCACCGAGCACGTTCAAGATCTTGCCCCTGACCGGCAGGACCGCCTGGAACCGCTTGTCACGAGCGTCGCCTGCGGTGCCGAGCGCCGAGTCGCCTTCGACGATGAAGATCTCGCGCTCCTCCACCGGGGTGGAGTCGAAGCAGTCCTGGAGCTTGCCCGGAAGCGGCGAGTCGTCGAACACCCCCCGCTTGCGCTTGGAGTCGGCCCGCCCCCGCGCGAGGCGTGACCCCCGGGCTTCGAGGCAGCGGGCCAATATCGCTTCCGCGTCCTTCTTGAAGCGTCCGTCACGCAGCCACGTGCCCAGTGCGCCGTAGACGAAGGTCTGCACCGCGCCTTTGACCTCGGAGTTGTTCAACCTGCTCTTCGTCTGGCCTTCGAACTGGGGATCGGTGACCTTCACCGACACCGCGGCGGTGAGCCCTTCCCAGATGTCCTTGGGGTGGAAGGCCTCCTTCTTGTCCTGCTTCAGCTTGCCCGAGTCGTAGGCGAAACGGTTCAGCGCGCTGGTGAGCGCCGCTTTCAGCCCTTCGACGTGGGTGCCGCCGTCGACGGTGGAGATGACGTTGGCGAAGGAGAAGACCCGCTCGCTCTCGTCGGTCCGACCGTTCCACGCCGACCACTGCAGCGCTGCCTCGACTGCGATGGCCTGGGAGGCGAACGCCTCGGCGCTGTCCTGCGAGGACAGGTACACCACATGGGAGTGCACCGGGGTGCGCTCGCTGGTGGCGTCCATCTCCGCCACGTAGTCGGCGATGCCGTTCTCCGAGCAGAAGACCTGCTCGTCCTTTCCCGGCCAGCGCAGCACGAACCGCAGGCCGCGCACGAGGTACGCCTTCTCGCGCAGCCTGGTCTCGATGGTGGTGTACGAGTAGCGGACGTCGCCGTCGAAGATGGTGTCGTCGTAGCGCCACCGCACCACGGTGCCGGTCGGAGTGCCCTTGGCCAGCGCCGGCCCCTTGGTGACCGGCCGGTCCGGCAGTCCGCGCTGGTACCGCACCGTCCAGAGGTGCCCGTCGCGCCGCACCTCGGCTTCGAGGAAGCTCGACAGGGCGTTGGTGACCGCCGCGCCCACACCGTGCAGGCCGCCGGACACCTGGTAGCTGCCGCCGCCGAACTTCCCACCACCGTGCAGCTTCGTGAACACCACGTCGAGAGCCGAGAGCCCGGTCTGGTGCTGCACGCCGACCGGTATCCCCCGGCCGTTGTCGGTCACCTGGACCACGTTGCCTGGCAGCATCTCCACCACGATCTCGCTGCAGTGCCCGGCCAGCGCCTCGTCGACCGAGTTGTCGACCACCTCCCACACCAGGTGGTGCAGCCCTCTCGACGAGGTCGACCCGATGTACATCCCGGGCCGCACCCGGACCGGCTCGAGGCCCTCGAGGACTTCGATGTCGTCGGCGTCGTAGCTGGCGCTGGTGGCGGTGCTGGACATCGAGCTCCCAGAGTGGGTCGGGTCGGGCCGCTGGTCGGGTCGGGTCGCCGGTCAGGTCGGGCGGGTGGTCGGGTCGGGTCGGGTCGGGTCGGGTCGGGTGGTCGGGTCAGGTCGCCGGTCAGGTCGGGCGGGTGGTCGGGTCGGGTCGGGTCGGGTCGGGTGGCCACGCTAGCGGTTGGCGGGTGCGATGCGGCGCTTCGTCGCACCGGTGCAGGTCGCGGCGAGCCCTGGGGCTGCGTGCTGCGGCGCATGACCGGGGCAGAGCGAGCGGATCGGGAACACATAGGCAGCGAGCGACGTTGACAGCGGAGCAACGTACGTGAGGAGCTCCATGCCAGGCGAAGCACAGCCCGATTCGACCACCACCACGCCACGCGCCGACCCGAGCAGGTCACGACCGGCGACCAAAGGGGACCGGGTGGCAACGGTCGACTTCTGGTTCGACCCACTGTGCCCGTGGGCATGGCTGGCCTCGCGCTGGATGCTCGAGGTCGAGCAGGTCCGACCGGTGGTCACCCGCTGGCACGTCATGTCCCTGGCCGTGCTCAACGAGGGTCGAGACGATCTCCCCGAGTCGTACCGCGAGCTCATGGCAAGAGCCTGGGGACCGGTGCGCACCTGCATCGCGGCGCAGGCACAGCACGGCACCGAAGTGCTGCTCCCTCTCTACAACGCCATCGGCACCCGTATCCACCTGGAAAAACGTCAAGATCCAGAGCTCGTTGCCGAAGCAGTCGCCGAGGTGGGGTTGCCCGCAGAGCTGGCCGAGGCGGCCACGAGCACCCGATTCGACGATGCCCTGCGGGCCTCGCACCACCAGGGCATGGATCCGGTCGGCTACGACGTGGGAACGCCGGTCATCCACGTCGAAGGGGTCGCCTTCTTCGGGCCGGTGGTGAGCCCCGCTCCTGTCGGCGAGGCAGCGGGTCGGCTGTGGGACGGCGTGCTTCTGGTGGCCGGGACCGACGGCTTCTTCGAGCTCAAGCGCTCCCGAGACCGCGACCCGATCTTCGCCTGACGGCGCCGGTCACCTCGCAGGTCGGTGACCCTCAGGCGCTCATCCCACCGTCTACTGCCAGCACCGACCCCGTGGTGTGAGCCGACTCGTCGGAGGCCAGGAAGACGACCGAGGCAGCTACCTGGTCCGGTGTGCACGACCCGATGCGACTTCTCAGCCGGGGAAGGTGCTTGGGGTCGGCTCCCTCGGGCAGCGTGAAGGAGCCCGGCACTGCGCCCGACGCCACCGCGTTCACCCGGATCCCCCGATCGGCGTACTCCACGGCCAGCGCCTTGGTCAGCATGACCAGTCCGCCGTTCGAGGCACAGTCCGCGGCAGCGTACGCCGCACCGACCAGCGCCGTGCTTGCAGCCACGTTCACGATCACTCCGCCATGGGGGTGCAGCATGTACGGGATGACAGCCCGCGATGTCAGGAACGGACCGGTCAAGTTGACCGCCAGGATATGCTCCCATCGAGCCAGGGCCATGTCGGCAGTGTGGAACAGCCCGCCGGCACCGGCCACGTTGCACAGCACCGACGGTCGACCCAGGTCGTCGGCCACCGCGTCGACCGTGCGCCTCACGGCGTGCTCGTCGGTGACGTCACAGACGTAGACCAGCGCCCGCCCACCGAGCACCGACAGGGCGGCCACCGTCTCTTGCACGTGGCCGGCGGCGAGGTCGAGACAGGCCACCGCAGCCCCTTCGCTGGCCAGGCGCACGGCCGTGGCACGGCCGATGCCCGAACCTGCACCGGTCACGATCGCTGTTCGACCTTCGAAGCGCCGGGGTGGCACCACCATCGACGGGTACTCGCTCACCGTTTCCTCCTCGGGGTGTGCCGGTCGGACCGCTCGCAGAGCCCCATCCACTTCATTGTGCCACCGACGCCGTGCTCCTCGATCGACGACCCGGCCACAGCCGGTGACGACCTCGACGCTGCGTCGTGCAAGGGGCGGTGTCATGGAGGGGCGGCGTCATGGAACGGTGGCGTCGTGTCACAGCAGGTGACGCACGGTGCCGGGGTGCCGGGGTGCCGGGGTGCCGGGGTGCCGGGGTGTCGCCCGAGGCTCCCGAGCTGATCTGCGCGGATGCGACCGGGCGGGGCTCCACCTGCAAACCGTGCACAGCGCACAATGATCTGCCGGCTCCACAGCTCGCTTCGGTAGGACCGATGCATCGTGCCAAGTACGCCCAGTTCCCCTGGCGTGCCTGGCCCGCCGTGATGGACCTGGCCCGTGGTACGCCTGGCCTGTCACCATGGTACGCCAGCTCCGTGGTGCGGCAAGTACCGGTCTTCGCTGGCTCTTCGGAACATGACCGGGCACTTCGACGTTGGACTGCATGTCCACCCGATCCCTCGCACCCGGTCGATCCCAGGAGCAGCCATGGCACCAGCACCTTCCCACGCTCGGAGCGCCGATGAGCCCGACACCGAGCCGCTTCCTGCCTCGGAGGACGAGTGGCGTGATCGTCTGACCCCTGAGCAGTACCAGGTCCTCCGGCGCAAGGGCACAGAAGCCCCGTGGTCGGGGGCACTGCTCGACGTCCACGACCCTGGACTGTTCCGGTGCGCGGGATGCGGCACCGCGCTCTTCCGCACCGACGACAAGTTCGACTCGGGGTCGGGATGGCCCAGCTTCACCCGGGCGCTGGCCGATGGCGTGGTGGCCGAGCACGAGGATCGTTCCCTGGGCATGCGCCGCACCGAGATCAACTGCGTCCGCTGCGGCGGCCATCTCGGCCACGTCTTCCCCGACGGGCCGAAGCCGACCGGGTTGCGCTACTGCGTCAACTCGCTGTCACTCCAGTTCGAGCCGTCGAGCTCGGCATGAGCCTTCGAGCTCGGCATGAGATGGTCGCTCGTGTGGGGTCTCGCACGTGGTGTCTGGCGCAACGATCCGCCCCTCGACGACTTCGATCCACCGGCTGATCGACTCGGCAACCTCGCTCCGCCCTACGTGCTCCAAGGAGCGCTGGGCCTGCCACAGCACGTCGCAGAGGTCGAACACCTCGCTCTTCGAGAGTGCAGCGCTGCGGGTGAAGCGCAGCACGGCGCCGGTCGCGCCCGGGTCCGAGGCGACAGGCACCCCGGGCCCGGGACACGATCCGGTCACGCGTCGGCGCGGACGGCCCGATCGGCCAAGGGGTCGGAGCGTCCCTCGACCGGCTCGTCGCCGCCTACCCGGCGTTCGGATCGGGAGACCTCGGCTGTGGCGTACCGCAGCGACGCACCCACGTCGTCAGCAGTGATCTCCACCCGGCTGCGGCGCTCTCCGGCGTCGGTCTCCCAGACGTGCTGGTCCAGGCGACCGGTCACGACCACCCGGCTGCCCTTCACCAGGCTCAAGGCTACGTTCTCGGCCAGATCCCGCCAGCACACGACGTCGAAGAACGAGGTCGACTCCTCCCACTCGTCGCTTCCTCGAGGCTGCCAGCGGCGGTTCACGGCCAGGCCGAAGGTGGCGTTCGCCTGGCCTTCGCGGCTGTAGCGGATCTCGGGATCCCGAGTCAGGTTGCCCGAGAGGGTTGTGGTGTTGCTCATGGGATGTTGACCTCCTCGTCAGTCCCCACCACGTGGGGTAGGACCACACGGTGCCCGGACCACCTCCCCGGAAGCTGGCCACGAACCTTGCCGCGAGCGGACCGACGACCCTGCCGAGCCCCACGAAGACCTTGCCGAGCCCCACGAAGACCTTGCCGAGCCCCACGAAGACCTTGCCGAGCCCCACGAAGACCTTGCCGAGCGTCACGACGACCTTGCCGAGCGTCACGACGACCTTGCCTGCCGGCACCGGCCTGCGTCGGGCCGCAAGAGAGCCCGGCCCGAAGGACCGGGGAACGAGCGAACGTCCCACAGGAACCACAGCAGAGCAGGCAGGTGGGGGCGTAGCGTGGTGGGCGCCGACAGCGACCGGCGAACAGCCAGCCGAGGCTCAACTTCGGGCGGAGACCAGCGCCGCCGGAGAGAGCGTGACGACCACCGGATCGACGACGATCAGGGTGTCGGTGCCGGTCACACGAGCGTGGTCGGTGTACGACCGCCCCGCCAGCGCCAGCGCCAGCGCCAGCGCCAGCGCCAGCGCCAGCACGAGCACAGCAGGCTCGTCGGGTTCAACGATCCAGTACCAGGGACAGCTCGCCTCGGCGTACAGGGCGCGCTTGCGGACGAGGGCTGCCCGTTCCGAAATCTGTCTCATCTGTCACTTCCGACGAGGACGGGCTTCGGAGCCACCTGTGTCAACGCTGAGACACCATGAGCCTTGTAGCGTGGACAGCTGCCCTCTTGGTATGGACAGCGACCACGTCGGATGACCCGTGAACGAACCTCAGCGCCGAGCTGCCCGCTCGCCGCGACGTGAAAGGGTCCGGTACAGCGCCAGGGTGTCAGGGTGGACGGCGTCGTAGGGTTCGACGTCCTCGGCCACGAGCCGGACCAGCTCGGCCATGGCCGATTCGACACCAGCTGGGTTCCCAGCCAGATCCGCAGCCCGCAGCAGCACGCGATAGAGGCGCTCGTCGTAAGGGCTCACGAGGAGCCCCTGCCGGGCGGCCCACTGTGCGGTGGCTGCATCGCCGATCTCCAGTGCCCATGTCGCCAGCCGATTGGCCACGTCCACCACGCTCGCCTCTATGACCGGGAGCACGCCTTCGAGCACGGCCCAGTCCAGGGCCCGGACCCCCTCGAAGGGACGGCCCCGCACCAGCTGGAGGCTCCGGCGCCAGGCTTCGGGGTCCATGTCGGCGGCGCCGGCTGTGAAGGCCTGCCAGTCGCTGGTGACCGATGAAGCCAAGCAGAGCCGGCCATGACTGCGCGGGAGATGGTCGGCACCGTCAGCTCTGGCGCCCAGTGCACGGCGTGCCGCCGACGCCGTGGAGTGCAGGCTGGCAGGCGCCATTAGACGGTCGGGCCACAGCGCCGTCGCCCACTGGTCAGTCGTAGCGCCTGCGGGATGCAGGGCGAGGTAGACCACGAGATCCAAGGACCAGGCTCGGGTGAACGGACGCTCGGCGCCCACCACGTGGACCGGCCCGAGGATTCGCACCTCGACGGTTCCCGGAGCCACCTCACCTCCAGCCACGCACGCGCCGCGCAGCTCCTTCGTCGAGGGGCATAGCGCCACAGCGTCGCCCTCGACAGACAGCGAGAGGTCCGCTCGCGCATCGCTAGAGACCCAGCGAGCCTTCTCGGCCCCTGCCTTCCCGGCCCCTGCCTTCTCGGCCCCTGCCTTCCCGGCCCCTGCCTTCGTGGCGTCGCAGGGAGCAGACGACACCACAGCTACGCCCTCGATGGGCGAGCCGTCGATCCGAGCACCAGCGTCGGTGCCGGAGCCAGCGTCGGTGCCGGAGCCAGCGTCGGTGCCGGAGCCAGCGTCGG
>JAKAQW010000101.1 GCA_021819525.1 Actinomycetes bacterium
ATGACTCCGGCGCCGGGTGCCGAACCATAGGGTGGTGAGCCCTCGGCCCACCGAGCCCGGTGGGCTACCGAGGCGACCAGGAGTGGGAGGAGCTCTCGATGGGCACCTCGGCGCCGAGCGCGCTCGCCGGCTGCGGGGGTGGCGCGGCCGGGGTTCTCAACGCAAACTTGCCAAGCTCGGATAGCTGCTGCTACGGCACCTGCCCCTCGACTGCCGGCACGTGCTCGCCGGCTGCCGACTCCTCCCGCTCGACGGCCAGGGTGACCGCATCGAGGGCCTCCTCCATGGCTACCTCGGTTGGCAGGTCGAGACCCTTGTTCCCCCAGCGCAGCTCGTTGAAGAGCAGGTTCAAGACGAGCACGACGATCACCGTCGACGTGATCGAGCTCCCGAAGATGACCTGGAAGTCGCTGGGGAAGTGCTCGTGAACTACCCCGCCCTTACGGACGGGGCTTCCGGGCCGTCTGCCGTGAGGTCCAGGCATGACACGCGTCATGCGGCCCCCTCAACGGCGCTGGTGCCCGTCTCTTCGTTCCCGCTTCCACGCCCTGACAATTCAGAGGGCTCAGCACCGCACATGTCCTTGGAGGTGCGCGGCCCCAGGTTCGTACCCTGGTGGGCTGCCACCGGCGTTCCACCGGCGAAAGCGAGTTCGATCCCCCGCTTACGGATTACCTCTGCTGCGTTCAAGTCGGCGTGGGCCTGGTACCCGCAGTTGGTGCACACGAACATCGACTGGCTCACACGGCTCTTGTTGTCGACGTGGCCGCAGGTGGCCACAGGGCAGGTGATCGACGTGCCAGGTGCAGCTACGACTACGTGCAGGTGCCCGTGGCGGGCCTGCTTGTCAGCTGTCCGGTGCTCGATCGCGTACCAGGCCTTGTCGAGGACCGCCCGGTTCAAGGCTGCCTTCTGCCTCACGTTCTTCCCCGGTGCTTCTACACTTCCCTTGGCCGATGCCGTCATGGACTTGGTATGGAGGTCCTCGAACACGCTCAGGCGATGGTCCCTCGCCAGAGTCGTGCTCACCTGCTCGGTGAAGTCCTTCCGACGGCGCCGCGCGCGGGCATGAAGAGCCGCTATCTGGCGCTCGGTACCCTCCTGGTTCTTAGACTTGGCCAACGTGCCAAGTGGTGCCTCTCGCGGTGTCTCACCTCGTGGCTCTCTCTGCTTGTCCTCCTTCACGACCTCCGTGGTGGCCTTCTCCCGAGCGGACTTCTTGCGCTCGCGGGCTTGCTCCAGTCTCCGCAGGCGCTTGCGTTCCCCATGGCTCCACATCTCTCGGTCGATGAGATCGGCATTGCCGAGCCCGTCTTTCGCAGCGACCGCCACCGTCACACCCCGGTCCACGCCTAGCGCGCTCGCCCACTCCTCCACCAGGGGATTTGTCGGCTGGCGACGATGGAGCTCGGTGAGGATCGACACGAAGACCTTGCCGTCAGGTTCCATGACGACGGTTGCCGACTTGATCGCAGCACCCCGGATCGGACGGTGGTAGCGGACCTTCATCCATCCGAGGCCCTGGATCTTCACCTCGGCCCAGCGCTGGGATTTCACCCGGAGCTTCACGTCCTGGGGGTCACGAAACGAGCACCAACCCGAGTACCGGGCCCACCGTGGGTAGCCCCCATGGCCGTCGAAGAAGCTCTGGTACGCCCTGTTCACATCGACAAGTGCTTGCTGGAGTATCTGGGCCGGGACTTCGCGAAGCCAGGTGCCGAGCTCCGGGTCGCTACGAAGTGCGAGGATCTCCTTCGACTGCGCGGTGTAAGACACGCTGTGTCGTCCGTACCTCCAGGCGAGGTCACGCTGCTCTTTGCCCAGGTTCTTCACGAACCGGCAGCTGCCCCCGAAGCGACGGATGAGCACAGCCTGCTCAGGAGTCGGGTACGCGCGATACCTGTTCGCCGTGCGCCCACGCGGCTTCTTCCGATGCGAGCGCGGGCGCTTCTTTGTCGGCTTGCGGGTGGTTGTTCGCATCGTCTGCAGCGTGGCACGAGGGTGTGTCACTGGCTGGGACTGACGGGAACCACTAACGTTCCACGGGCTCGTAAGTAGGGCCTGGGGCCCGAGCGCCGCTACACCCCCGCCCTCACGGACGGGGCACTGCGGTGCGGTAGACGTGGTCGCTTCGACAAGTCAATACGTTCTCGTCGTTGATGGCGCTCGTCGTTGATGGCGCTCGTCGTTGATGGCGCTCGTCGTTGATGGCGCTCGTCGTTGATGGCGCTCGTCGTTGACGGCGCTCGTCGCGGCGGTCGGCCCGGACGTGGCGGGCGTGCACGGCGGGCGTGCACGCCAGGCGCCAGGTGTCGTCCAGCTCGTGCTAGCCCCACCCGAGCACCCGTCCTAGCCCCACCCGAGCACCCCGCCGGCGGGCGCCGCGCCCCGGGCTGCTACGACGGATCTCGCACGCTCCAGCCGTGCTGCGGCACGGGATCCGACGGTCGGGAGACCCCGGTGAAGAGCACCACGACGCGCTCGTCCGTGCCGATCGCGCCGGCGTCCAGGAGCTCGAGCACTCCGCCGAGACCGGCGGTCCCTGTCGGGCTCACGCTGTAGCCGGCGCGCCGGCCGAGGCCGTGCGCCTGGACGAGGTGCTCCTCGGAGGCGACCACCGGCCGTCCACCGGTGCGCAGCATCGCACCGACGACGGCGCCCCAGTCGTAGGTCTCGTCGTCGAGGATCCCGGTGGCGACGCTGTGGGGCTCGGTCTCCCACGGCCACATGTAGTCGGACCGGTGGCGGACCGCCGCGGCGACGGCCAGGTCGCTGTGGCCGGCTCCGGCGCCCGCCTGGAGGTCGCGGCGCACGGCGTGGAAGGCACGTTCGAGCGGGTGGGCGCCGGCGGTCTGGACGGTGTGCAGCCGTGGCAGCGAGCCCAGCAGGCCGAGGGCCTGCGCCTCGGCCAAGCCCTGCGCGCAGCTGCTCGCGAGTGCCCCGCCGCCGACCTGTACGACCAGGTGGCCAGCCGGCGGATCGAGCGGCGCCAGCTGCTCGGCCAGCTCCCACCCCAGGGTCTCGCCCCCCTCGATGGCCAGCCCGTTGAGGTTGCCCTGGCAGGTGAACGGCAGGCCGCCGGCCTCCAGCGCCCCCATGAGGCGCTCGACCGTCGGGTCGCCGGGGACCCCGGGTCGGCGCTCGCAGACGACCACGGTCGCACCGAGGCGGTGCAGCTGGTCCACGACCCAGTCGTCGGCGTCGGCGGGGACGAACACCCGTAGGGGCCACTCCGCGGCGGCGGCCAGCGTAGCCGCTGCCAGGGCGGCGTTGCCGCACGAGGCGATCGCGAGCGGGCGGCTGTCGGAGCGGGCGGATCCTGTGGCGGCGCCGCGAGACACCGCGAGGTGCAGGAGCACGCCGAACAGGTGACGGCCCTTGTGGGAGCCGGCGACGTTGCCGGTCTCGTCCTTGACCCACACGCCGCCGCTGGACGAGAACCCCAGCGCGTCGGAGATGGCGTCGTCGCGATGCAGCGGGGTCGCGCGAAAGCCTCGGCCGTCGACTGCCTCGACCCGCCGGTCGAGCTCGGTGACCAGCGCGACGAACCGGTCGTCGTCGATGCCGGCCAGCGCCGCCCGGTGGGTGCTGTGGAGCAGGGCACGGTAGCGCACGAAGGGCCGCGGCTCGTCGTCCAGGGAGCCTCCGTCGAGATCGGCCGCAACGCGCCTCGCGCCGGAGAGCTCGAGGACGCGGGTGATGACGTGGTCGACGTCGCCGCCGCCGTCGGGGCAGCGGAACGGGTACGGGTCTCCGGCGTCGGGGGAGGCGCCGCAGCCGGCGCACACCAGCACGCTCGGCAGTGCCGTCACCTGAGCGTGACCCCGGTGCGCTCGTTGAACTCCCGGATCCGCTCGTCGAGCGCGGGCACGGCGGCGTGGACCTGCTGCCAGAACGACGGGGCCTTGCGAAGGAGGAACTCGCCCACGGGCACTCCCTGCTGCTCCACCCACGTGAAGTAGCCCATGTTGAAGATCCGCTCGCGCTCGCGGGTGTCGAGCTCCCGGAGGTGGTCCGTGGCGACGCCGAGGAGGCTCTCGCCGAGCACCTCGGCGGCGGCCAGCTCGTCGAAGCCGCCGGGGAAGTCGCTGTGGAGGACCCGGTCCCGCTCGCTGCGGTACATCGCCGCGCCGTCGGTGGCCACGGTGATGACGGCGTCGCGCTCGGTGAGGCCGCGGTGCTTGGCGAGCTTGATCGCCGCCAGGATGTTGCAGATGCTCGACAGGCCGAGCGACGCCAGGCCGGCGACCAGGATCGAGTCCACCCCTCGCCGGTCGACGAGGTAGCGACGGCCGACGTCGGTGTTGAACAACACGTTCAGCCGGTCAGTGGCGCGGTCGGAGATCGCCGTGACCACGTCGGTCTCCATCACGTTGTGGATGAGCGGGATGTGCTTGTCGCCGATGCCCTGGATGTTGTGCTCGCCGAAGCCGTTGTAGAGCATGGTCGGGCACTCGAGCGCCTCCACGGCCACGATCTGCGAGCCGTGACGCTCCTTCAGGTACTCGCCGGCAGCGATGGTGCCGGCGGAGCCGGTCGCGGAGACGAACGCCCGCAGCGTGAGCGGCCCTCCCCGATGCGCGCCCACGGCTTCGGCCACGGCGTGCAGGGCCCGGCCGGTGACGTGGTAGTGCACCAGGTGGTTCCCGATCTCGGAGAACTGGTTCAGGACCACGTTCGTGTCGTCGCCGGCGAGGCGGTTGCACTCGTCGTAGATCTCCTTGACGTTGCTCTCCGTGCCCGGCGTCCGGACGATGTCCGCCGGATCCTCCACCCACGACTCCAGCCACTCGAAGCGCTCGGTGCTCATCCCCTCGGGCAGAACGGCGACGCCCCGGCAGCCCATCAGCCGGGAGATGGCGACGCCACCTCTGCAGTAGTTGCCTGTCGACGGCCACACCGCCCGGTGGCGGGTCGGGTCGAAGCGGCCGGTCACGATGCGCGGCGCGAGGCAGCCGTAGCTGGCGAGGACCTTGTGGGCGCCGATCATCGGGAACCGGTCGGCGAGGGCGACGACGATGCGGGCGGGCGTCCCGGTGAGCTCCGGCGGGAGCACCAGGTGGTCGGGAACGTCGGTGGTGCCCTTGCGGTCGGCGGCGTTGTACCAGTGCACCCGGAACAGGTTCAGCGGGTGGGCCTCGTCGGGCCCCACCGTCGCCAGGCCGGCTCTGACCGCGTCGGGCACCAGCGTCGGGTCGGCCAGCTCGGCGAACGTGGGCAGGGCGATCCGGCGCTCTCGGAAGCGCTGGACGGCGCGGTCGTACGTGGGGCGGTCATCGATGTCCTGCACAACGTCCAGGGTTCCCATGGGGCCCAATCCTCTCACTTCCGACCACCTGCGGCGCCAACGGACGCTTGCTCACCGGTGCCGCTTCGCTGGTCAGGGGGCGTTCATGGCTCATCTCCTCTGCACCGTTGTGAGCAGCCAGGTCGCCTGGGCACGCTGCTCGGGCGCGAGCTGGTCGGGCACTTCTCGGCTCGGCACTTCTCGGCTCGGCTCGGCGCCTACAGGGTCATCTACCGGCCATAGCAGGAGGGCTCGGTCCTTCACGTCGTGAGGCAGCTTGGCGGACTCGCGTCACGCTGTGCTCGACACGGGGTGCGACCTTCGAGGCGCGCCCTCTCCCAGCTCCCGATCAGGCACCGGCGGCGGACCACACGCGAGCGCACACTGGCACGCTCGGCCGCCAGTGAGCCTCACGATGGCCCTCGAAATGGGCATCGACCTGCGGTTCCCGGTGAGGTCTTCACGTCTGGTGCTGATCTGCCCGTCTCTGCTCCGACAAGGGGTTGCCTCGCGGCTCAGGGGTCGGCCGCGCGCGCATTGTCCACGGGCTCAGCGCTGGCGCGGCGTGTTTCTCCGAGCGCTACCTCGTCTCGGGCGCGAACCCGAACAGCCACGACGTGAGGAACCCGCTCATCACCTCGCTGTCGGGCGGGATCGACCTTGCCCGGCTCGAAGCTTCGAGGCCGCGCTCCACCTGCCTCGCCGAGCTGGCCGGGCACATCGGGCTTGCGGCCTTGATGGACGCGGCGGGGATCTCTTGCACCAAGCGCCTCGGCGATCTCGTCGCGCACCCAACATGTAGTGGTCGTGCTAGTGAAATGGATAGCCCTCCAGCGAGATATCGGGCAACCGACCTGCGGAAGGGGACTGACAGATCACAGGTCAGACCTTGACCCGCGGCTAGGACGTCGGCTTGTTGGCCCGGTGCTGGCCGACCAGTTCTTCCTTCTGGTCCTGCGCCCTCCAGGCGTAATGCGCCCGCCACTGTTTGTTGGCCCGGTGCTGGCCGACCAGTTCTTCCTTCTGGTCCTGCGCCCTCCAGGCGTAATGCGCCCGCCACTTCTGCGCTGTCGGGGGCCCCACCGGCCACGACGGCCTGGTGGGCGGCGGGAGCGGTGGCTCGTTGGCCCGGTCCGGGATCGCAGGCTTGTGGCGCTCCAGCCAGTCGACCGCTTTCATCCTCCTTTCCTCGCCGTGCGCGAAGCGATTGTTGCAATGGTCGCACTCGCTGTACTCGTCCTCTACGACGTCGACGGTCGCCAAAGCGACCCCTCCGGCTTCGAGCTTGGCCAGGATGTTCTTCAGGTACTTCACCTCCGGCGCGTAATGACCGCTCGTGTTGGACACCTGTGTGACCTCGCCGTTCACGACCTTGATCTCTCCAGCCGCCGCAACCTTCGTTCCTGCCAGGAGGGACGAGTGATGGAACAGGAATTTCTTGCCCTCGCCCGAATAAAGGTCGCCCTCCTGCGAGAGAACGTAAATCGCCAATCCGCTCGCTCCGTGCATGCCTTCCGCTATTGTGGTTGTGTCGAAATCTTCGAGAAACCACCTCGCATTCTGTTTCGGGTCTGTCGAGTTGCTCGGAGACTTCTTCCTCTTCTTGACTTTGCCACCGGTCACGCTCAGTTTGTAGTCCTGCGCCTCCGGGGGGCTCAGGTATTTGGTGCCCATGTACTCACCCCCATAAGGGTTCCCCACCTGGTAGCTGGGTTCGAGCTCCTTGGCTTCGATTACTGGAAGATTGTGCTTGAACCCAAAGTGACCCGTGAGGGCCTGCTGGGCCGTTGCTTGTGCGCGGACCTCCTGGTTGTACTGAGATTGCACCTTTTCAGACGGCTCAACGCCGTACTTGCCCCTAAGGTGACCCTCGAGGGCGGGCAGCCATTTTCCGCGGACCTCCTGTTTGGACTGCTCTTGTGCCTCTGTGTTTTGCGCTCCTAGTCGGGCCTCGTCGGCGAGGCGCTGGGCTCGCTGGCTGGCGGGGCTGGACTGTTCGGGCTGCTCTAGCACCGCTGTGTGTTGGGCCTCTCCTGGAGCCGGGGCGGGCACGGGGGGGCTGGCGGGGTTGTTGAGGTGCCCCCGGTTGGACTGCTCGGGTTGCTCTTGACGCTGTCGAGAAATGCGGCGCGGGGGACTGGCGAGCCGGTCTTGTGTCCGCGAAATGGCCTCTTCCACGCCCATTTGAAACCGCCTGTTTCGCTCCTCTTGTAGAGCCTCGGCATGCCATTGCTGGGCCCGCTGGCTGGCGGGGCTGGACCTGCGCAACATCTGGACGACGGCTTGGTTGCCCACCCCCCTTTGAAGGCCCAGCAGCACCTGAGGGTGGGGGCGGGGGACAACGCCCTTTGTGACCCAAGAGCCGTTCATGCCGCTGTGTTGCTGTGGCGCCTGAGCTCGTCGCTCTTTCTTAGGGGTAGGTGCGCTGGCCTTGTCCAGCTCTTCCCGTTGTTGAGGATCACGCGATTGATAGCGGGGCATCAGGCACGACCTTCCTTTCTCCTACGACTGCCAGCGGAGCACGAGCGGCACAGGTAATTGTGCCGCACCAGTTCGGCGACCCTGACCCCGGTGCAGAGGATCGTCTTGACCAACATGATGCCGCCGCTGCGCCGGGCTGTCCACGCGACCTCGTCGTACCCCCACCGCTGCGAGCATCGGACGCATCTGGACACCGTGTTGTCGAGCACCTCATGGGCCGGGTTAGCGCAGGGTCAAGCCGCCAGGGCAGACGCCGGTCGGGCGCAGGCACCGTCGGACGCCTCCCATCTGGCAGGTGGCAGGCTCGGCGCTCGGAGGCAGACGGCACTCGGGTGTCCCTTGGGCCGTACCGCACTCGGGGCGACGCCGAGCACGCACTGGTGCTGGCGGAGGCCGACGAGCTGCGCGGTGAACGCGTGCTCGACTCCACGGGCACGGTAGCCGAGTGGGCGGCACGGTGGCTGGACCGCTCTGTGCACTGGAAGCCATCGACCCGAGCCGGCAACGAGCAGATGCTGCATGCCAGGACGCTGCCCAGGTGGGGCAAGGTCGAGCTCTCAGCTGTCGCTCGCCGCGACGTCGAGGCGTGGGTGGCAGAGATGATCGCTGCTGGTGCCCAGCCCGATGCTGTGCGAGCCTCTCGCAGCCCACCTCGCCACCCCGGCCTGAGGACCCCGCTGCCTGGCTGTGCGTCGGGCCGCACGGCGGCACGGTGCGCCACCTGGCCGTCTACCGCCGGCACTTCCGCCCTGCTGCTGCCCGGGCTGGGGTGCCGGGTACCAGGTGGCATCACCGAAACGCGAGTGCAAGCCCCTGGCTTCAGCCATGGGGTCGAGCGAGTTCGGGGCGGAGCCCCGACCGTCACACCCCAGGCGTAGGGTCGCTGTGATGTCAAGCTCGGCGTATCGCTCCAGCTCCAACGTGGTGTACTCGGCCAAGTACCACCTGGTCTGGTGCCCGAAGTACCGCCGTCGGGTGCTGGCAGGCGCGGTGGAGACCCGGCTGGTGCGGTTGATGAAGGGCCGTTCGTCGCGGATACTGCGCCAGGAGTTCCCCCACCTGCGCCGCCTCCCGTCGCTGTGGACCAACTCGTGGTTCTGCTCGACGGTCGGTGGTGCGCCGATCGACGTCGTGCGCCGCTACGTCGAGAGCCAGAAGCTGGCTGCGTAAATGTCCCATCGCTACCGCCTCTACCCCTCACCGGGCCAGGAGCCGGGTCTCGGACGCCACTGTGCAGACGCCCGGTTCGTGTGGAACCTGGCTCTGGAGCAGGCCAACTGCTGGCGAGCGGGCCGAGGTTCCACCCCCGGACCCGCCGAACGCCAGCGCCAGTTGGCCGAAGCCCGAGCGGGGACGTTCTTGGCCGAAGGCTCCTCCTCGGTGCAACAGCAGGCCCTCCGGGACTTCGACCGGGCGATGGCCAACTGGTGGGGGAAGACACACCGCCGGCCGCGGTGGCGCAAGCAGGGACAAGACGAGGGCTTCTGTATCCGCGACATCACGGTGAAGCAGGTCAACCGCCGCTGGGCCGAGGTCGGTGTTCCGAAGGTGGGCATGGTTCGGTTCCGCCTGTCCCGGCCAATGCCCACCACGTTCGGCATGGCCCGGGTCAAACTGGATCCATCAGGGCGTTGGCACGTGAGCTTCGCTGCCGCTCAGGATCCGGTGGTGCGTACCCCCACCGGTTCCGCTGCCGGGATCGACCGGGGGGTGGCCACCACCTTGGCGATCTCGGACGGCACCATGCTGCGTGCGCCGTCCTGCCCGAAGCTGGCCTCGAGGGTCGTCCGGCTCGACCAGCAGCTCGCCCGCCAGCGCCGGGGGTCCAAGCGCCGGGCGAAGACCAAGCGAGCGCGTGCCCGCGCTCATGCCAGGATCGCCGATTGCCGCCGGGATTGGGTGGAGAAGACCTCGACCCGGTTGGTGTTCGATCACGACGTGATCGTCCTGGAAGACCTCCGGGTCACGAATATGGTCCGTCGAGCGAAACCCAAGGCCGATCCAGAACAGCCCGGAGCGTTTCTCCCCAACGGGGCCGCGGCCAAGGCCGGGCTCAACCGGGCGATCCAGCGATCGAACTGGTCTGTCTTCGCCCGACGCCTCGAGGACAAGGCGACCGCCGGTGGCGGAACTGTCCTCTTCGTCGATCCTCGATACACGTCCCAGCAGTGCCGGCGTTGTGGCCACACCGCACCGGAAAACCGCGAGAGCCAAGCGGTCTTCCGGTGCGTTGCGTGTGGTTACGCCAACCATGCCGACAGCAACGCTGCGGAGAACATCCTGGCCCGGGGACTTGTCCTCGCGCCGACCCCGGGACACGGGGCAAGTCCGCGCAAGCGGGCTGCTCGCAGAAGTCCGCCTCGTGCGGCAGCGAGAACCTCTGAAACGGACGCGGCGTGATGTCGCATCCACCTCAGGAATCCCCGGGCTTCAGCCCTGGGGAGGATGTCAACTGAGACACATACCCGTGCCAGCTTGCTCATCGCCCAGGGCGGGCATCCGAAGGCCGTCACGCCGTCAGGCCGTCACGGAGCGCCTGGGACACTCGAGCATCACCGTCACCCTGGACCACTACGGCCACCTGTTCCCAGCCCTCGCCAGCCCTCGACGACGCGCTCACCGCTGGGCTCGACGAGACGATCCGGTCCGCCACCGCCGACCGACTGGGCACGCAGTGGGCACGCTTGGCCGCCAGCGAGCCTCCCAATTGCCCTGGAAATGGCCATTGACCTGCGGGTTCCCGGTGGAGGCGATGGGACTCGAACCCACGAACCTCCTGACAGCCAGTCCCGTGCATGTCGTGTGGTCCCGTTGGGTCCAGTTGCATTTTCCCTAGTCAAGTCGGCTATTCGCCTACCCTGTCGTCGGGTGTAGTTAGGCCCTGCGAGAGTGGTTGTGCGAAGTTTCGTTGACAAACGCGTTGACACAGAGGTCCCCCGCCAGTTGATCGGATGGTTCCGTGCTGGAGCCGTTCTTCTTTGCCCACCAGAAGCCGTAACGCGCGTTCCCGCCGGTCGTCAGAGCTTCGTCGGACTCCTTGAGGTCGACATAGTGTTCAAGAGGGCTCATACTGGCTGCGTAAGGCAGAACGCGAAGGGAGCACCCGTGCCGGTCCCACTGAAGAGCGAGAGGATTCCCCGGGCCTCAGCCATGAGCCTCACGGGGAGCACGCAGCGGATCTGGCCTGCTTTCAGCCGGCCCGGCTCGGCGTGGTGGGTGCGGGCACTCCTGGGCTCCGCGGGAGTGTTCGTTCTTCTCATGGTGTGGCTGTTGGTGTTCGTCTGGACCGTGGGGGGCCTTATCTGCTTCGGGCCGCTGTTCTTCCTGTCCCGGGCGCGCAGCCGTGGTCGGCAGTACGCCCGCGTCCAGGCACAGCGCCACCGGGAGCTGGTCGAGGCACTGTCTTCCCGGCCCCCTACGCCCGACGCCTAGCCGCCTGCCCGAACCTTGCGCCGCTGGCGCCAGGACGTCTCGGGCTTCCGCCGGCATCCTCGGCGCCCTAAGCTACCCGGGGGCGACTCATGCGGGTTACCCCCGGACCCGAGCCCCAGTGTCTTGAGACGATCACCGTCCCAAAGGGGCTCACCTTCAAGCTGATCAACGCGTTGGCAAAGAGGGAGGAGACGAATGAACCCAAGCGACCCTGACGTTGCCGAGGCGATTGCTCGCTCTGGGCACGTTCGCTCGATAAAGAGGGTCACAACCTTCAAGGGCGACGTTGACCGTCCTGACGGCACAAGCGCTCAGGCAACAATCGAAGTGTGGGATTACGGCCCCGGTGTAGCCCGTTGGCAGGTCTGGGCCAAGGACGAGGACGGCCGCGTCACCTTGGGCGGCCCCGCTGATGACTTGCAGGTCGCAATCGCGGCCACGCGCTGGTGGGGAGTTGACCGATGATTGACCAAGGGGACGATGGCATGGACTTGAGAGAGAGTATGACCGCGTTTGCACGTCTGACCGGCGACCCACGGGCCATCGTGATGTCATACGCTGCGCGGGCCGTCGACGCGGTCTTCGATGGCGGTATCTCGACCTATGAACGCGAGGAGTACGAGGCTTGCGCCGAGCGCTTATGGCTGATCGCTGGGGAGCTCGGTGCGTGGAACTGACGAACACGACGCGCGCCACGGCGGCCAACCGGACGACAGTCAGGACGAGCA
>JAKAQW010000102.1 GCA_021819525.1 Actinomycetes bacterium
TCCGATCTGGTACCCAGACGGCGTTGGCGACGCAGGCTCAGTGGGCGACCCAGGCGGGGCCGGTGACCCAGGCGGGGCCGGTGACCCAGGCGGGGCCGGTGACCCAGGCGGGGCCGGGGAGGCCGCCGGCAGGGCGGCGTCGTGGGTGACGTAGAGCGCCAGGGTCCCAGCCGGCCCTGCCAGCTCCCGCCACGGCGGGCGCAGCGACGACACCGCCATCACCAGCTCGCCACTCACCGCGCCCGGTCAGATGCCGATCCGCTGTGCCAACAGCTCCCGGTGATAGGCAGGATCCCCCAGCAACAGCTCCGAGCTCTTGGCCCGTTTGAAGTACAGGTGGGCATCGTGCTCCCAGGTGAACCCGATACCACCGTGGATCTGGATGTTCTCCGCTGCGCAGTGGAAATAGGCTTCGGAGCAGTAGGACTTGGCCAGGCTGGCCACCACCGGCAGCTCGTCGCTACCATCAGCTGCCGCCCATGCGCCGTAGTAGGCCGCCGACTTCGCCGACTCCACCTGGAGCAGCATGTCGGCGCACTTGTGCTTGATTGCCTGGAAGCTGCCTATCGGGCGGCCGAATTGGATGCGGTTCTTCGCATAGTCGACGGCCATGTCCAGGCAGCGTTGCGCCCCGCCGACCTGCTCGGCGGCTAGGGCAACTGCAGCCAGGTCGAGCATCCGGGCGAGCACCGGCCCAGCTCCACCATCCTCCCCGACGAGGCGGCCTGGAGTGGACGCCAGCTCCAGGCGGGCCTGCTTGCGGGTCTGGTCCATGGTGGGAAGCGGCGTCCGGGTGAGACCGTCGGCGGTGCCCTCCACCGCGAACAGGCTCATACCGCGTTCGGTGCGCGCCGCAACCAAGATCAGATCGGCGACGTGGCCGTCGAGGACGAACATCTTGTGGCCGTCGAGCACCCACCGCCCGTCTCGGGCCGTCGCCGCGAGGCTCACGCCGTCGAGATCCCACCGTCCGCTGTCCTCGGTCAGCGCCACGGTGGCGATGGTCTCCCCCGCTGCTATCCCCGGCAGGAGATCCGCCATGGCGGCCTCGTCGCCTGACGCCATCAACGCCGTGGTGGCAAGGGCCACCGTGGCGAACAGCGGGGCACCCAGCAGCGCTGCACCGGTCTCCTCGAGGACCACGGCCAGCTCGACGAAGCCGAACCCGGCGCCGCCATAGGCCTCGGGCACGACGAGCGACTGCAGTCCCAGCTGGTTCGCCATCTGGGCCCACACCGGCCGGTCGAACCCATCGGTCGTCTCCATGAGCCGGCGGACCTCGGCCATCGGCGACCGGTCGGCCAAGAACCGACGAACCGACCGACGCAGCTCTTCTTGCTCCTCGCTGAAGGCGAAGTTCATGGGACAGCTCCCTGTGTCGACGCGCGGGCGTCCTGCGACGATGCCATGTCCCGTTGTCTACCAGACCATCGGGTCAAGTGCCTATCGAGACCGCCCGTGCCACCGACCAGAGCACCGCCCGAGACCGCCCGTGCCACCGACCAGAGCAGTCCCTGAGCGTCGCCCTGGACAGGCTGAGCCACCGACCAGAGCACCGCCCGAGCGTCGCCCTGGACAGGCTGTTCCACAGTCAGCTGACAGCGCTCCACCCGGTCGGGCAAGATGGCGCTGTGACCCATTACGAGGACAGCCTGGTCGAGGTCCATCGGGTGGTGGTCGGCCCCATGGACAACAACGTGCACGTCGTGCGCTGCCGCCAGAGCGGCGAGGCCGTGCTCATCGACGCCGCGAACGAGCACGAACGGCTCCTCGACCTGTGCCGCACGCTGGGGGTGCGGCGGGTGGTGGAGACCCACGGCCACTGGGACCACATCCAGGCAGTGCCGGCTGTGCGTGACGCTGGGCTGGACGTGGCCGTCACCGCCGCAGATGCCGGCATGCTGCCTGCCTACGACCAGATCCTCGAAGACGACCAGATCCTCGCCGTGGGCCGGCTCCGCATCCGCACCATCGCCACGCCGGGGCACACCCCGGGGTCGATCTGCTTCGCAGTCGAGGGCACGCCGCTGCTGTTCAGCGGCGACACGCTGTTCCCCGGCGGTCCGGGCAACACCTCCTTTCCCGGAGGGGACTTCGCCGCGATCATCGACTCCCTCGATCGGCGCCTGTTCGCCGCGTTCGACGACACCACCTTGGTCCTGCCCGGTCACGGTGCCGACACCACCATCGGCGCAGAGCGCCCGCACCTCGCCGAATGGGCGGCACGCGGCTGGTAGACCAGCTGCGTCGCGAGAGCCGTTCCCGGCGGTTCCCTCGCACGTGCTCGGCGTGCGACACGGGCCGGATGGATGCTCAGGGGAACAGGCCGCGGGCCTCGATGGCGGCGGCGATCCGCTCGACGGCCACGACGTTAGCCGCGTGGCGCAGCGTGGCGCCGAGCGACTGGGATCGGGCCCACACCGTGGAGAAGGCATCGTCGATCGTGCGACCCAGCCGGGTCGCCACCAGTGCCTCGTCCCACGGGTAGCCCTGGCGGCTCTGGGCCCACTCGAAGTACGACGCCGTCACCCCGCCCGCGTTGGCCAGGATGTCGGGCACGACGATGGTGCCCCGGCGGGCCAGGATCTCGTCGGCTGCAGGGGTGACCGGCCCGTTGGCCGCCTCGACGACCAGCGCGCTCGCGAGGCGCTCGGCCACCGCAGCGTCGATGGCGCCTTCGAGCGCGGCTGGCACGGTCAGCTCGGCCTCCACCTCCCACAGCTCCGTCGGGTCCAGCGCCGAGCCACCGGGGAAGCTGCCCATGGAGCCGCCGGCGGTGACGTGGTCAGCCAAGCCGGCGGTGTCGAGGCCGCCCGGGTTCCATACCGCGCCCCCCACATCGGCCACGGCCACCACCCGCATGCCCGCCGACTGCAAGAGGAAGGCCAGCGGGCCGCCGACCTTGCCGAAGCCTTGGAGGACGGCTCTGGCCCCGACCAGGTCCCGGTGAAGGGCACCGAACGCTGCTCGGACGCAACGCACCACCCCGCTCGCGGTCGCCCCCGCGTGGAGGCGCATGCCGCCCACCGCGAGCGGCTTCCCGGTGACCACGGCGGGCATCGAGCGTCCATGGAGCACGTCCACCGTGTCGAGCAACCAAGCCATGACCCGCTCGTCGGTATTGACGTCTGGCGCAGGCACGTCCTGGTCGGGACCGAGCAGGCTGGCGATGGCCACGGTATAGCGCCGGGTGAGCCGTTCCAGCTCACCGAGCGACATCGCGCCCGGGTCGCAGCGCACGCCGCCCTTGCCTCCGCCGAAGGGGATGTCCACGACCGCCGTCTTCAAGCTCATGTCGGCGGCGAGCGCGCTCACTTCAGAGGCCGTGAGCGCAGGATGGAACCGGATGCCGCCTTTCGCCGGGCCCCGAGCCACGTTGTGGTGGACGCGCCAGCCGGTGAAGACCTCGATCTCACCGCTGTCGCGACGGACCGGGACGGCCACCTCCACCACTCGCTCGGGCACCTGCAGCATGGCCGCCACCCCGGCTCCGACGCCGGCACTTGCCGCCGCCGCCGCCATGCGCTGGCGCGCTGCTGTCCACGGGTCGAACTGCTCTGGTGCGCCCCCGGCGCCCGTCGGTAGCGACGCCGGCGCAGGCGAGGAGGCGAGGCGTGAGCCCCCACCAGCCGACGCATCCACCGCTGGATCGGCATCCACCGCTCGATCTGCGGTCGACGGGGACGTCGCACGGGCTCGCGGTGACGGCGGCACGGCTTTGCTCATCGAGGCCCACAGCGTTGGTCCGAGGAGGACGGCGATCGCCTCGTGGTGATCGTCGGTGCCCTCCGTCGTTCCGGTCCGGGGGTCCGCGCGCTCGATCTTCCCGCCCGCCAGTGCTGCCAGCGGGCACCGAGCCCGCCGAGCACCACCAAGTCGACCGGCGCTGGTGACGGTCCTGTCGCACTGCCTTCGGACGCCCGAATCTCCACGATTACCGGGGACCGTGCCAGGATCACCCCTCCGGCACAGAGCGCGATCAGCGCCAACGACTCCACCGCGCCACGCCCCCCACCGGTGCGCAGCTGGTCGCCGAACAGCCCGATGCCGATCCCGATGGAGGCCAGTGGGTCGACCAGCACCAGCGTCGGCTGGGAGGCAGTCACCGGCCCGGCGTGAAAGGCGTTCTGGGCCAAGAAGAACGCGAGCAGGCCGGCTACCGCCATGGCGTAGAGCTGCCAGTGCAGGTACAGCGCGGCAAGATGCTGGGAGGCGTCGATCATGACCTCACGGATGAGCGATGCGGCGAAAGCGAACATGATAGCTGCCGAGGCACCGTACATCGCAGCCCGCCAATGCGACGGGCCGAACTGCGCGAGCCCGACAGCCAGCGCACATGCAGCCGCCACCGAGCACGACACGAGGAGCCACGCCGCCAGGTCGGGCACCCGGGGCCCGGCTCGAGGCTCGGCGGTCAGCAAGAACGCAACGAGGCCCCCGGCGCCGAGGAACGCCCCTGCCCACTCTCGCCAACCGACCGCCACTCCGAACCAGACACCGAGGATCCCGACCAGCAGCGGCAGCTCCAAGGTCAGCACGGGCTGCACCGAGGTCAGTGGTCCGAAGTGCAACGCGGCGGCCTGGAAGACGAACCCGGCGGTCATCGTGGCCACGCCGACAAGCCACACTCGACGACGCACGCCAAAGGCCAGCAGCCGCAGGTGCAACGTGTCGTGGCGCGGCGCGTCCTGCACGCCCAGACGCTGCAATATCGTCGTCAAGGCGTTGGCCAGAGCCGCTCCGACGGCCAGCGCGTAGGTCACTACCTCCTGTTCTACCGGGTTCGCGCCGCGTTCGGGCGCATCGGCCCCGGCTGTGAGGGCCCGGGCTGCATCGGCCCCTGTGAGGGCCCGGGCTGCATCGGCCCCGGCTGTGAGGGCCCGGGCTGCATCGGCCCCGGCTGTGAGGGCCCGGGCTGCATCGGCCCCGGCTGCCATGGCAGCCGGGTAGCGAACGACCAGCTGCGGCGGTGCAGCACCGTCAGCCCGTAGCCGGCGAGCGCCCGCTGGTGGGTCGGCGACGGGTACCCCTTGTTGCGGTCGAAGTCGAAGGGCGGGAAGTGCTCGGCTTCGGCCCGCATGATCCGGTCGCGGGCCACTTTGGCCAGGACAGATGCGGCCGACACCGACGCGCACGTGGCGTCGGCACCGACCTGGGTATGCACGGCCGGCACCTCGACGTCGCGAAGACCCAGGCCGCTGCAGGCGGGCGTGACGAAGTCGACGGCGCCGTCGAGCACGACGACCGCCGGCCAAGAGCTTGCCGGGATCTGGCTCAAGGCCCGACTGGTGGCGAGGACCAATGCGCTCGCCATACGCAGCCGATCACACTCGCCGGGACTCGCATGGCCGACGGCCCATGCCGCGCACCACTCGCCGAGCGGCGCCCACAACGTCTCTCGCACCGTCTCGGAGAGGGCCTTCGAGTCCGCCAGCGCAGCAGGCGGCGGGCGGAAGTCGCCGGGCACCACGGCGACCGCCACGCTCAAGGGCCCGGCCCACGCTCCTCGCCCCACCTCGTCGACGCCCGCTACCCAGCCGCCGTCTGCTGGCCGGTGCGCGCGTTCTACCACCAGCGTCGGCCGTGCTCGACGCCCGCTCACCTCCCGGCGCGCAAAGCGGCCATCGCGTCGCCAGCCTCCACCATGTCCACCAACGCCACCTCGGTGTCGTCGACCTCGGTGGCGAGGAAGGCGTCGAGCATCTCGGCGAGCACCGGGGCACTGGTCAACCGGAGCCCGACGGCGAGCACGTTGGCGTCGTTGTAGCGCCGTGCACCCACAGCGGTGACGGCGTCGGTGCACAGCGCGGCTCGTACACCGGGCACTTTGTTCGCGGCGATCGACACACCGGTGCCCGTCCAGCAGCAGACCACGCCGCGCTCGGCTCGGCCCGAGGCGACGGCCATGCCCACCTGCCGGCCGACCTCGGGCCACGGCTCCCCGACGGCCACTTCGAGCACCTCGTGGCCCTGGCTGCGCAGGTGGGCCGAAGCGCCATCTGTCACCTCGGTCTGCTCGTCACTGCCGAAGACGATACGCACGCCTGTGACGCTACCGCCGAGAACCCGGGGCCGCAGCCCACCGGGCGCCCCCGAGGCCGAGCGTCGCACCGGCGCGGCCCGGCTCGTAGCATGCCGGCGTGACCCGACCCGTAGCCGTCGTCCCCCACACGCACTGGGACCGCGAGTGGTACGAACCGTTCGCTTCGTTCCGGCTCCGCCTCGTCGAGGTGCTCGACGGCTTGTTGGCCCTCCTCGAAGAAGACCCGTCGTTCCGCCACTTCCTGCTCGACGGCCAGATGGCGATGGTAGACGACTACCTGCAGGTACGACCCGAAGCCGAGGAGCAGATCCGGTCGCTGGCACTCGCCGGTCGCCTGACCCTCGGACCGTGGTACGTGCTGATGGACGAGTTCTTGGTCTCGGGTGAGACCATCGTGCGGAACCTGCAGCTCGGCATGGAGCGCGCCGGTCAGCTCGGCGGAGCCATGGAGGTGGGCTACCTGCCCGACATGTTCGGCCACGTGGCGCAGATGCCCCAAATCCTGGCCGCCGCCGGGATGGCCCATGCCGTGGTGTGGCGGGGAGTGCCGGCTGCCATCGACCGCAGCGCTTTTTGGTGGCAGGCCCCCGACGGCTCCACCGTGCGCGCCGAGTACCTCCCCGCCGGGTACGGCAACGGAGCGGCCATCCCCGAAGAGGCCGACATCTTGGTCCGAAGGGTCCGGGACCATCTCAGCGAAGTCGGGCCGTTCCTCCTCGACGGGCTGCTGTTCATGAACGGCTCGGACCATCAAGCGCCTCAACCATGGCTCGGCCGGGTGATCGCCACGGCCAACGCGACCCAAGACGACCTCGCGTTCACCGTCACCTCGCTTCCCGAGTACCTCCATAGCGCACCGACCGGCGCGCTCGCCTCCTGGCGCGGCGAGCTGCGCTCGGGAGCTCGAGCCAACCTGCTCATGGGGGTCACCTCCACCCGGGTCGACGTCAAGCAGGCAGCGGCGGCCACCCAGCGGGCGCTCGAGCGGCGAGCCGAACCCTACGGCGCGTTGTTCGACGCCCGCGAGCGGCGCTCTGAGCATCTGTTGGCGCTGGCCTGGCGCCAAGTGGTCCGCAACGCCGCGCACGACTCCATCTGCGCCTGCTCGATCGACGAAGTGGTCGATGCCGTCCTCGGTCGCTTCACCGACGCCCGGGCGCTGTCCGACGGGCTCGCCCGGCGCAGCTTGGGCGACCTGGCCAGCTCGCTGGCCGCACCTGGTGTCACCGTGGTGAACCCGTGCGCCCGAGACCGCCACGGACTGGTCGAGGTCATGGTTGCCGGCGAAGAGGCCCCAGCCCACAGCCAGGTTCTCGAAGAGCGGCCCGGGGCCTTGGGCATCCCACGTTCCTCGGGCACCCTTACCCTGGATGCGACCACCGTGCGCAGCATCTTAGGGTTCCTTCCGAGCGGCACGCGCATCGACGACCACACCTCCATCCACCAGGTGTCGGTGTCAGAAGACCCCACCGGCATCGACGTGTGCGTCAGCCTCGGCCCCGGCGAACGTCCTGACGCCGAGGTGGCAAGCGCCCGCCAGGACCTCTACGCCCGGCTGAGCGCCCGACCCGACGCGGTCGTCCGGATCCGCCTCGACCAGCCACCGATGCACCGGATCGTGGCCAGGGTCGGTCCGGTCCCCGGCTTCGGCTGGCAGCAGCTGCGCGTGGTGCCCGCCGAGCACCCGGTCTGCGTCCTCGTGCCAACTGAGCCGCCTGGTGCGCTGTGCCTGCAAAACGACCTGGTCACCGTCGCCGTCGATCCCACCAGCGGCACGTTCGCCATCGACGCCGTCGCCGGGTTCGGCCAGCTCGTCGACGGCGGCGACCACGGCGACGCCTACAACTACTCTCCACCGGCGACCGACCGGTTCGTGGCACACCCGGAGACCGTGGACGTTGCTCTCGACGAGGCGGGGCCGCTACGGGCCACCGTGGTCGTCACCGCCTGCTACCGGTGGCCCGACCACGTCGACGGCACCACCGGTGCCCGCGTCGGCGAGCAGCCGGTCACGGTGACCACCGTCGTCGAGGTTCGAGCCGACGACCCGGTGGTACGCGTCCGCAGCAGCTTCGTCAACCCATGCCGGGACCACCGGGTGCGCATCCACCTGCCGCTGCCACAGCGAGCCCTGAGCTCACACGCCGAATGTGCCTTCACCGTCGTAGAGCGCGGCCTCTACGGTGAGGGGAGACCCGACGAGCTGGCCATGGCCACCTTCCCGTCGCGGCGGTTCGTCCAGGCCGGGGGGCTCACCGTCGTCCACGACGCCATCCACGAGTACGAGCTGGTCGACATCGACCCCGACGCCGGTGGCGCCGGCACCCTCGCCCTCACCGCACTGCGGGCCACTGGCATGCTCTCGCGCCTCGGCATGACCTACCGGCCGCTGCCGGCCGGCCCACTTGTCGCCGTGCCCGGCCAGCAGCTCCTCGGCGCCACCGTCACCGCACGCTACGCACTGTGCCTCGGCGAGGTCGATCCCTTCGCCATGGCCGACGACGTTCTGGTGCCACTGGACGTGGTGCACGCGCCCGGTGGGGGGTGGCGGCCGGCGACCGGCCAGGTGCTCTCCGTCCGCGGCGCCGAGGTCTCCGCGCTCCGGCGCCGGTCGGCCCATCTCGAGCTCCGGGTCTTCAACCCGACCGACACCCCCACCACCGTCGACCTGGCACAGCGCACCGGTTGGCTGGTCGACCTGCGGGGTCGACCGCAAGCGCCGGTCGCCGGCTCGCTGCGGCTCGAACCCCAGCAGATCGCGACCCTCCACTTGGCAGATCCACCGGCACGGTGACCGGTGCGCTCTGTGGCACGGTGACCGGTGGGCTCTGTGGAGCGGTGACCGGTGGGCTCTGTGGAGCGCCAGGTGAGCTCCGGTCCGTAGCGGTCCCGGGCGGCGCCAGAAGACGCGGTGACAGCCCGCTAGCCGGGCGCGCGCTCCTGGGTCAGCGGACCACCACGCGGCACCACCGGCGGGGGCTGGCGACCCGTCGTCCCCGGGGCTGGCGACCCGTCGTCCCGCCCGAAACCGGCGAACTCAGCCTTCGCCGACCGGGTCATCAGCAAGCTCATCGACCATTGGGCCGTGCAGCGGCCCTCCACCACCGCCGCCACCTGCTCCCCGATCGGCATCTCGACCCCGTAGGCTTGGGCCAGCTCCACCAACGGCCGGGCGCTCTTCACTCCTTCGGCCACCATCCGCATCTCGCTCACGACTGCGTCGATCCCCCGACCCGATCCGAGCGCCACCCCGACGCTCCGGTTGCGACTGAGCGGACTGGTGCACGTAACCACCAGGTCGCCCACGCCCGCGAGGCTGGCCACCGTCATCGGGTCGCCCCCCAGGGCGACCACCAGGCGGCCCATCTCCGCCAGCCCCCGCGTCACGAGCGCAGCCAACGAGGAGTCGCCGAGACCCAGACCGACCGACATGCCCGCCGCCAAGGCCAGGACGTTCTTCGACGCGCCGGCCACCTCGCAGCCCACCACGTCGGGGTTCGTGTATATCCGGAACCGGTCGGTATGCAGCAGATCCTGCACGGCTCTCGCCGTCGCCGGATCGGTCATGGCCACGACCGTCGCCGCCGGGTGGCCGGCAGCGATGTCGCGCGCGAGGTTCGGCCCCGAGAGCACACCAGTCACCCTCGGGGAAAGCTCCTGTTCCACGATCTGGGTCATCCGGGCGTTCGTGCCCTGCTCGAGCCCCTTGCTCAAGCTGACGACCGGTACGTCTCCACCGATGAACGGCGCCAGGTCGGCGACCACCTGACGGAACCCGTGCGACGGCACGGCCAGGACCACCAACGTCGCTCCTGTGACCGCTTCCTCCAACGACGCGGTAGCGCCGAGCGCCTCGGGAAGCGCGACCCCTGGCAGGTAGTCCGGGTTCGCATGCGCTTCTCGGAGCGATCGGGCCACCTCGACACGTCGGGCCCACAGCACCGTAGGGGCTCGACGAGCGGCGATGGCTGCCACAGTCGTGCCCCACGATCCCGACCCGACAACCGCCACGTGGCCTTCCACATGCCTACCCTAGGAGCAAGCCATGGGCCGCGCTGCTCGCACTGCAGCTCTACACTCCACGAAGTGGACAGTGGTGCAAGCTCTCGACCGACCGCCGCCGTCCTGGTGCCGGTGAAGGCGTTCGCAGCCGCAAAGGGCCGTCTCAGCGCGGCGCTCGACCCGGCAGCTCGGGCCGCACTGGCCCGCCAGATGGCGGCTCGGGTCGTGGCAGCCGCCGCCCCGCTGCCTGTCACCGTCGTCTGCGACGACGCCGAAGTGGCCGCGTGGGGGCGGGCGCATGGCACCTCGGTCGTCACCGAGCCCGGCAGAGGCCTGAACCACGCGGTCGCCGCCGGCGTGGGCCACCTTCGTCGCTCTGGAACCGACGAGGTCGTGATCGCCCATGGCGACCTGCCTTGGGCACGCGCGTTGAGCGCGCTGACCGGCTTCGCGGGCGTCACCCTCGTCCCCGACCGCCGCCGCGACGGCACCAACGTGATCTGCCTGCCGAGCAGTGTGCCGTTCGAGTTCCTCTACGGTCCCGGATCGTTCCGGCGCCACCTGGCCCAGTGTCAGCGCCTCGGTGTCGCCGTCCGGGTCGTAGAGCCCCCTGAGCTCACCTTCGACATCGACGTACCCGCCGACCTGTCCGTGCTCGAGCACAGCACGCCAGCATGCGCTTCGCGGGCCACTTGAGACGACCCATGGCGGCACCATGAGGCCTGCTGGCCAGCGCCCCGGCGACGAAGACCGAGCTCGCCAGGACGGGCCCGACCGGTTCGTGCTGCCGGTGGGGGAGCTCCCCACTCGCGGCCCGATCTCCACCGACATGCCGGTCCCGGCGGTGGCTGTGGCGGTAGGCGCCCACCCTGACGACATCGACTTCGGCTGTGGCGCCACGCTGGCCAAGTGGGCTGCTCATGGGTGCGTCACCCATCACGTCGTGATGACCGACGGATCCAAAGGCACATGGGATCCCCGGGTCGACACCACGGCTTTGGTCACCACACGGCGCCACGAGCAGGAACGGGCCGCTGCGATCCTGGGCAGCTCTTCGGTCACGTTTCTCGACAACGTCGACGGCGAGCTCGCATCGGATGCCACCCAGCGCCGAGCCTTGTGCGAGGTGATCCGTCGCCTTCGCCCGACCGTGGTCCTCGGGCACGATCCGTGGCGCCGTTACCGCCTGCACCCCGACCACCGCCATGCCGGCTGGATCACCGTCGACGCGGTGGTCGCCGCACGGGATCCGCTCTTCTTTCCCGATACCACCGAACCGGCGCACCGCCCCGACGCCATCTTGTTGTTCGAAGCCGACGACCCCAACCACATCGAGAGCATCGCGCCCTTCCTGGATGCGAAGATCGAAGCGCTCATGGCTCACGAAAGCCAGCACCGCAGCACCATGGGCATCGACTCGAGCGAGGCGGGTGAAGCCACCGCAGCCTTCTACCGGGCTGTCGAGCGTCAAGCTGCCGAGCACGGGGCCCTCGCCAGCTTGGACAAGGGCGAAGCATTTCATCGCCTCGCCTGTTCCTGACCGGCCACGGTCAAGCTGCACCAGACGCTGCGGGCCGAGCGGGAGCATTCGATGCCGCTCGAGCTGCGACGGTCCGGTCAGCGCCGAGGCGCCTTCGGTGCCCGGGCCGCCACGCGAACCGAAGCCTGGCGACGGGCCGGTGCCTTCTTCGCCACCGCCTTGGTCGCCGCAGCACGCTTCGCCGGTGCCCTCTTCGCCACCGCCTTGGTCGCCACCGCCTTGGTCGCCGCAGCACGCTTCGCCGGTGCCCTCTTCGCCACCGCCTTGGTCGCCACCGCCTTGGTCGCCGCAGCACGCTTCGCCGGTGCCCTCTTCGCCACCGCCTTGGTCGCCAC